>JBBRVR010000013.1:0-49022 GCA_038246695.1 Sphingomonadales bacterium
ACGGTCGATCAGGCGGCTGGTCAGCGTTTCCTTTTCGGTCGCGCCGCGCTCACGCTTGAAGAAGCCGCCCGGGATACGACCGGCAGCAGAGAATTTTTCCTGGTAGTGGACGGTGAGCGGGAAGAAATCCTGCCCTTCCTTGACAGACTTGGCAGCGGTCACGGCGCACAGCACCACGGTTTCGCCATAGGTAGCCAGCACCGCGCCGTCGGCTTGACGGGCAATATGGCCAGTTTCCAGAGTGAGGGTCTTGCCGCCCCACTCTAGCGATACGGTTTTCGTGTCGAACATTGATTTTCCTTTTGAACCCTCGCCGCCTTATTGCGTGCGCGGGGCCTGCATTGTCCGGGTATACCGTCCCGGTCCGGTTCGGGGCCATAAAGCTGTGCCCCAAGACATGAGGGTCGCCGAATTGCGAACCCATGCCCCATTTGAAAAGACACCGGATGTTCCGGATGCCTGATATGAAAAAGGCGGCCAACAGGGCCGCCTTTCCCGAAACTCTTACTTACGCAGACCCAGTTTCTGGATCAATGCGTTGTACCGCTCAACGTCTTTCTTCTTGAGATAGGCGAGCAAGTTGCGACGCTTGTTGACCATCATCAGAAGGCCACGGCGCGAATGGTTGTCCTTGTGATTGGACTTGAAGTGATCGGTAAGGTTGCGGATGCGCTGTGTGAGGATCGCGACCTGAACTTCCGGGCTGCCCGTATCGCCTTCGGCTTGGGCATTGTCCTTGATAATCTGTGTTTTTTCTTCGGCGGATACCGACATATCTTTGTCTTTCTACTCAGCGACATCGGGAAGGTTGAAGCCCCTGACGACTTTCGCCGTCCCATCCTCGATTTCCAAAAGCGCGACCGGGACGCTGTCCAGCATCGCACAATAGAGCCCGGATGGTTGGGGCAATTCAGACAGAACCCGGCCCTGGCGGACCGCCTGCGCGCTTGTCTGATCGAGGTTGAGGGCCGGGATGTCGTCCAGCCCCGCCTCTAACGGCAGGATGAGGTTTTCAAGGCTCGCGCCCTTACCGATTTCGTTGAGGTTGTCCAGCGAAATCGCCTGCGTCTCGCGGAATGGCCCAGCCTTGATCCGACGAAGATAGGTAACATGGCCGCAGGTTCCAAGGGCATGGGCGATGTCTCTTGCCAGCGATCGGATATAGGTGCCCTTCGAAACGTGCGCTGTGAGGGTAATTTCGCCCAGTGCGTCGTTCGAATCCGACCGCGCAAGAGTGAGGGCAAAAATGGTCACGGCCCGCTTTTTCAGCTCCACCGCCTCGCCCGCGCGCGCCAGATCATAGGCGCGCTTGCCATCGACTTTCAGTGCGGAATAGGCGGGTGGTACCTGCTCGATTGGCCCGGTGAACTGCGGCAAAACCGCCTCCAGCGCCGCCACAGTGGGCCGTGCATCACTGCGCTCCACCACGGTGCCTTCGGTGTCGAGCGTATCGGTCTGTTCGCCAAACCTGATCGTAAAATCATAGATCTTGCTCGCATCCAGCATCCGCCCGGCAAGCTTGGTCGCCTCGCCCAGCGCAATTGGCAACACCCCTTCGGCCAGCGGATCGAGCGTGCCGCCATGCCCAACCTTGGTCCTGGCATAGCCACCTTCGCGCAGGTTTCGCTTTACCGCGCCGACGGCCTGCGTCGAGCCCAGCCCGCGCGGCTTGTCGAGGATGATCCAGCCCGACAGCGGGGTTTTGAATTCGGGTGATTTGGCGAGCGTCATCGCCCCGCCCTAGCCACATGCGCAGCGCACTTGCAAATCTGGCGAAATGCATTCGCGGCATCGCCCACCATCGCGCCCGGGTTGAACATCACAGCTGGGAAATCGCCATCGCCAAAGCCTGATACCGCTCAAACACCCATTCAACCGGACCCAGCACGACCGTCAGCCAGCCAGTCCCGAAAATCCAGCTGAACGCGACCACGGCCAGGATCATCACCATCCCCAGTCCCTGCAACCGTTCCCATCCCCGGCGCATCCCGGCCGGAAGCAACCCGCCAACGATATGCGACCCGTCAAACGGCGGGATCGGCAGCAGGTTGAACATGCCAAGGAACAGGTTGATGAGGACGAAGAAATAAAATCCGCTCATCAACCAGAGGGGCTCACCCGTGGGGCCCAGCAGAAGCGGCAGGCTGGCAGCTCCGGGATCGAACTGTGCGCCATTGGTCCACGCCAGCCCCAGCGCCACCGCGCCCACACCGGCGAGCACGAAATTGCTGAGCGGCCCGGCCGCTGCCACCGCCATCATCCCGAAACGCGGGTTCCCCAGCCGGTTTTTCAAAACGGGCACCGGTTTGGCATATCCGAACACCGGCGCCCCGACCAATGCGAGAGCGCCCGGCAGCAGCAGTGTGCCGATCGGATCGACATGCGCCAGCGGGTTGAGCGTCAGCCGCCCGCGCTCGCTGGCGGTGGGATCGCCCAGCGCTTTTGCGACATAGCCATGCGCGACCTCATGAAAGACAATCGCGATGACGAGGCACGGGATCAGCACCAGCGCAGTGATAAGGGTTTCGGGCATGGTGGCGATATAGGGACCCTTGCGCAGCTACGCTAATCCCGGTTGGAAGAAATTCCGGCGGGATCCCCGGCCAGAGCCGCGCTGAAATGCTTGCGGCACAGCGCCAAGTAGCGATCGTTGCCGCCGATCTCGGTCTGTTCGCCCTCGCTTACCGGCGCGCCCGATGCCTCCACGCGCAGGTTCATCGTCGCCTTGCGCCCGCAATGGCAAACCGCCTTCAACTCGACCAGTGCATCGGCAATGCCCAGCAACACCGCCGATCCGGGAAACAGCGCGCCCTGAAAATCGGTGCGCAAGCCATAGCAAAGCACCGGGATGCCCAGTTCATCGGCGACCTGCGCCAGGTGCCAGACTTGTGGTTCGGTGAGGAATTGCGCCTCGTCCAACAGCACGCAATCGAGCCTTGCCTCATCATCCGCCCGCGCTATCTCTTTCCGAAGATCGGTGTCGTTCCGATAGACATGCGCCTGCGATTCAAGCCCGATCCGGCTGCTGACCATCCCGGCGCTTCGCGTATCCAGCGCAGCGGTCCACACCATCGTGCGCATCCCACGTTCGCGATAGTTGAAATCGGCCTGCAGCAGGCTGGAGGATTTCCCGGCATTCATGCTGGAATAATAGAAATAGAGCTTTGCCATCGGACGACAGCGTAGACCGGAGAACATCACCATGTCGAAGCGCAAATTGGCACAGATTGTTGATTACTGTTTGTGAAACTGCGGGCGCAATGTCGTCCGGGCCAAGTTTTGCCGTCGGTCCTTGCGAGCGGCGAAGTTGACATACTTTACACTGTGGCAGACGCCTGACCTCTGTAGAATCACAGATCTTTCAACACCTTGGAATGATAAATCAAAGTTGACACTTCGCGGAAACTGACGAAAACTCCGGAGGCGCGGGTGCAAACGCAGACATGCTTGTTCATTTTTCAAAGAGCATCGCGGGCATGCCATGATTTGCTGCTTGTAGGAAAGTCGATCAGGCTCTGAGCGTGACCGTTCTAGTCCTGCTCGTCCACTTTATCGTCCTCATCATCCCCCAGATCGCGCGCGACCTTGGGATCGCGCAGCAGCGCCTCGATCCGGTCGGCCTCATCGAAACTTTCATCCTTGCGGAACGCCAGTTTCGGCGCGAATTTCAGACCCAGCCGCTTGGCCACCTCACGCTGAAGGAAAGCGGTGTTCTGGCGCAGCGCCTTCACCACATCATCTTCCGCCGCGCCCAGCAACGGCTTGATATAGGCTGTCGCGTTGCGCAGGTCGGGCGTCATACGCACTTCGGTAACGGCGATGTTGGACGCCCTTACGATTTCGTCATGCACCTCCTGCCGGGCGAGCAATTCGGACAGGATATGCCGCACCCGCTCGCCCACTTTCAGGACGCGGACGGTCTGCTGTTCAGCGGTGAAGGGATCTTTGCGAGCCATTGTTCAGTCCATCTTCGAAAGTATGTTCTTGAGTGAATTCATGTTGCGCGCCGTGCCCTTGCAGCCAAGCCGCCGTTCGAGAACCTTGCTGGAAAGGTCCGAATCCCCAACGCCGTGAACGTAATCGAGAAACAGCACGCGGTCACCCAGCGCCAGGCGTTCGCTGCCCTTGCCTTTATGCCGCTCCAGCAAATCATCGAAGCGCTCCTGATCAGGCTGGTGGCTGAGAAAGATCGAATGAACCATCTTGTCAGAGCCGTGCTGCGGCCCGGTTCCGTGAAAGGGATTATCGTCAATAGCAGCGCGGACTTGGTCAGCGGAGCGGGCCATGGCGCAGGATTTGAAGCCGAATTTCGCCTGAACCACGCTCTCCAACTGGATCTCCAGCATCGCCGGATCACGCTCGTCTGAGAGGATCACGTTCCCGCTGGCTGCGACGGTCACCACATCGACAAAGCCTGCCGCTTCCAACGCGGATTTGAGATCGACCATTTTGATCCGGTTGCCGCCGACATTGATGCTGCCCAGTAAAGCAAGGTAGCGCGGCATCACACCATTCCAGTCTCGGTCGCCGATGGGCGCGGCGTAGGCAGCGCGGTCGAAGTCGCGCGCGCCATCAGCTTGCCGTCTTCAGACCAGAGTTCGCCTTCGAGGAAGATAACCTTGCGGCCCGATTTGACCACCCGGCCTTTGCCGATGAGCGCGCCCTCGGGGATCAGGCGGATAAGGCTCATGGAAATGTCGAGATTGAGCGGAGCCATTTCGCCCCCGGTCGCCGCGACATAGGCGTATCCCATCACATCATCGAGATAGCCCGCCACCAGACCACCCTGCACGCCGCCGCGCCAGGTGGTCATTTCGCGCTTCACCGTGAAGCGCATGGTCGCGGTCTGGGTGGCTTCGTCAAAAGAGACGAACTCAGAGCCGAGCAGCGCGGTGTGAGGAGAGGTATCATGGTCCTCGGGGAAGTAAGCGGTTTCAATCATGCCTGTTCTTTACCCCTCTCGCTTGACGGACGGGCTATGAGACTTGGCAGCTTGCTGCCCGGTCGCAATGGGGTGGGCCTTGCGGCCCAACACCCACCCCCTGCCCCTCCCGCAAACGGGAGGGGAGCGAAATCACAGCGTCCGTTCACGCTCCTCGACTTCGAACACTTCGAGGCTGTCGCCCGGCTTGACATCGTTCGTGTCTTCGAGAACCGCACCACATTCAAGGCCGGAACGGACTTCGTCCACATCGTCCTTGAACCGCCGCAGCGAGGCGATGGTGGTCGCCGATACGATGACATCGTCGCGGGTGAGACGCGCGAACAGGCCCTTGCGAATGACGCCTTCGAGCACGAGCAGACCGGCTGCCTTGTCCTTCTTGCCCGATTTGAAGACCTCCTTGACCTCGGCCCGGCCAACCACCGTTTCGATGCGTTCGGGTCCAAGCTCGCCGGCCATTTCCTTCGCGACTTCATCGGTGAGGTGATAGATCACATCGTGATACATCATGCGCACACCATCACGCTTCACCAGGTCGCGCGCCTTGGCATTGGGGCGCACGTTGAAACCGATGATCGGCGCATTGGAAGCCGCCGCCAGCATCACATCGCTTTCGGTGATCGCACCAGCGCCTGCATTAAGCACGCGCACCTTGATATCGTCGTTCGAGATATTGTGGAGCGCGGTGACGATCGCCTCGACTGACCCTTGCACATCGGCCTTCACCAGCACCGGCCATTCGATGACGTTCGATTGCAGGTTGTTGAACATCGTATCGAAATTAGTCGGGGCGAGCGCGGTGCGCTTTTCGGTGGCCTTTTCCTGACGGTACTGTGCCACTTCGCGGGCGCGCTGTTCGTTTTCGACCACGGTCAGCTTGTCGCCAGCAGACGGCACGCCGCCCAGACCCAGCACTTCAACCGGCATGGAGGGACCGGCTTCCTTGATCTGCTTGCCCGCATCGTTGACGATGGCGCGCACACGGCCACTTTGCGTGCCGACAACGAATGTGTCGCCCTTTTTCAGCGTGCCGCGCGTGATCAGCACGGTCGCGACCGGGCCGCGGCCCTTGTCGAGCTGCGCTTCGATTACGGTCGCATCGGCTTCGCGATCCGGGCGCGCCTTCAGCTCCAGCAATTCCGCCTGCAGCGTGATGGCCTCGATCAGTTCGTCCAGACCTGCACCGGTCTTGGCCGAGATTTCCACATCCTGCACCTCGCCGGACATCTTCTCGACGACGACTTCGTGTTCGAGCAGGCGATTGCGGATGTTGTCCGGCTTCGCCTCGGGCTTGTCCATCTTGTTGATCGCAACGATCATGGGGACGCCCGCCGCCTTGGTATGATTGATGGCCTCGATCGTCTGCGGCATGATGCCGTCATCCGCCGCCACCACCAGCACCACGATATCGGTGACGTTGGCACCGCGCTGGCGCATTTCGGTAAAGGCCGCGTGGCCCGGCGTATCGAGGAACGTGATCTTCTGCTTGTTCTTCGCATTGATCTGATAGCTGCCGATATGCTGGGTGATGCCACCGGCCTCTCCCTTGGTCACATTGGTGCCGCGCAACGCATCGAGCAGACTGGTCTTGCCGTGATCGACATGGCCCATGATCGTGACGACCGGCGGGCGCGGTTGCAGCGTATCCTCGGGATCGGGGTCGACCTCCTCGGAGATATCGACATCCGCTTCGGACACCTTTTCGATATTGTGGCCAAACTGTTCCACCAGCAGTTCTGCGGTGTCCTGATCGATGGTCTGGTTGACGGTGACCATCATATCGAGGTTGAACAGTTCCTTCACCAGATCGGCGCCCTTTTCGCCCATCCGCTTGGCCAGTTCGCCAACGGTGATCGCTTCGGGCACGATGACATCGCGCACCTGCTTTTCGCGCGGCTTGGACGAACCACCGCCCTGCATGCGGCGCTCTTTCTCACGCGCACGCTTGAGCGCGGCGAGGCTGCGGGCACGCCGTCCCTCGTCCTCGTTGAGGGCTCTGGTAACGGTCAGCTTGCCTGCGCGTCGCTTGTCCTTGCCAATGTCTTCTTGGGCAGGACGTTTCTCTTCCTTCTTCTTTGCCGGACGTTTGACTTCGGGCCGGGCGACCGGTGTGAACTTGCGCGCGGCAGGTGCCGAGGCTGACTCGAGCCCAGCCGGATCCTCCACGGGCGTTTCAGTCGCAGCGGTTTCGGCCGGGCTGGCTTGCCCGGTTTTATCGTCAGCCTCGGCCGTCTTTGCGGGCGTCGCGGTCGCTTCAGCCTCGTCGCGCTTTTTCTGTTCCTGATTTTCCTCGGCGCGGCGCTTTTCCTCTTCATCGCGCTGGCGAGCGGCAGCGTCTTCGCGCTTGCGATCGGCGGCCTGCTGGTCAAGCCGCATTTCCTCGGCTTCGAGTTGCAGACGGGCGACGAGCTCCTGCGGGGTTTCACCGGCAGGCGCTTTGCGTGCGGCGGGCGCGGGTGCGGGCTTCCTCGCCGCCGGAGCGGGCGTGGGAGCAGGTGCCGGAGCGGGTGCAGGCGCAGCCACAGGAGGCGCTTCGGGCGCGGGCGTTTCGCCGGGCTTCAGGAGCTTGCGGCGCCGCTTCACCTCGACCGCGACCTTGTTGGTGCGGCCGTGGCTGAAGGTCTGCTTGACCTCGCCAGATTCGACCGCCCTTTTGAGGCCCAACGGTTTCCGGGTGCGTTTTTCTGTGTCGTCGCTCATTCTAGCTCAATAGTCCTTCACGTATTTTCAATGCCGTCTGCACAAAGCGGCGCAGAATGCTCCGCTTCGGCCTCGGGCTGGGCCGCATCGACGCGGTCAGTCCTGTTAAAGTTCGTCAGACGCGCTACCGCCAGTTCCACCCGATTTGCGGCGCGCATGTCACCGGGGTGGCCCGAAACGCCCAAATGGACGACATTCTCGCGGCCCAATGCCACAGACAGCGCCGCGCGGTCCAGTGGTAAGACACATCCGCGTGCGCCCGACCCTTCGGCCTCGGTGCCCACGCGCCACGCCTGATCCAGCCGCTTGCGCCCATCCTCGCTGGAATCACTGGCATGCAGCAGCAGCGCAATGCGCCCGCTGCGCGCCTGCTCGGCGATCCGGCTGGAACCCAGAATGATATTGCCGGAGCGCAATTCAAGGCCCAGCCGGTCCAGCAAATGCCGGGCCAGCGCGGCCTGCACCAGATCGGGCAGATTTTCCGGGATGACAAGTTTCGCGCCTTTGAACGCCCGCGCCAGCGCGCCTCTGAACTGGCCACTCGCGAGCGCCTTTTCAAGCGCGGCGCGGTCGGGCGCAATCCATGCGCCGCGGCCTGGGGCCTTTGCGCTCGCGTCGGGCAACACATCGCCATCGGGCGAAATCGCCAGCCGCAGCAGATCATCCCGCGCACTGCTTTGCCCCGAAAGAATACAGCGTCGCTCGCTCCCGGAAGGTTGTTTGTCCTTCGGAGAGTGAGCCGGTTCAGCGATGTCGGACGTCAGGCGCTCATTGGGTGGAGTCCGCATTGGCGGCCTCCTGAATGTCAGGCTCGCCGGCGGGAGCCTTGGCTGGCTCCTCGTCCTCGAACCAGTGCGCGCGGGCTGCCATGATAATCTCGTTGCCCTGCTCTTCGCTCAGGCCGTAATCGCCCAGAACGCCACCCTTGTCCTGCTCGCGCTGCGGACGACGCAGCGGCGGGCCATCTGGGCTGTTGTTGCGGCGACGCGGAGCCTCACGCTTTTTCGCGATCAGTTCATCGGTCGCAAGATCAGCCAGATCGTCCAGCGTCTTGACCCCGGCCTTGCCGAGAGTGACCAGCATCGATTCGGACAGGTGCGGCAATTCCGCCAGCGCATCTTCAACGCCCATTTCGCGGCGGGTTATGCGGTGCCCGTCTTCCTGACGCTCGATCGCTTCGAGCGCGCGGTTCTGCAATTCCTCGGCGAGTTCATCGTCAAAGCCTTCGATCGCAGCGAGTTCGGACATGTCGACATAGGCGACTTCCTCCAGCATCGCGAAGCCTTCAGCCACGAGCAGCTGCGACAGCGTTTCGTCGACGTCCAACTCTTCCTCAAACATCTTGGAGCGTTCGGAAAATTCCTTGGACCGCTTTTCCGAGGCTTCTTCTTCAGTCATGATGTCGATCTGCTGGCCGGTCAGCTGGCTGGCAAGACGCACGTTCTGACCACGGCGACCAATCGCCAGGCTCAGCTGGTCGTCCGGCACCACCACTTCGATCCGGCCATCGTCCTCATCCAGCACAACGCGCGATACCGTGGCCGGCTGCAATGCATTGACGATGAAGGTTGCGGTGTCCTCGGACCACGGGATGATGTCGATCTTTTCGCCCTGCAATTCCTGCACGACGGCCTGCACGCGACTGCCCTTCATGCCGACGCAGGCGCCGACGGGATCGATGCTGGAATCGTGGCTGATCACGCCGATCTTTGCGCGCGAACCTGGATCGCGGGCGGCGGCCTTGATCTCGATAATACCATCGTAGATTTCGGGCACTTCCTGCGCGAACAGCTTGCGCATGAAATCGGGCGCGGCGCGGCTGAGGAAGATTTGCGGACCGCGATTGTTGCGCTCCACCTTGGTGATGAGCGCGCGGACGCGTTCACCCACACGCGCGGCCTCACGCGGGATCTGCTGGTCGCGGCGGACCACACCCTCGGCGCGGCCCAGATTGACGATCACGTGGCCAAATTCGACCGACTTGATCACGCCGGTGATGATTTCGCCTGCGCGATCCTTGAATTCCTCGAACTGACGCTCACGCTCGGCATCGCGGACTTTCTGGAAGATCACCTGCTTGGCGCTCTGCGCATCGATGCGGCCCAGATCAACCGGCGGCAGCGGATCGACGATGAAGTCACCCACGGTTGCACCGGGCTGGAGTTTCTCCGCCTGCTTCAGATCGACCTGCTTGAAGTAATCTTCGACCTCTTCGACCACTTCGACCACGCGCCACAGCGTCAGATCGCCGGTCAGCGGATCGAGCTTGGCACGGATGTCGTTTTCCGCACCATAGCGGTTGCGCGCGCTTTTCTGGATCGCTTCTTCCATCGCCTCGATGACGATGGATTTGTCGATCATCTTCTCCGATGCAACGGAGTTCGCAATTGCGAGCAATTCTGCCTTGTTGGCGGAAATGGCACTGCCCATCAGTCGTCTGCCTTTTCTTCTGTGGTATCTTCAACAATGTCTTCGGCACCAGTGGTGTCGATCGGTTTGGTCGCAGCGATCAAGGCGTCCGTCAAAACCAGCTTGGCCGTGTGGATCTTTTCGCGCGGAAGTTCAGCTGCGCCCTTCTTTTCATCGTCGAGCATGACCAAGCCGCCTTCAAGGCCTTTTAGCACACCCTTGAACACGCGCTGACCCTTTTCATCGCCCGACCAGCCTTTTTGCATGACGATCCGTGTTTCGTGCCCGGCCCAGTTGGCGAAATCCTTGTCCCGCGTCAAAGGCCGGTCGATGCCGGGGGAGGAAACCTCGAGGTGGTACGCGCCTTCGACCAGCACTTCGCCCTCTTCCTCACGCTCGTCGATCAGCGAAGAAACGCAGCGAGATAGTTGCGCGCATTGTTCGATGATCAGCTGTCCGGTGGCCGGGTCTTCCGCCATGATCTGTAGCGCCTGCCCGCCCTCGCCCGCTTCGGATTCCATCATCTGCACGCGCACCAGATCAAGTCCCAGCGCCTTGGCTTGGGGTTCTACCAGTTCGATAAGGCGGGTGAGATCAGTCATGCGCTCTGCTGTTTGAGGCCGGAGGACCGGCGATGGATTGGCCCGGCGAATTGCGACAATGCGGTTTGGTGCCGGCCCCTTGCGGCGCCAGCCCCACACAGTGTCACGACGATGTCGGGATGAGAAGCAGTTAGGCGCGCTCTCGCCATTTGGCAAGAGCGCATCGGAGGACTTGCGCAAAAGGATCGGCTGCGGGCGCCTGCGATCAAAGCGTACCCGTCACCCAGGCGCGCGCGGCCGCCAGCGTGGAGCGTTTCTCTTCCACCTCATACGCCTCGGCATAACTTCGGATCGAAAGCAAATCGGAGGCGGTCAGGGGAACGTCGAATTCCAGCCCGTTGCAATCCGGCTCGCGGCGCGTCACGCAGCCAAACACTTCATATTCTGCGAAGCGCACAAAACCCGCATCGCCTGTCGCCAGCGGATTTGGCAGCGCGATGCGCGCGCCGGTGCACGAGATATCGACGAGAATGCAATGTCTGGTTTCACTGACTGTGATAAGTTTTGCCGGGATCGCGGTGCGCAAACGTGCAGCGGCGCGGCGGCCGATGATTTCAGGCGGCGTCTGTGCCCTTCCACCGGCTGGTGCGCTACCGGAAGGTCCGCCAACGAGACTTCGTGAAAATGGGGCGAGCGAACCGGACATTGCCGGATGCGATAGCTTGAACGCGCTGAAACCTGCGACAATGCCAGCCTAGGCAATGGCGCGTAGATCGGGTCAGGAGCAGGTGCTAATCTTAATGGAGGCGCAAGGATCAGCGATCTCTGTTCCAGTCATCGGAGCCGCTTGCGCTGCCCGATCCGTATCCCCAGCCGTCCTCGGCCAGCGCCTTCTCGCGATCAGCCGTGATCTTCGCCTCGATCGCGCGTTCGCCCAGAGTTTCCGCCTTGTTGGCGAAATTCTCGCTCGCATTCGTAGCGACCCGGCTCGCGGTAAACGAGATCACGATAACGGACATAAGGAGAACCAGCGCGATCATGCCGATGATCATGCGCAAGCCATTGGTCAGGCTGTTGATGAGATCGACGATAGCTCGCATAATTTCCCCGTGCGCTGCCATTCCAAAGCCAGTGTGGGATATCCTTTTAGGCAAGAAGGGTTATCATCCGGTTAGGGGCGGCACAGGATCGCACCGATTATCCGGCAGTCGCCGCAACGCTGGCGGGGTCAGTCGTCCTGCTCTTCCATCAGCGCATGTTTCTTGATGCAGTGGCGCAGCTGGTCATAGCTGAGGCCCAGCGCCTTTGCGGTCTGGCGCTGGTTCCAGCGATGTTTGCCCAGGGCATGTTCGACGATCGCGCGCTCATGCCCGTCTACTGCCGCGCGCAGATCCTCGATCGTGTCGAAATCCATACCCTGTGGCAGAGCTGCGCCGTCGGACGCGCCGGGCGCAGCAGCAGGCGACGATGCGCCCGCATAAGGGCGCCTGTGCGCGGGGGCCGCGGGCTTCCACGGGCTGTCAAACGGGTCGAACTGGGCATCGGCGATCGGTGTTTCGGGATCGTCCCAGCGATACACCGCGCGCTCCACCACGTTGCGCAATTCGCGCACATTGCCGGGCCATGCGTAACCCTCGAACTGGGCAGAGAGATGTTGGGCAAAGCCAGGCCAGCCGTGCCAGTCCAGCTCTGCGGCCATACGCCGCCCAAAATATTCGGCCAGCACCGCCACATCCCCTTCGCGCACGCGTAAGGGAGGCAGTGTGATAACCTCGAAACTCAGTCGATCGAGCAGGTCTGCGCGAAAATCTCCCGATTTCGCCAGCGCAGGCAGATCATCGTTGGTCGCAGCCACAATCCGCACATCGACTCGCACCGGGCGCGATGCTCCGATGCGCGTCACTTCGCCATATTCCACAGCGCGCAACAGGCGTTCCTGCGCACCCATCGACAAAGTGCCCAGTTCGTCGAGAAACAAGGTGCCTTTGTCGGCTTCTTCAAACCGGCCCGTTCGCGCTTTGGTAGCGCCGGTGAACGCGCCTGCTTCGTGGCCGAACAGCTCGGCCTCGATCAGCGTTTCGGGCAGCGCGGCACAGTTCATGGTGACGAGCGGTTCACCCCAGCGCGAGGAGAGACGATGGAGGCGTTCAGCGATCAATTCCTTGCCCGTCCCCCGCTCCCCGATGACAAGCACGGGGCGGCTCATTGGGGCAGCGCGACTGGCACGCTCGACCGCATCGAGGAAGGCCCCGGATTGACCGATGAACTGGCTTTCACGCTCCATAACCAAACTATAGTGAATTTTCCCAATGCTTGGCAATAAAAACCAGCAGGCGGAGGGTTCTGGAGCGAGAAAACCCAGGATTCCTCAGGCTCTCACATTTTGGCACGCCAATTGCAAAGTGATCTGCAAGACCGGCACCCAACACTTTCAGGGCGCCCCGCACACTTTGACCCGCCACACTTTGGCAAGGAGCCCGCCATGATTGATCGCAAGTTCTGGAACAGCCAGCTCGGACAGGCCGCAATGGCCAGCATTCTGGCGATGACGGCGATGATCGCAGTGTCGACCCAGTTCCACACGACGCCCGATGGCTTCACCGCAATCGTCGACAGCGGCGCTTCGGTCGAACTGGCGTAAGGCGAGCAATGACCGATCCAAAAACCAATCCCCTAGGGCCGGAGCGTTCAGTCCCCACAACCAGCGGCACTCCCCATGCCGCCGCTCCGGCCCGCCCCAATCCGCTCGCTGACCTCAATCCGGTTCGCACCAGCCAGCTCTCGCGCCTCGATGCCGAAATCGAAGCCTTGCGTCGCAGCCCCACTCCGACGCAAGATTACCGCAAGACCGCGCGCAGCACGCGCACCGGCAGCAGCGCCAACCCGTTTCTAGATGGAGTAGCCTTTATGGGCATTTTCAGCCGCACCCGTGATATCATCGCCGCAAATTTCAACGACATGCTCGACAAGGCAGACGATCCCACGAAGATGATCCGCATGATCATCCTCGAAATGGAGGAAACGCTGGTCGAGGTCCGGGCAAGCGCGGCGCGCACCATTGCAGATCAGAAGGAAATGCATCGCCATTGCATGAAGCTGGACAAGCTTGAGGCCGACTGGGGTGAGAAAGCGCAACTGGCACTGAGCAAGGACCGCGAAGACCTCGCACGGGCCGCTCTCGTCGAGAAAAAGAAGGCCGCCAATATGGGTGACCAGCTGAAGGCGGAAATCGCCGTGCTCGATGATGCCCTTCGCGCTTACGAGGAAGACATCGCCAAACTGCAGCATCGCCTGCGCGAGGCCCGCAGCCGCCAGAGCGCGATTTCCGCCCGGCTGGAAAGCGCAGAGAACCGCGTCAAGCTGCGCACGCTGATGAGCGCGGAGCGCACCGACGAGGCGCTTTCCCGCTTCGACCAGCTGGAACGCCGCGTCGATTACGCCGAAGGCCGCGCCGAGGCGCTCGATATCGCCAGCGGCGGCCCGACCCTGTCCGAAGAAATCGCCGCGCTCGAAGGATCAGACGCGATCGACGATGAGCTTGCACAAATGAAGAAAGCGCTCGGCAAAGACAACGCCCAAAACGAACAAGACAAAGGGGAATAAGTCATGGACAAACTGATTCCGATCTTCGTCGTCGGGATGCTCTTTATCGGCCTGCCGTGGATCATCCTGCACTACATGACCCGGTGGAAAACCGCCGCGACCATCACGAACGATGACGAGGTGCTGCTCGAAGAACTCTACAACCTCGCCAAGCGTCTGGGCGAGCGCATGGAAACAGTTGAGCGGCTCGTCGCCGCCGACGATCCCGCATTCAGCCCAGTCAGCCGCCTGCGCGTGGATCAGGAAACCGATAACCAGCAGCTTCGCGAACTCGAGGCGCTGATCGCCGAAAAGAAAGGAACCCGCACATGAATAGCCCCCGCACCACGCTGTACCGCGACAAGCACAATGCCAAGCTAATGGGCGTTTGCTCCGGCATCGCTGACTACACCGGGGTCGATGTTTTCTGGGTCAGGCTGGGAGCGGTCGCACTCACATTCCTCGCGCTCGGTCCGATCGCTCTCCTGCTCTACTTCATTGCAGCGTTCCTGCTCAACAAGAAGCCGCCGCACCTTTACCGGGATGCGAGCGAACAGAAATACTGGCAGGGCGTGCGGCAGAGCCCGCAACGCACCGCCCGCGAAATTCGCGCGAACTTTCGCGACATCGACCGCCGCCTCGCCTCTGTCGAAGCGCACTATGTGAGCAGCAATCCGCGCCTCACCGCCGAAATCGAGCGGCTGCGCTAACAACCCCACACATTCAGGAGTGAACGACGATGGAAGGTTGGATCATCGGAGTGGCGTTTGCGATCATGTTCGGCGGCGGTTCTGCGCTGTGGGGGATCACCGACACCGTGCTCAAGCATCGGCGCGAGATGGCGCAGATCAAATACGGCCGCAGCGATCAGGAAGCGCGGCTTATGGCGGAAAAGTCGGATCTGGTTGAAACCGTGGCGCACATGAAGGATCGGATCGCGGTGCTTGAACGGATTGCCACCGACCCGGCCCGCCGCACCGCCGAAGAAATAGAATTGCTGCGCTGAGCGCGCAAAAACAGGAGGAAACACAATGGACCCGCAAACTCTCGGCGTATTGATCCCGATCATCGCCATTGTCTTTGGATGCACCATCCCGATGGTTGCGATCTGGGCGAAGCACAAACAGAAAATCGCTGAAATGCAGGTCAACTCGACCGCCGCGCACACCGCCGAGAAGGCCGCGCAATACGCAGCGCAGGTGCAGCGGCTCGAAGACCGGGTGCAGGTGCTCGAACGCATCGTCACCGATCGCGGATACGATGTCGCCACCCAGATCGAGGCGCTGCGCGACACCCGCGAAACAGATGCCGCGAACGCCGGTATCCCGCTGAACTTTGACCGGAAGGAGCAGGTGTGATGGATTGGGGAGGACCGTCATTCGTGATCGCGATCATTGCCGTTTCCTACGGCGGATGGATCGTCAACAACTGGATCCGGGCCAGGCATGGCTACGAACTTGAGGATGAATGGGGCGGCAAAACCGCCAAGGCCAAGGACGTGGAAACGGCAAAGCTTGAAGCGGAAAATCGCGAACTGCACAAAAAGCTCGATACAATGCAGGACCGCATGATCGTGCTCGAAAAAATCGTCACCGATCGAGGCTATTCACTCGCCGATGAAATCGAAGCTTTGCGTGGTCCGGGCCAGACCAGGATCGCTGAAGCGGGTGTTCCGTTCAACCTCAGCGCGAAAGAAGCCGCACAATGATGGAACTGCTGACCACCGAAGCCCTTGTGGCAATCGCTTTCGCCGGTATGGGAGGCTGGGTCTTCACCACCTGGCTGCGCGTCAAGAATGGCTACCCCCTCGAAGGGGCATGGGGCCAGAAAATGCTGCCCTCCACCGATAACGAGGCAAAGCACCGCGTCGCCCTGCTAACGCAGGAAAACGCCGAGCTGCGCGCCGAAATGGGTTCGGTCAAGGACCGGCTCGCCAATGTCGAGCGGATCGTGACCGATGGCGGCTATCACCTTGGTGCGGAAATCGATGCACTGAGAGAGCGTTCGCTCGCCAATCGCAAAGATGAAGGGAACGCCTGATGAGTTTCTGGACCGCAGTTGTCATCATCGTCGCCATCGGCGCCATCGCCAGTGTCATTCGCTCGCGCTACAACGCGCAGGCCGGGATTACCGAGGATTTCCTCGGAAACCAGACGATATCGCGCGCAGACGACCGTGAACGAGAAGCGCGGGAAAAAGCGGCGCAGGCCGAAATTGCCCAGCTGAAAGAGCGCCTCGCTGTTCTCGAGAGGATCGCCACCGACGCCAACTCCGCCGATGCTCGCGAAAGCAATCGCATCGCATCCGAAATCGAAGCGCTTCGGGAAGCCCGGCGCGACATCGAAACCGCCAGTTCAGGTGCGGGCAGCCAGCCCGACTGACGGTTACCCAACCTGGTCGCCCCGATCTGCTGGCCCCAATCAAAATGAGGATATGAGCGAATGATTGACGCGCCTTCCTTGTCCACCTCACTCGAACCCATGATGGTAATCGCGCTCACGTGCCTGATCGCGATCAGCCTTGTGACCTTTGCCCTGATGCGCGCATGGCGTGACTGGATCGAGCTGAAACGTCGGGAGCTGGAAATGGTGAACGGCTTGCGCGGCGATGTCAGGGAAAACCCGCAGATCAGCGTTGGCGCGGCCCGGATCGAACTTGCTGACATGAAAGAGCGGATCAGGAAGCTCGAAGCCATCGCCAGCGGGGTTGAGCTTTAGCGCGCCAGTTGATCCGGCAAGGCCTTTCATATCCGGGACAGGCGCACTAAATGCGCTGCCATGCGATCCCTCCCAGACATTCTAGAAGAGTACGAATTCCTCGAAGGCGATGAACGCTACCGGCTGCTGATCGAGCTGGGGCGTGAGCTGGAGGATATGCCCGATGCGCTAAAGACCGATGCGACGCTGGTGCGTGGATGTTCAGCTGCGGTCTGGGTTTACCCCACAACAGACAGAGAGACACTGCATTTCCTCGCTGACAGCAACGCTGCCATCACCAAGGGTATCGTCGCCCTGGTGATTGCGGCCGTGCAGGATAAATCCGCCAGTGAAGTAGCGGGAATGGACGTGAAACACGCGCTCGCACCGTTCGATCTCAAAAGCCAGCTTTCCAGCAATCGCACTCAGGGTGTGCCCAACATGATCGCGCTGGTGCAGCAACACGCGGCACGGCTTGCCATGGCACAAGGGTGATGCGGCGCCTTGCCCGCCCGCTATATTTCGTAGGCGGGCTGTTTGCTTCCGGACTGGCTTTACTGGGTGCCGTGCTGCCTCTGGTGCCTACGGTTCCGTTCCTGCTGGTGGCGGTGTTCTGTTTTGCCCGCAGCAATCCGGCGCTGGAGCAGCGCATCCTCAATCACCCGTATTTCGGTCCGCAAGTGCGCGACTGGCACGAACGCCGAGCAATCAGCCGAAAGACCAAACTGATCGCAATTGGCGCGATGGCGATGGGAATCGGGTTTACCTTTTTTACCCTCGGATTTCCCTATTACCTGGGATCGATCGCCATTCTCGTTGTCGCGGGCGGGTGGCTCTGGACGCGAAACGAATAGTTCGGGTAATCAGGTATAAAGCAAGAACGAGCAGATCGCAGCGCCGAGGGGCTGCCCGAAAACCTATGCCCCGACGCTGTCGCGAACCACAGCGATGCCAGCCTCGCGCTGCTGTTTCAGTTCTTTCTTGAGCACTTGCGGATCGCGCGCAAAGACAAATCCGAAGCTGACCCCGCCTTCCTTGCCGATGGTCGCATGATGCAGCTTGTGTGCCTGCACCAGCCGCTTGGCATATCCCTTTTTGGGAACCCATTTCCAATACCGCTGATGCACCAGCCCATCATGGATCAGCGTGTAGATCACACCATACAGCGTTATCCCCACGGCAAACCACCATAGCCATTCCCAATACAGCGAGCCGAATATGTACATCGCGGCGTTGATGGTGCCGAACACGACCGCAAACAGATCGTTCTTTTCCAGTGTATTATCATGCGGTTCGTGATGATCGCGGTGCCAGCCCCAGCCCCATCCGTGCATGATGTATTTGTGCGCGACCCAGGCAAATACCTCCATCCCGATCAGGGATGACAGCACTGTGAGGACGATTTCGAGCCAGCTCATGCTGCTGCTTCCTTGCTTGCTACGCTTTGCGGGGCGAGGCGGTCGGCTCCCACGCCCGCTTTCTTCGCCGCGGGAAGCGCCCACCAGGGCACTTCGGGTTGGCGATGATGTTCCAGATGATAACCGAAATGAAAACACGTGGCGAGGCTGGCGAGCGGGCCGAAATCATTGCTGCGCGCATTGTGTTGATCGACAAACGATGTCGTTGTCGCTTGATGGTGCGGACGGTAGGTGCCGAAATAGAACAGCTGCAACGACGATAGCAGGGCAGGCGCGCCATACAGGACAAGTATCTGCAGGAATGGGATGTCGAACACAAACAAGTAGATGCCCACCACCGCGTTCACGAAAATCAGCGAATGCCACCCGAAATAGCGTTTGAAAAAGGTCCAGTACCAGCGCAGGAAATTGCCCGGATTGTCCTCATCGAAATCGGGATCGCCCTTGTGCCCCGAGAGCTTGTGATGGGTAAAATGAGCATCGCGAAGGGTGCGCCATCTGAACCCGGCATACAGCATCAGCAGCACCGCACCGATGGCGGAATTGATCCTTTTCATCCCCGGCGCAAGGCTGCCGTGCATCGCATCGTGGCAGACGATGAACACGCCCACGCTGAGCCACACCTGCACCGCCGCCAGTGCGATGGCGACAGGAAGGCTTGCCCAGGTCAGTTCGAACACAAACATGCCGTAGAAATGGATCGCCAGCCAAGTGCCCGCAATCAGCGCAGCCAACACAAGTCCAACGACGCTTTGCATCGGACGGCTAGGAAGGGTGTAACGCGTTGTCATGCCGGTAAAGATACGCGCTGCCGATCCATCGGGCTTCATATAGCGAGTTGATCCGCAACTGCCAACGCGATTGCAAACGCCCAGCGGCGCGCTGCCTCATTCCCCGCTGGAGAAAAAGATTTCGCGCAGATGCTCCCCGATGCGCGCCGGGCGCAGGGTCTTGGCATCAATGCAGCACCAGCTCGATTGCACTTCGGCCAGCACTTCCTCGCCGCGTTTGATCACCGTGTGGTAGAAGGCACGTGCGCCGTTGTAGCGTTCGAGCACCGTGCTGGCGATCACATCGTCTTCAAGAAAGGCAGGCTTGCGGTAGGTAATCTCGTGTTTGAGAGCGACCCACGCCTTGCCCGCGACATCCTCTGCCGGGGCGATCCGGTTCCAGTGGGCAAGGACAGCATCCTGAACCCAATTGAGGTAACGCGCATTGTTCACATGCCCCATGAAATCGATGTCATCGGGCAGAACTGTGATCGGGAATCGGAACGGTGTGGCGGGGAGCGTTGCTGACATGACTGTCAGTTAGCGTGATTATGATGTCCATACCATGAAGAAGTGCGATATAATCGGCATCCGCCTTGCCAGTGTTGCGCGATCACCGCTAATCCGCGCCAGAGCTAACGATTGAGAGAGATTATGGCGAGCCAGCCCCGCACGCTTTACGCAAAGATCTGGGATGCCCATATTGTGGAAACCCGTGATGATGGCACCTCGCTGATCTATATCGACCGGCATCTGGTCCATGAGGTTACAAGCCCGCAGGCGTTTGATGCGCTGCGCAAGGCAGGTCGCCGGGTGCGCCGCCCCGATCTGACGCTGGCCGTGCCCGATCACAACCTGCCCACAACCGCGCGACGCGATGCGGCAGGCGCGAAAGTGCCGATTGCCGATCCGCAAAGCGCGGCTCAGCTGGAGGCGCTGGAGGCAAACGCACCCGCATTCGGTATCCGATATATCGGCGATGCCGATGCCGAGCAGGGGATTGTCCATGTCGTCGGCCCCGAACAGGGCTTTTCGCTGCCGGGCACCACCATCGTCTGCGGCGATTCGCACACGGCCTGCCACGGCGGATTGGGCGCGCTCGCGTTCGGGATCGGCACCAGCGAGGTCGAGCATGTGCTGGCGACGCAGACGCTGCTGTTGCAGAAATCAAAGGCGATGGAGGTGCGCGTCGAAGGCAATCTGCCCCCCGGCGTCTCTGCCAAGGATCTGATCCTCCACATTATCGGGGTAATCGGCGCTGCGGGCGGATCGGGCCATGTGATCGAATATCGCGGCCCTGTGTTCGAGGCGATGAGCGTCGAGGAGCGCCTGACCGTGTGCAATATGAGCATCGAGGCAGGCGCGCGCGCCGGACTCATCGCGCCCGATGATGCCGTGTTCAACTACCTCAACGGCCGTCCGATGGCTCCAAAAGGCGCAGAATGGGACGCAGCGGTCGCATATTGGCGCACGCTGCGCACCGATCCGGGCGCACAATTCGACAAATCGGTCGTCATCGACGCGGCCACTGTCTCCCCCACCGTGACATGGGGTACCAGCCCGGAAGATGTCGTCGCGATCACCGGCACCGTGCCCTCGCCCGATAGCTTTGCTGACGAAAGCAAGCGGGCCGCGGCACAAAAAAGCCTCGATTACATGGGTCTGACGCCCGGCACCGCGATGACCGATGTGGCGATCGAGAACGTTTTTATCGGCAGCTGCACCAACAGCCGGATCGAAGACCTGAGGGCAGCTGCAACGATACTGAAGGGCCGCACAAAGGCGCCAGGCGTGCGCTGGGCCATCGTCGTCCCCGGCTCTGGCCTGGTCAAGCGGCAGGCCGAGGAGGAGGGGCTGGACCGCATCTTTATCGCGGCGGGCTTTGAATGGCGCGAGCCGGGATGTTCGGCGTGTCTGGGTATGAACCCGGACAAGATCCCGGCAGGCGAACGCTGCGCCTCCACCAGCAACCGCAATTTCGTTGGTCGACAGGGGCCGGGCGCGCGAACGCACCTTGTCTCGCCTGCGATGGCGGCGGCAGCGGCGGTGAAAGGTAAACTTGCCGATGTGCGAGAGCTGGATTGATCCGCGCTTGAAACACGGCGCTGGTGGGCGCAAGGAATACGCATGACCAACGATAAAAAAACCAAAACCGCCCTCGGCGCCGCTGCCACCATCGGTTCTGCCGCGATAGCCGCCGCGCTGCTGTATGCCGGACGCCGTTTTCGCCAGAAGCCCGAGGACAAGTCTGCACCCGGCACTATTCCTTCAGGTGAGCCCCCGGAAACCGATTGAGGATATCCGTTGATGGAAAAGCTGACCTGCGTCACAGGCGCCGCCTATCCCTTCGGTCGGAAAAACGTCGATACCGATGTGATCATCGCGTCCAAATGGCTCAAGACCATCACGCGTGACGGGCTGGGCCAGGGCGCATTCGAAGCGATCCGGGGCAATGGCGACAGCGTGTTCGACGATCCCGCCTACAATGGCGCGCCGATCCTGATCGCGGGCGACAACTTCGGCTGCGGCTCCAGCCGTGAACACGCCGCATGGGCGATCCTCGACATGGGCATCCGCGTTGTCATCGCGCCCAGTTATTCCGACATATTCTCCGGCAATGCGGTGAAGAACGGCATCCTGCCCGTGGTTCTGCCACAGGCCGCGATTGACCGGTTGATGGAAGTCGCCCGGCAAGGGTCACCGATCACGGTCGATCTGGAAACGGAAACGGTAACGACCGAATTTCAGGATCGCTTCGCCTTTGAAATCGACCCGTTTCGCAAGCATTGCCTGCTGGGTGGGCTTGACGAAGTGGCCCTGACACTGGAGCGCGATGAGGCTATCGGCCAGTACGAGGCTCGCCTCCAGTCAGAACAAAGCTGGCTGATGCCGGGCAACGCGGCCGCATGATCAAGCCTGAATACACCTGAGGGAGAGACCACGATGAAAGCCATTCGCACCCACGAAGTGGGCGGACCAGACACGCTTACGCTGGACGAGATCGACGTGCCGACCCCTGGCAAGGGCGAAGTGCTTGTCGCGGTGAAAGCGTGCGCGATCAATTACCCCGATACGCTGATGATCCGCGACCTGTACCAGTTCAAACCGCAGCGCCCCTATTCGCCCGGCGGTGAGCTGGCAGGCGTGGTCGAGGCGGTTGGCGAAGGCGTGACCGGTTTCAAGGTCGGCGACCGCGTGATGGCGGGTATCGGAAATGGCGGCCTTGCGGAGAAAGTCGTCGTCCCCGCCGCTCGCATGTTCCCCGTGCCCGATGACGTGCCGTTCGAAAAAGCCGCATCTCTGCTGATGACATACGGCACCACGATCCACGGTCTAAAGGATCGCGGCCACATCAAACCGGGAGACACCGTGCTGATCCTCGGCGCGGCGGGCGGCGTTGGCCTGTCGGCGGTGGAACTGGCCAAGGCATTTGGCGCGCGCGTGATTGCAGCAGTTTCGTCCGAGGCCAAGGGCGAGGTTGCGCGCAAAGCGGGGGCGGACGATGTCGTTATCTATCCGCGCGACGAGATGGACAAGGATGCGTCAAAGGCGCTGTCGCAGGCTTTCAAGGACGCATGCGGCCCCGAAGGCGCGAACATCGTTTACGACATCGTCGGCGGGCAATATTCCGAACCCGCCCTGCGCGCGATTGCGTGGGAGGGCCGGTTCCTCGTGGTCGGCTTCCCGGCCGGGATCGCAAAGATGCCGCTCAACCTCACCTTGCTGAAATCCTGCGACATTTGCGGCGTGTTCTGGGGCGCGTTTACCGCCCGCGAACCCGCAAAGTTTGTCGCGCAGGTGAATGAGCTGTTCGCGCTGATGAAAGAAGGCAAGATTGACCCGCTGGTGTCCGAAACCTTCCCGCTCGAACGTGCAGGCGATGCGATTGCCAAGCTCGAAAACCGCGAGGCGGTGGGCAAACTGGTGGTAACGATCGATTGATCCGTGGTCGGCGGAGCAGCAAGTGCTTGTCGCCACCCCTGCCCCGCCCTATTTCGATTCGTAGGATTTTTCCGGAGGGACCAATGACCGATTTCAAGGACCGCGAGCGCGGGGAAGAAGCCAAATTCGCAATGGACGAGGAAACCGCCTTCAAGGTGGCGGCGCGTCGCAATCGCCTGATGGGTGAATGGGCCGCTGGCCTCATGAATCTCACATCCGAAGAAACTGACGCCTATAAAAAAGCCGTCATGCAGGCCGATTTCGAGGAAGCGGGCGATGAGGACGTGATCCGCAAATTGCTGGGCGACCTCACCGCGGTGGACTCTGATGTGAACGAGGCCGACATTCGCGCAAAGCTTGCGGAAATGACCATCGAGGCAAGGCGCCAGTTCATGAGTGGTATCTGATGTCTGACTATCTGGAGAACGTACCATGCCGATGAAGGGCGAAGACATCATCACCGCAATTGAGGCAGAATTGCCGGGCGCAATTGTCGAACTGACCGATCTGGCGGGCGACGATAACCACTGGTCAGCGCGCGTCGTCGCGCCGCAATTCGCCGGTAAGAGCCGCGTGCAGCAGCACAAGATGGTCTATGCCGCCTTCGGAGAGAAGATGGGCGGGGAATTGCACGCCTTGCAAGTCAGCACAGCGATTCCCAATTAACAAGCATGCGGGTGACCCCGCGAACCCTTACACCCAGAATTAGCAGAGGCCGGATCACCATGGCTGAAATCAATGAACGTATCTCAACCCTTGTCGGCACCAACGATGTCGTGTTGTTCATGAAGGGCACGCCGCTGTTCCCGCAATGCGGTTTTTCCAGCAAGGCAGTGGCGATCCTCGAACATTGCGGCGTCGCTTTTGAAAGTGTCGACGTTTTGCAGGACATGGAAGTCCGCCAGGGGATCAAGTCATTCTCGGACTGGCCGACCATCCCCCAGCTTTATGTGAAGGGCGAATTTGTGGGCGGCAGCGACATCATGATGGAAATGTTTGAAGCTGGCGAGCTCAAACAGATGCTGGACGACAACGGCGTTGCCAAAGCAGAATCCTGAATGTCCGCGCCCATAGCGGCGTGGTCAGAAACAACCCGGACAAACAAAAACCGCCTTGCGAGACCAATCGCAAGGCGGTTTTCATTTGCACGGGGAGGTAAGACCGAAGGACCAGGAAGGTCTCACCTCGTTTTGAAGACCATGTGTTATGCAAACGATAATGCACTACCCGTGCCAAACTCGTGGCCTTTATATTTTTCAAGTACTTGCACGATTAACCGCGCCGGGGCAAATGCTCGCCTGTAAAGTCTGCCGACACAGTGGTCACTGGCACGGTGCATTTTGCGCCTCACCATAAGCATCAGCGATCGCCTTCATTTGCCAACCATGCTTGGCAAGAGCGCGCGCTGCGGCCATCACACCGGCATGACTGACGAATCAGCCAGCCCGAACGGCGCCCCCCCATCCGCCGAAGGCATCGCGGCCGCGACCATCATCATTTTTCGCAATTGCCCCGAAGGCGGCGCCCCTGAGGTGCTGATGACGGTGCGATCTCGCGACATGGTGTTTGCAGGGGGCATGGCGGTGTTTCCGGGCGGTCGGGTCGATCCGGCCGATTTTGCCCTTGGCGAAATGGTCGCGCAGGACAGCAGGCTGGCCCCCGATGAAGCCGCGCACCAGATTGCCGCGATCCGCGAAACGCTGGAGGAGACCGGGCTTGCGCTCGGCCTTGCAGGCGCGATCACCGCAAAGAGTGCGCGCGAGGCGCGAGCCATGCTGGAGCGCGAGAAGGCGCTCGCCCCGGTGCTGGCTGCATTCGGCTGGACGCTCGATCTTGATCAGATCGTTCCGTTCGCGCGCTGGTTTCCCCAGAACGAAAAGCTGAGCCGGGTTTACGATACCCGCTTCTATCTTGCCAATTTGGGCACTGGCGCGGTCGATGTCTCGATCGACCAGACGGAGAACACCAGACTGTTCTGGGTCAGCGCGCAAGGGGCGCTGGATATGGCGCAGGAAGGGGCGATAAAGCTCATCTTTCCCACCCGGCGCAATCTTGAACGGCTCGCATTGTTCGCCAGTTTCGAAGCAGCGCGCGCGCAGGCAAAGGCGATCCCGGTGCGCACCATCATCCCGCAGATCGACACCAGCGGCGGGCAGCCGATGCTGAGGATCATGCAGGATGCGGGCTACCCGATCACGGAGGAGCTGCTGGAGACAGTTGCGCGGGGATAGAACACGCACACATCTTCGGGAGGGAAAAAGGAATGGCGCGCCCTGCAGGACTCGAACCTGCTGCCTCAAGATTAGAAGTCTCGCGCTCTATCCAGATGAGCTAAGGGCGCGCGCCGGATCGGCCCTTAGCGCGCTTTCAAGCGCTTGGGAAACGCGCTAGGGCACCGGCCCATGGAAAAACCCGATCCCGCCGCCGCTTTCGACCGCGATCCCTATGACGGCATCGCCTCCACCAGCCATGCGCCGCCCGCATTTCGCTATTACGATTTCGTCATGGCGGGGTTCGTCACGATCCTGCTGCTGTCGAACCTGATCGGCGCTTCCAAGCCCAGCTACATCACGCTGCCCAATGGGCAGGAGTGGATATTTGGCGCAGGCGTGCTGTTCTTTCCGATCAGCTACATCATTGGCGACGTGCTGACCGAAGTATACGGCTATGCTCGCGCGCGGCGGGTGATCTGGACCGGGTTTGCGGCACTCATCTTCATGGCCTTCATGGCATGGGTCGTCGTCAGCCTGCCCCCGGCGGACAATTGGCCGTTCCAGTCCGATTACGAAAACGTGTTCGGCAACAGCTGGCGCATCGTGGCCGCATCCATCATCGCGTTCTGGGTGGGCGAATTCGCCAATTCGATCGTCATGGCAAAGATGAAGATCTGGACGAAAGGCCGCGCGCTGTGGACCCGCACTATCGGCTCAACGGTGGTGGGACAGGGCCTCGACAGCGCGATCTTTTACCCGCTCGCATTCTGGGCATTGCCGGGTTGGCCGGTTGAGACGCTGGTGCAGGTCGCGCTGTCGCAATGGTTCATCAAGGTCGCGTGGGAAGCGCTGCTGACGCCTGTCACCTATGTGGTGGTGGGCCGGCTGAAACGGGCAGAGGGCGTCGACCTGTTTGATACAAACACCGATTTCTCCCCGTTTTCAGGCAAGGAGAAGCGCGCCTGACGGCAACCTTTCCCCACTCGGTTTTCGCCACTCAATCATCATCACGCAAGGCATCATCCGCCACGATATCGACGCGCGTCGTTAGGCCGAGCCGCCCGGCCAGCAGCCGCAAATCCTTGTCCACCGGCCCGCCATGCAGCGCGGAATGGCTGCTCGCGAGGCGCAGCACCAAGGCGTCATCTTCCATCACCAGCCGGCTCATATCGAGCGAACGGCGCGATCCCGCACCCAGTCGCCGCGCCAACCGCACACTGAGGCCCCAATTGATCGCCTCGTCCAGCGCCGCTTCGCTCGCCAATGCGCGCACACGGTCGGGCAGGTCGAGATCGTTGCCATTGGCTGAAATCGCCGCTGCCAGCATCGCACGCTGATCGCTGCGCAGCGCGATCCAGCGTTTTGCCATTGCCCATTCGATCGCTTGCGGCAGGCGGATGTTGGGTTCGATCCGCATCGAAGCTAGCGCGAGCATCGTTGCCGCCAGCCGCAATCGTTCGCTGCCGTGATTGCGGGCCGGTGCCGCATCCAGGGTCCAACTGGCAATGCGCGCCGCCATCATCGGTGCCACGTCGCGCTGGCCGGCAAAATGCGCCACCCCTGCCAACAGCGGATCCTGCGCCTGTTGCGAGGCTGGCAGCCCCGCGTAAATCAGCCCTTCGCGCAAGCCCCAGGATGAAAAGACGATCCGTTCAGGTTTAAGCACCGCCAGCATCGCCAGCAACAAGACCGCCGCATCGGGCAGTTTGTCCGCCCGCATCGCGGAAATGCGTTTGCGCGTCTTCAAGCTCTCCGGCGTCTCAACGAACAACGCCCGGATCATCGCCTTTGTGCGGTCCGCGGTGATCGCAAGGCCGTGCGGATCGCTTAAGGGATGTTTGTCATTCTGCATCGCGAACACGGCCATGGCCCGCCATGTCCCGCCCACAAGATACAGCGTCCCGCCGCTGCTGCGCGCGCCTGCCCCCTTGACCAGCGCCGCTTCCACAGCCTTGCGCATCTGGACGTTGTTCCTGTCATCCTTGACCCTGTAATCGGGCAGGCGCAGTGCGCCCAGCGGCAAGGACACAGGACTGTTCGCCTGCCCCTGTTCAAGATCGACCAGTTCGAGGCTGCCCCCGCCCAAATCAGCGACGATGCCGGCCGCTCCGGGGAAAGCTCCGGCAACCCCGCTGGCGCTCAGAATGGCTTCCTCTTCGCCGGTGAGGACGCGAGGCGACAGGCCCAATTCCTTCAGAGCGGCGATGAATTGCGGGCCGTTGCTCGCCTCGCGCACCGCGGCTGTCGCCACGGTCTCAACCTCGCGCACGCCTAGATCGTCAAGCAGCAGGGCAAACCGCCGCAAACCCCGCATTGCCAGCGCTACCGCTTCGTTTGCGAGCGTGCCGTCCTTGCCGATATCGCGCCCCAGCCGCGCCGTCACCTTCTCGTTCAGCATGACGGTGGGCGCGCGCATGGTGCCGCTGTAGATCACCAGGCGAACCGTGTTGGAGCCGATATCGATGATCGCGCGCCCGGCCATGTTGCCGGAGAACGATCCGTCGCCGTCCTTGCGCCGATGGTTGAAGCTCATATTTTCCCGTCGATCCCCGCCCGTTAATGCGCGCGCTTTGCCTGTTGCGGCCTAATCCGTGCGCCCCTTGCGCAGCGAGAGTGTGGGCACGCCGCCCGCCTCCAGAGCGCCACCGCGACCCGACAGTGATGGATTGGTCATAAAGTATCGATGGCAATTGAAAGGTTTGCCAAGCGCCTCGACCCGCGAATAATTGCCATCGGGCTGCAACCACCAGCTCTGTTCGGTATCCAGCATGTTGGCAAGCAGGACCTGTTGGAGCACCTGATCGTGAACCGTGTGATTGAGGATCGGGATCAGGCTCTCAACCCGCCGATCAAGGTTGCGGCTCATCAGATCGGCAGAGGAGATAAACACCGCCGCCTCGGGGCTTGGCATGGGGTGGCCGTTGGCAAAGGCATAGATGCGGCTGTGTTCCAGAAAACGCCCGATGATCGACTTCACCCGGATATTCTCTGACAGGCCCGGTACGCCAGGTTTCAGACAACAGATGCCGCGGCACACCAGTTCCACCTGAACTCCGGCATTGCTGGCGGCATACAGCCGGTCGATCATGCCCTTGTCGGTAATCTGGTTGCATTTGAGCCAGATAACCGCTGGCAATCCATTGCCAGCATTGGCAATCTCATGGTCGATGCGGCGATACAATTCCTGACGCAGATCGAGCGGAGCGAGGGAGATCAGCTCCAATTCGCGCGGCTCGACATATCCGGTGACGAAATTCATCATGCGCGCCGCGTCACGCCCCAGCCGCGGGTCCGCGGTGAAGAAGCTCATATCGGTGTAAACCTTGGCCGTAAGCGGGTGGTAATTCCCGGTGCCAAAGTGGCAATAGGTGCGAAAGCCCTCACCCTCACGCCGCACCACCATCGCGATCTTGGCATGGGTTTTCCAGTCGGTGAAACCATAGATGACCTGCACCCCGGCACGCTCCAGCTTGGTCGCCCATTTGAGGTTTTGCTCCTCGTCAAAGCGGGCTTTCAGCTCCACCACGGCGATCACCGATATGCCGTTCTCCGCCGCTTCGATGAGAGCGTTGATGACGTTGGATTGCGAACCGGCACGATACAGCGTCTGCTTGATCGCCACGACATCGGGATCGTTCGCCGCCTGCCGGATGAAATCGACCACCACCTCGAAACTTTCGTAGGGGTGGTGGATAATGATGTCCTTCTCACGGATCGCGGAGAAGGCATCGCCATCATGTTCGCGCACCCGTTCGGGATAGCGCGGAGAATAGGCATCGAATTTGAGGTCGGGCCGGTCTTCGGAAACGATTTCGGCCAGTCCGTCGATCCCGATCATGCCATCGGTCTTGATCACGGCGGCCTCATGCACGCCGAGCTGTTCGAGCAGGATGCTCTCCGCCTTGGGGTCGAAATCTTCCTCGAGTTCCAGCTGGATCACCTGGCCCCGCCGCCTGCGCTGGATCGCGCTGCGGAAAGTGCGCACAAGGTCTTCTGCCTCTTCCTCGATTTCGATATCGCTATCGCGCAGCACTCGGAACAGGCCGTCTCCCTGAATGGTAAAGCCCGGAAACAGTTTTTTGGCGTAACGCTGGATAAGACTGGCGATGGAGATATAGATCGCCTCTTCGCCGGATTGACCGGCGGGCACCCGCACGAAGCGGGGCAACGCGCCGGGGATCAGGATCATCTCTATGATCTGTTCCTTGTCCGCATCGCGCGTGAGTTTGAAAAGCAGGCCAACCCCCTCGTTCTGGACGAAGGGGAACGGATGCGCGGGGTCAAGCGCCTGCGGAGTGATGATTGGCAGAATCTCGCCAAGGAAGAACTCCTCCAGCCAGTCATGCGCTTCGGGCCGGATGCGCCGCTCATCGGCGATGTAAATCCCCGCCTCCGCCAGCGCCACGCGCAGATCGCGCCAGATATTCTGCTGGCGATCGGATAGCTGGGCCAGCTTTTCGCGGATCGCGGCCAGTTGCTGGGTGGGGGTGCGGCCATCAATCGCCACCTTGTCGATGCCGCGTTGCGCCTGCCCGACCAGGCCGGCGACGCGGATCATCATGAATTCATCGAGATTGCTGCCCGATATCGAGAGGAACCGCAGGCGTTCGAGCAGCGGGTAACGCGGATTGTCAGCCTCGGCCAGAACGCGCTCGTTAAAGGCAAGCCACGACAATTCGCGATTGAAGTAATTGTCACCATCGCCTGCGTTTTCCGGTTCAGGCAGGTCGTGCATAATCGGCGCGGTGCTCATCGCTTGGGCTTGATCCTTTTAGGCTTAGACTCTTCCACATTGTCGCCGGGTCGGTTCTCGCAACCCGGACCTGCGTTCAATCAGGGACTTGGCTCTTGCCCGGCGATTGTCAACGTCGCGCGACACTCAAACCAGCGTCCGGCACTCCGCGATCTGCGTGATCCCGCGCTTGCCATTGCCATCGCGGCCCAGCTGCACGATCACGTCGATGACGCTTGCTGCATAGGCGATCGTGTCGGTTCGGGTGAGGCCGATCCCGGTCTGCATCACCATCAGCGACAATTGTTCAAGCGCGCCGCGCAGCGAATTGGCGTGGATCGTCGAAAAGCTGCCCGGATGCCCGGTGTTGATGGCGCGCAGGAAGCTGACGCTCTCGCTCCCGCGCAATTCGCCCAGCACGATGCGGTCAGGGCGCAGCCGCAGCGCGGCTTGCAGCAGTTCGTTCGACGTTACCTTGGCCTCGCCCAACTCGCCTTTCACCGCGACCAGCCCCACTGAGTTTTCGCCCGGAAACTTCAGTTCAGGCGTATCCTCGACCAGGACGACCCGCTCCTGCTGCGGGATCTCTCCCAGCATGGCATTGAGGAACGTGGTCTTGCCGGTGCTGGTCCCGCCCGAAATCAGAATTGTGCGACGGTGCCGGATAGCCTCGCGCAGGTAAGCGATGGGCTGGAACTGCGGATCAGGCATATCGACCGCGGCCTCACCCGCAAGCGGCCCGTTATCGTACGCATCCAGAGGCAGATCGAGCCGGCGATGGCGGCGGATCGCCATCACCCAATGTTTGCGACTGGCAGGCGGGCCGCAAAACTGGATACGCGCACCATCGGGCAGCGTTGCCCCCAACAGCGGATGTTCGCGGTTGATGCCCTGATGGCTGACCCGCGCGACCTGTTCGGCGAGGCGTTGCACCAGCCGGTCGTCGATCTCGGGCGTGGCGATCTTTCTGATGCCGGGATCAGACGCATCCTCGATCCAGACCTCGCCCGGCTGGTTGACCATGATTTCGGTCACGGTATCGCGGTCCAGCCAGCGTTTGAACGGGGCCAGATACGCATCGAGATAGACACTGCGTTCGGCCAGCGCGGCAAGGCTGACTACAGGCTCAGGCGTGCTTTCAGACGGCGCGGTGCCGGGGCCGCCCGCTGGCGTAAAGGGATGGACTTCGGCGGTCATGGCATCACCTGAACAAGCCGACTCAGTTCTTGACCGAGCTGAAATCGACATCGCGCGCGGTGAAGACCCGGATCGGTTCCCCCATGCGCACGCGGATCGTCGGGCCAACACTGCTGTCCTGCTGGGCTGCGATGCCGGCCGCGCTCTGCCCCGCGCCGCCCAATATGACCGATGCGCCGCCCGTGCCAATCGCACCCAGACCGCCAATCGCAGACAGTAGCATGGCCGAACCAAAGCGCTTGAAGAATTTGTTGTCGACATCGCCCGCAAGACCCGTCGTGCCGTCAAACGCAACCGCAGGCGAAGCAATGTTAACCGACGCACCATCGGGGCGGATCAACCGGGTCCAGATGACATAGGCGCGCTTCTGCCCGTTTTCGACACCGGACTGATACTGACCGATCAGGCGCGTGGAACGCGGGACCAGCACTCTTTTTCCGTCAAAGCTGCGCACGTCCTGGCTGACCACGGCGCGCACATAACCCGGCACATCGGTGTTGATCGCAGTTTCTAGAATGGCGGGAATCAGCGTCCCTTGCGTCAGCGTGGTCGATGGGTTCGTCATCGCCTGCGCCTGAACCGTTCCGCCGCCTACTCCGCCAATCGCGCTCGCGAATGCGGCGGCCGAACCGACGGCAGAGCCGCCTGCCTCTGTTTGCGAGGTTGGCGCGATGCCCGGCACCTGACCGGCGCGTACGGGAACTGCGGCTCCGCTGGCATCATACACCATTGTCGGGCTGGCATAGGGGTTGATCGCAAGTCCGGGACTGGCGCCCGGGTTCTGCGCAATAATTGGCGCGGGCGCAGGGTCATATTGCGCAGGCATGGGCGCTGGCACGGCGGGCTGCACATCGCCAGGCATCGGCGCTGGAACCGCGGCTCCCTGTGCGGGCTGGAGATCGGGATTACCGATCGGCTGCGCATCTTCGATTTGCGCAGCGTCCATGCTCCACCACGTAAGCGCGCCAAGGCCAAACACGATGGCCACGCCCAGTGCCGGGCCAAGTCCGTTGGTCGGGCCCTTGCGCTCTGCCACCGGAGAGAACCCTGCACGACTGGCAAGATCAATGATCTCGGCGCTTTCGCCCTCGCGCGGGTCGCCACTGCTGGCGGCACCGGTGTCGCCCTTTCTGGGCGGGAGTCGCATTGCTAGACGCATCACTTGATCTCCATCTGGTCAATCATCGTCATATCGAACCCTCGCATTGCTCAGGACCCCCGCCGCGACTTTTTCTCCGCCTGCGCACTGCGCGGCTGGGATTGGTCCGGCCCAATATTGGTCAACGTAGCAGCTTCATCGCCCGAACGCAGGATGATTCGCGCGGGCACCCGGTCCAGCACAATCGTTTCACCGCGCACGGTAAAGTTGACCGGACCCTCATCGCCATCATCATTCGTAATGAGGATCGCGGGGATCGCGGTTCCGGCGGGCCAGGTGAGAAACACCACTTCGCCATTGTCATAGGTGCGTTCGGGCAGCAGCGCGCGCTGGCCTGCGCCTGCCCATTCAAAGTTGAGCGTTGAGGGATCCTGCACCGCATACGGATCATTGGCGACGGCCAGTTCCGTTTCGGTCGCGCGCTCCTTCTCCGCTTCCTCGATCGCGGCGAGGCGCGCTTCTTCCTTCGCCTTCTCAAGCTGGGGATAGCGGAACTGCATCACATACAGCGGCGCGTTGCGCGGCGATGCGACGAGGTCGAACAGGTATGTCCGCCGGTTCGTCACCACGGTCAGATTGGTCGCGGCGCTGGGCGCGAGCGGCTTCACAAACAGGATGGACTGCGCCTTGTTCGGCTGTACCTGCCATGCCCCGCTGTCACCGATGGCGACGTTTTCGATCTGCTCATCTTCGGCAAACTTGATCGTTGTTTGTACCTTTACCTTGCCGCGAATGGTGACGACGGCGCCTTCATCAAAGATGCGGGTGATGATGCGGCTGTCGGTCGGCCCGTCGGCCACCGGCTGCGCCGCGAGGTGTCCGGGCAGAACCAGCGCGCCAGCAAACAAGGGGGCAAACAGCAGGGGCAGCGATCTGGCTGCGCGGGTCATTGCGGTGTCTCCGATTTGGGTGCCGCGTTGACGGCAGGCGGGCTTGCCGCCGAAGATGGGGCGCGGAACCGGTTGCCGATCCCGCGTGTACGCGATGTTGCAGGGTTAAGCGGGCTCACCTGACCGCCACCTGAAGCGGTGTTGTAGACTCGCGTTTCGCGCGTGGTCGCACCTGCCGGGCCGGTGTCGTTGGCGGCGAACGCGGCCGGAGCCGCGTTATAAGCGCGACGCTGCGTTGCGGCTGCGGTAGCGGCGGCGGTGGGCGCAATTTGCGCGGTTCGCGAGGCGACAGACGCTGGCTGCACCGCAGCCGGAGCGCGCATGATTGCGGCGCTGCGGTCGGCGTCCGACACGTCGCCTGCAAGGCCAAACGCCTGCCATTTGGAAACCATCACGCTCGATACGATCAACGCCATCAGCATCAACATGCAATGGACAAAGCCGACGACGAAGAAACCCATCGCCGCCTGCTGGTTGATCGTTCCGGGAACCTGCACCAGCTTGGCCAGGATCGGCACCGCCATTTCGAGCATGATCGACCCGCCGACCACGGCAAACAACGGAGCGAGCGCGAGCATCACCATCCCCTTGAGCCAGCCCACGAACAGCCCGCGCGTGCCATTGAACAGCGCCAGCACGACAAAGATCGGACCCACTGCCAGCAGCAGCGCAAGGCCGATGCGCGCCGTCACCAGCAGGCCGACCGTGCCCAGCAGCAGCAGCATGGCGCCCATCCACATCATGCCCGGCGGCGAAAACGCACTGATATCGGTCTGCCCGTTGCTCGCCTGCTGCACCGCGAGAAACACGATGTCGAGCTTGGTCGCAAATGTCGCGGTGGCCGATCCTTCGCTGTCGGTAAGCACGCCTGCCAGCCAATCGGGGCCAAGCACGAAGATGTTGTAAAAGACGGTCGAAAATGCGGCGAAACTGGTCGCGAAGGTCAGCACCAGCCCCAGTGTCATGATGCGCGGCACCAACGCACGGATCGACAGGTTTGACCGGCCCAGCATCAGGCTGATGCCGAGGAAAGCGATGTACATCGTCAACAGGATGGTCAGGACCACCGCCATCTGGCCTTCGGCCCCGAACAGCCGCCCGAAAGCCTGTTCGCTGACCTGAGAGGCGACGCAATCGACCGCCGTCAGCGCGGCCGATACGCCCGATCCGACATCCTGTGCAGCAAGATCGCAGGTTGTGCTCATTCCGCGGCCTGCCAGACACGCGGTGCGCTATCACCCATATCGCTTTCGCCGTCATCCGGCCCCACAGGCTCTGGCCAATTGTGCCCGGTGAGCACAGGGTACCATGCCGCCGGCTCATCGCCCACCGCCTCGCGCACCAGGTCAAGCCGCCGCACGGCAGCCTCCCGGCCGGAAAGCACGGTCAGCACTTCGGGCGCGCCCGACAGGTCCAGCCGCACGACGACGCTGGCATCTGGCTGCCGCACCAGGAAGCAGCGCGAGTGCGCAGGCAGCGTGCGGATCAGCGCCAGTTCGTGTTCGGTCAGGCCGAAACCGTCGCAATAATCTTCTGGCCGCGCGCGGCTGTTGGGCATGAACACCATCGTTGCGGTCTGTTCGACCAGCGCGGTCGAAATGCGGCTTTCGAGGGCATCGCGCGCCGATTGCGTTGCGAATCCGACCAGCGCATTGCGTTTTCGCAGCGTCTTGAGCCAATCGCGGATGCGCGCAGCGAACACCTCATCATCCAGCGCCTTCCAACCCTCATCGATCAGGATCATCGTCGGCTGCCCGTCCAGCCGTTCATCGATGCGGTGGAACAGATACATCATTGTTGGCGTTCGCAGACGCGGATTGTCGAGCAGCTGCGTCATGTCAAAGCCCAACACGCGCGATTCCAGATCGAGCATGTCGCGCTCGTTATCGAACAGCCAGGCATTCTCGCCGCCATCCCCGCTTGTGCTGCCGATCCACGCGCCCAGCCGATCCGCCAGATCGCCGGTTTCGGGTCGTTTCGCGCCTGCCAGCAGTTCCTTGAAATGGCGCAGGCGGCGCAGCGAAGGATCGTTGGCATAGGCGGCATCCACCGCCGCGCTGATCAGTGCAAATTCCTCCGGCCCGTCCGCCTTCAGCAGCACCGCCAGCCAGTCGCGCAGGAAAGCGCGATTTGCAGGGGTATCGGGCAGTGAAAGGGGATTGAATCCCGTCGGCTCACCCGGACTGATGCGATCGTAACGCCCGCCGATGCCGCGAATGAACAGCTCCGCCCCGCGATCCTTGTCGAACAGGATGGTGCGCGGTTTGAACTTCTGCGCTTGCGCTGCAAGGAAGTTCATCACCACGGTCTTGCCCGAACCGCTTGGCCCGATGACCGAAAAATTCCCAAGGTCGCCGTGGTGAAAATTGAAGAAGAACGGGGTCGCGCTTGTCGTTTCCAGCAGGGTGACCGCATCGCCCCAGTGATTGCCGCTCGCCTGCCCCAGCGCAAAGCCATGGAAGCTGCCAAACCCGGCCATATTAGCGCTGGAGATCAGCGCGCGGCGCACGATGTAGCTCTCGTTTCCGGGGAACTGGCCCCAGAACGAGGGCTCGAGGTTGGTGTCCTCCCGCACCGCGATTGCGCCGGTATCCGCCAGCGCCGCTGCGCAGGCCGCAGTCGCATCGTCCAGCCGATCAAGCGAGCGTTCGCGCACCAGCACGGTCAGGTGATGATCGCCAAAGCCCACGCCGCCATTCCCCAGCGCATCGCGCGCGGCCATCATATCGGCGCGCTCTGCAGCGGCTTCCTCATCGACCGAGCGCGACCGGCGCAGCGCCAGATCAATCCGCTCACGCGCAGTGGTGCGCTCGTTCGGGGCGTAACTTTCAGTGACGACCATCTCATACGGCAGGCGCAGCAGCCCGTCGAGCAGGCCGGGCGAAGTCGCCTCGGGGTAATCCTTCAGCCCCAGAACCGCAGCGAAATCAGGCTCGCCAGACCCGCGCAGCTCCATTGCGTCCAGCCCGAAACTTGCGCGGCGATAGGGGAGCATGTGACCGATATCGGTTTCAGGTGAAGGCCGGCGAACAGGGCGCATCTCGCCGTTGAAGAGCGCAGAGAGCAGCTCCAGCATTTCCGAATTCGTGCCGCCTTTGGAACCGGACGCAGCATAATCGCCCAGCACCGATGCGCCATAGGCGGAAAGCGTTGTCGTCAAACCGGTGATCGCGGCCCTAAGGCTGCGGATGTCCTTGGGATCAGCTTCGAGTTCTTCCTGCCCGCGCCGTGAGAAGAACCGCGAAACCTTCTCGGGCAGTCCGGCCTTGCCCCGCGCCGGGCGGCGTATGAGGGTCACGAACTGATCGTTGATGAACAGCGATCCGCCCGCCAGCCGTTCTTTCCAGCGCCCGTCGATATGGCGCGACAGCGGATCGGGAAATTGTGCATCCAGCTCCACTTCCACCCGGCGCCGGATGACGTGGTGATACATCACGAACCGAGCGTCCAGCGTCGATCGCAGCATCACCTCGCGCGTGGCGGCGTGCGCGTTGAGAGCATCGGAATCCTCGGTTTCAAACAGCAGGCCGGGCACCTGAAGCGCGCTCATCACTGATCCATCGCGCAGCAGCACCGTGCTGTCATCGATCAGCCGCGCATACGGCAAACGATCGCCAACCAGCGCCTCTCTCGCGCTCCAGCTGGCGGGTCCGATCCATTTCACCATAACAGGCCCTCCTTCAGTGAGCCTAAAAACCGATTGCGTCAGGGTGCGTAGCTGTTGCAGCCCCAGCGCTTGAAATTGGGCACGCGCGGGCACTTCGATACCTTGGTGATCCACAGGTCGAAGATACGCGGTTCGCGCATGGATGCAAAATAGCCGATTGCGTGCATGATGATCGGCACCGGAATGAACCAGAAACTGTCAAGAACAAGGAAAGCGATCGTCGATACCGTCATGTTGATGATGAAGAAATTCATCGTCACGCCCAGAAACATCTGTGGGCGGGTCAGTGTGCGATAGATCGGATGGCGGACAAGATCGCTCATGGGATCAGAACGCGCTTATGCTGCTGACAAGGCGTGGCGCGCCAAAGATGATGAACACGCCCACGATCACGGTGCCGCCATAACGCCAGTTCATGCGGCCCGTCAGCATCATGAAGCCAACGCCCGCCACCGCCATCACCGCAAGGCTGGTGGCGACAGGGCCAAGCAGGATGCCCTGCATCCAGTTCAGCGCATCGACAATTGGCCCACCACCTGCATCGCCGGCAGTCTGCTCGGCCAGCGCGGCGTTGTGAATAAAAAGCAGACTGAACATCGCAAAGATGCGGGAATGCAGGCGAGGCAACGATATCATCTGTGTATCCATATTTCCTGAGAGCAAATGGCATGCCCGGCCTGCCTTGCTATTGCGAGGCTTCCGGGCGGGAGCGGTTGGCGAGGCGACCCATGATGGACGCAACATAATGGCGTGTCTCGCGAATATTGGGAACGCCGCCCGCGCTGATAACCCGGCCTGGTCCAGCGTTGTAGGCGGCCAGCGCCTTTTCAAGGTCGCCATCGAACCGGTCCAGTTGCTCACGCAGGTATCGCGCACCGCCTTCGAGGTTCTGCATCGGATCATCGGGATTGACGCCAAGATAGCGCGCCGTTCCGGGCATCAATTGCGCCAGACCTCTCGCCCCCGCGTGGCTGACTGCGTTCGACCGCCAGCGGCTTTCCTGCCAGACGAGCGCTTCGAGCAGGCTCGGGCTGAGGTCAAAACGATGGCTCAGCTCCTGGACCTTCGAGGCGTATTGCGAAGGCACACCGGCGGCGTTGGCTGCGACATCGGCGATTATGCCAACCGGCGTGCCGAAATCGGGCGCGCCGAAATCGTTGAAGGTTACATCAGACTGCACGCCGTCAATCGGCGCCGCGACTAGAGCGCCTGCAACCCAGCGCGCGCCGTCGCTGTCTATTTCCATGACATCTGCACGCGCCGCTGTCGCGAGGGTTGAAACCCCCACGACGATTATCGCTGCAATACAAGCGCTGTTCGCGCGCCCGAGAATCATACCGAACCCTCCGAAGCGTCCGCCATGTCTAATCTAAATGACGTAGCGGTGACAGTCCGGTGACTGTATATTACAATGACGGCCCATTTAAGGGCCACTCACCGGCGCTATTGCTCCATTTACCAAAGTACGCGAATTGCCGGACCGATTGCGAAGGCCAACGAGCGACGGGCACAGCGATGTCTACGCTGTGCCCGTCGGAGTTTGCAATTCTGGTTTGGAGTGCGTGCGAGACGCCGCCCCAAAAATCTGCCCAAAAATCTGATTGTGCGATCAGTCGCGGCGCGAAAAGGCAGGGGTGAATTCGCCGCGTTCAAGCATGCGCATTGCCCGCCGCGCTACACGCCGCGAATCGGTTGCTGTCCCGTCGGCGGTTTCCAGCTCAATCGGCTCGGAACTGACCAGAGCTCGTTCAAACATATCGCGCGCACTGTCGGCCTTGCCAGAGTGCGCATAAGCGATCCCGAGATTGATCAGCAGCGCAGGATCATTGGGTTCCGCCTCGACGCTGCGCTCCAGCGACGTGATTGCGGTCGCGGCATTGCCGCTGGCGAGGCTGTCCGATGAAAGCGCAGTTTCCTGAGTAGGCTGCGCGGTGCGTTCTGCCGGCGGCGCTTCGGCACCGGTCATGAGCATCGCGGCGACGATTGCTGTGGCTGTGAACATCTTTTCTCTCCGTTTGCTGTCGAAGACCCTTGTGCGCTCAGTTTCGGCAAATTGCAACATATCTGAAACATTGTCATGAGATTGTCATTTAGTGTCGTGCTAGACTGCTGATATGTATGTGTTTTATTTTCGTAATATTTCAAGCTTGGGTGCCAGCGATGCCGAGTGCCCTAAGCCGCAACTGTCACCGTTGAGTCATAATTCGCGAATTGCAACATTGCTGTAACGGTGAACAAATTCTGTCACGCGCCGCCCCTAGCGATTCTTTAGCGCGCAAATCATCGCGCTTTTCTGATTCTCGGTTTTAGGGGACCGCTCGCTGTGAAAAAAATTCAACGCACTCTCGTTCTGGGCTGCAGCCTGGTTGCTTTGGCTGGCTGCGGCGCGGACGAAATCGTCTCGCCCGGCACATCCGGCGACATCATCATCAACAATCCGGCTCCGACGCCCACACCCACGCCGACCCCGACGCCTACTCAGGCGCTGATTACCCCGGCCGGTGGTTGCCCCACCATTTCTACGCCCGGCGGTCTCACCGATGCCGGCACGATTACCGGCCCGACTGGCACCTATCGTGTATGCGCATTGCCGACGACCTTTACCGTCAGCGATACGCTGCCATTCGTGCAGGGTCTGGTGTATGAAATCCGTAACCGCGTGAACGTCGGCACCGACGCCGGCTTTGCCAGCACCAGCACCGGCGTCAACCTGACGATCGAGCCGGGTTCCATCCTGTATGGGCAGGCCGAAGCCTTCTTCGTGGTGAACCGCGGCAACCGGATCACCGCCAACGGCACTGCAACCAATCCGATCATCTGGACCAGCCGCGACAACGTGATCGGCGTTTCCAGCGACACCAGCCAGGCGCAGTGGGGCGGAGTGGTTCTTCTGGGCCGCGCTCGCGTTTCGGATTGCGCCGATAACGTGTTCAACACCACCGCGGGGTTCACACAGAACGCGCAGTGCGAGCAGCAGCTCGAAGGCACCGTGGTTGCAACGCCGTTCGGCGGCACGAACGATGCCGACAGCTCAGGCTCGTTCACATTCAACCAGATCCGCTTCTCTGGCTTCGAGCTGCAGCAAGCAAACGAGCTTCAGTCGCTCACCACTGGCGGCATCGGTTCGGGCACTACCATCAACAACGTGTTTTCGTTCAACAGCTCAGATGATGGCCTCGAATTCTTCGGTGGTCAGTTCAACGCCCGCAATATCGCTGTGATCGGCGCGTCGGACGACTCGCTAGACGTCGACAGCGGCGCGCGGGTAAACGTGCAGAATGTGGTCGTCGCACAGCGTACCAACACCGGTGACAGCCTGATCGAACTCGATTCGCCAAACGATCTTGCCGCTGGCACGCCAGGCAACGCCCTGCCTCAGACCGTTTTCCAGGTGAACAACTTCACCTTCGTGCAGCGTTCGTCGGCTTCCTCGCAGATCATCCGCGCACGCGGCGGTGCGGCACTGGGCCTGACCAACGGGGTTCTGGATGCGGACGCCGCTGGCGCAGGCCTGTGCTTCCGTATCGACGAGCAGCCGACGCAGGATGCGATCATCGGCTTCAACTCGATCATCGGTGATTGCAATGCGACCAATCCGGTGCGCGGCGCGGCCAACAATGCGGCGAGCAACACCGATTTGCGTAGTAAGTTCGATGCGAACAGCAACCTTGCAGCGACGATCACGCTGACCAACGTATTCGTCAACGGTGCGACCGAAAGCGGTGCAACCGCCTTTACCGGTTCGGGGCTTACCGCCCGGTCGAGCTTCTTCACCGACACCGGCTTCGTCGGCGCGGTGAACACCACGCTCGCCACCAATTTTGGCGACTGGACCTGCAACTCGTCGATCGCGAACTTCAACAGCGCCAACGGCGCCTGCACCTCGCTCCCGCGCTAACAGCGCCCAAAGAAAATGGGGGCGCTGCTTTTCGCATGCGTCCCCGTTTCCTTTTTTAAGCATCTGAGCCCGCTTGCGGCTCACCAAGTTCAAGGGCCTGAATATGAGCCTGATTTTTAGGGGGTCACGCACTATGTCGACCGGCGCGCGCCTTGCAGGGCTGCTGCTTCTTACCACGTCGCTCACCTTTCCGGCGGTTCTCCATGCGCAATCGACGGACGATCCAAGTCCTGCCGAAGCGGACGAAGATCCGCTGGCACAGGAAGTCGGCAGCGTTCAGGAAGACGACGAATTTCAGGAACCCGACGTCTCGGTTCCGGGTGGCGGGATCATCGTCACCGGACGGCGCGACCGCAATCCCGAACGCAATTCGACGCAGGTTCTGAACGTCCTTACCGAAGCGGACATCGCCCGCACAGGCGAAAGCAACATAGCCGGAGCGCTCGGCCGGGTAAGCGGGCTTTCCTTGGTCGGAGCGGGCCGCGTATTCGTGCGCGGTCTGGGTGACCGGTATTCGCTCGCCCTGCTCAATGGCCTGCCCCTGCCCAGCCCCGAACCGCTGAGCCGCGTTGTGCCGCTCGACATTTTCCCCACCAGCGTGGTCGCATCCTCGCTCGTCCAGAAAACCTATTCAGCGAACTATTCGGGCGAGTTCGGCGGCGGCGTTATCAACCTCACGACCAAGGCTGTGCCGGTCGAGGACTTCCTCAAGATCAGCATCAGCGGTAGCGGCGATACCGAAACCACATTCGAAAACGGCCTGACCTATTTCGGGTCGGAATATGACACTTTCGGCTTCGACAACGGCAACCGCGATATTCCGTCCAATCTGCAAGCCTTTCTGGCCAGCGGCGAACGGGTTGGCACCATTGACGTTGCAACCGCTGAAGGGATCGCGGGACAGCTGTTTCCGACCAACCTTGTGACGCTGCAACGCAACGATTCGCTGCCGGCCAACTTTTCCGCCAACATCACAGGCGGTCTGTCGTTCGACCTTGGTGGAGACACCTATCTAGGCCTGATCGCCACCGCCGGCATCAAGAACAACTGGCGCAACCGCTCGGTCCTCAGCCAGCAGGGCAGCAGCGACCTGTCCGAGATTTTCGGACAATCCGAAACCTTCATCACTGACAACAATGTACTGGTAAACGGCCTTGTCGGCGTGGGTCTCGATGTCGGCCCGCACACTGTGCGCTGGACCAATCTGTACATTCGCGACACGTTGAAAACGGCGCGCCTCGAAGAAGCGTTTGATATCTTTCCCGGCATCACCGGCTTCGACTTCATCAACCAGCAGACCGCCTGGTTCGAACGCCAGCTGATCGACAGCCAATTGGTGGCGGAGTTTGATTTCGACCGACTCGATATCGATTTGCGTGGCGGCTATGCTCGCACTGATCGTGAAGCGCCGTTCAACACCACCTTCAGCTACACTCGCACGAACATTCCCAGCAGCCAGTTTGGCGACCTGTTTGTGGCGTATTTCAACCAGCTTTCGGATGCCGGGATCAGCACCGCGGCATTCGATGATCTGACCGAAGAGATGTGGTTTGGCGGGGTCGACCTGTCGTACGAACTGACGGACACGTTCTCCGCCACCATCGGCTATGCCTATTCGGACACAGACCGCCGTTCTTCCAGCCGCGAATTTCGCCCGTTCATAACGCCCGACACCACCAATCCGGACCTTGCAGCGCTTAACGAGGTCGTTGCTGTGGCGCTGGGTCTGCGCCGTCCGGGAGACATCATCAACGGTGCGACCCTTGCCGGGTTCAACGTCTCCCTGACCGAGGCGACGCCGTTTCCGGTGTTCGATGCAGCGCTGGAAACCCAGGCGGGCTATGGCCTCGTACGGTGGCTGCCCAGCGACAAGCTGACGATTGAGGCGGGCGTGCGCTACGAGGACGCAACGCAGCTCGTCCAGCTTGACCAGTCGGTGTTCAACACGCCGATAGCCGGGGCCACCCCGACCAATATCGCGAACGACTATTTCCTGCCCGCTGCCACCATTACCTGGTCGCCGATCGAAGATCTGCAACTGCGCATATCCGCATCTCAGACCATCGCCCGTCCGCAATTCCGCGAACTGGTGGAACAGACTTATTTCGATCCTGAAAGCAACCGGCGGTTCCGCGGCAACCCGTTCCTGCAGGACAGCGAACTCATCAACCTTGAAGCACGGGCGGAATATTACCTCGGTGGTCCTGACAAGATCAGCATTGCCGGGTTTTACAAGGAGCTCGACAATCCAATCGAGAACTTCCTCGTCAACGCATCGGGCCAGATCCTCACCAGCTTTGCCAACGCTCCGGCAGCGGAGCTTTATGGGGTCGAGATCGATGCCGCCTATGGCATCGATCTGTATAATCTGGGCGGATCTTTCTTCGAAACCAAACAGATCCTGCTGCTGGCAAACTACACCTACACCCAGTCCAGCATTTCGGTGAAGCAGGGCGACATTGCCCCGATCCCCGGCAATCCCACTCAGAATGCGTTCAACCTGTTCGACGATGGTGCGCCGCTGGTGGGCCAGTCGGATCACATCGCGAATATCTCGATAGGGCTTGAGGACACCGAAAAGACGCAGCAGATGACCTTCCTGTTCAACTATGCGAGCGAGCGGGTGACCCTGCGCGGTGGCCCACTGCCCGATGTGGTGGAAGACCCCGGGCTGACCGTCGATTTCGTCGCGCGCACGGACATCTCGGGACTCGGCACCCCGTTGGAACTGAGCTTTGAGGTCCGCAACATTTTTGGCCGCGACAATCTCGAGTTCCAGGAGTTTCAGGGTAACCGTGTGGAAATCAACACGTTTCAGGTCGGAACCGCGTTCTCCATCGGAGTGTCGGCTGAGTTCTGAACCAAGCCGTTCGATCGTCTGAGGCATTCGCGCCGCGCCCTGCTGTAAGCGGCAAGGCGCGGCGTTTTGCTGTTCAGGAGGCGCGCAGCGTTACCTGATCCATTCCCGGCATAGCCATACCCATTCCGGTGGGAAACTTGGGCCGATAGGGTGCCTCCAGTGAGGCGATTTCCTCCACCGTCAGCGTGATGTCCAGCGCGGCCACGGCATCGCTCAGATGATGCGGTTTGGTGGCGCCGATAATCGGAGCGGCTACCTCCGCCTTGGTGAAATGCCACGCCAGCGCGACGGTCGCCATCGGCACGCCGCGCGCCTTTGCCACACCCTCCAGCGCGGTGATGATCGCATCGTCTGCCTCATCGCCCGCCTTGTACAGCGCCTTGCCCACGCCATCGGTTTCGCTGCGCACCGTCGCTTCGCCCAGTGGCCGGGCGAGCCTCCCACGCGCCAGCGGGCTCCACGGGATCACACCCACACCCTCCGCTCCGCACAGGGGCAGCATTTCGCGCTCCTCCTCGCGATAGAGCAGATTCAACTGGTTCTGCATTGCAATAAATCGCGTCCAGCCGTTGGCGCGGGCCGTCTCCTGCGCGCGGGCGAATTGCCACGCAAACATGGAAGACGCGCCGATATACCGCGCCTTGCCCGCCTTCACGATGTCGTGCAGCGCCTCCATCGTTTCCTCGATCGGCGTCGCATCATCCCAGCGGTGAATCTGAAACAGGTCGACATATTCCATCCCCAGCCGCGCCAGACTGTCATCGATTGCCTGCATCAGGCTCTTGCGCGAAAGGCCGCCGGTGTTGGGCGCATTGCGCCACGGTATGAACGCCTTGGTCGCGACAACAATTTCATCGCGATGCGCCATTTCGCGCAGCAGCTTGCCCGTGATCTCTTCTGAAGTGCCGCCCGAATACCCGTTCGCCGTATCGAAGAAGTTGATCCCCGCCTCCAGCGCGGCGCGGAAGAACGGGCGGCTTGCCTCCTCGCCCAGCAACCAGTCGCCGTGCCAGCCTTTCGTGGTGTCGCCATAAGACATGCAGCCAAGGCACAGGCGCGATACGGAAAGGCCGGACGGGCCGAGGCGGGTAAATTTCATATCGAACTCCTGAATATGCGCCAGCACGTCAGATTATTTCCAACGAAGTTGACACAATTGACAGCCTGTCAGCCGGTCCAAGTCGGGAATAAGTCGCTGATCTCGCTGCCGTATAAATGCGATTGGCAAAATTGACACTTGTGCAAATTGAAACGCGCCTTCGACACCCTTAAAACCGATCACTGCGTGGCACAAAAATGGACCTGTAGGAAAGATCCACCCCTCGATCCCCTCGCCTGAAAGGGAGGGGAGGATGCTCCCTAACCTGCCCCTTACTTCAAGACAGCGTCAGCCCGCCATCCACCACCAGCGTCTGCCCCGTGATGTAGCTAGCCAGCGGCGAGGCGAGGAACAGGGCGGCGCCCGCCATGTCTTCGGGCGTGCCCATCCGGCGCAGGGGGATGGAGGCAAGCGCGCCCGCCAGCCGATCAGGATTATCGGTCATGGCGGTGGTCATCTTGGTCGGGACAAGGCCGGGTGCGATGCCGTTCACGCGGACATGATCCCTCGCCCATGCCTCGCCCAAACTCTTAACCACGCTCGCCGCGCCCGCTTTCGATGCGGCATAGGCGGGGTTGCCCATCGCCGCCTGAAACGCCGCCACAGATGAAACGATAATCATCGCCCCGCTCCGCTGCGCCAGCCCGGCATGGAATGCGCGCGCCACATCCATCACCGAATTGAGGTTCACGTCGATCACCGCGTCCCAGCCTTCGCGCTCGAATTCTGCGCGGCCATAGCGCACGATGCCCTGCGAGAGCACGAGCACATCGACCGGGCCGATCTGTGCTGCCAGCGCGCCCGCCGCCTCGCGGTCGGTCACGTCCAGTCTGGCGTAGGAGAGGCCGGTAAAGTCGCTGTCCTCCGCCTCCAGATAATCGCCCTCGTCTGGCCGCGTTCCGGTGACGGTCACCTGAGCTCCACGCTCCGCGAACCCTCGCGCGATGCCGTTGCCGATCCCGCTCGACCCGCCGATGACGAGGACGGTCTTGCCGGAAAAATCGAGGGGGTCAGTCATATCCAAAACTCCCTCAAATAGACCGGCTGATCACTTCCTTCATGATCTCCGACGTGCCGCCATATATGCGTTGCACGCGCGCGTCGCGCCACAGCCTCGCGATGGCGTATTCGTTCATATAGCCCGCGCCGCCGTGCAATTGCAGCGATGCGTCCACCATCTCCCACTGCATTTCGGTGTGCCACAGTTTGGCCGCGCTGGCCTCGCTGGTGGTCAGCTCGCCGCGCAGGTGGCGGGCAATCGCCCAGTCGAGATGCGCCCAGCCGACCTGCAATTTCGCCTGCAGGTCCGCGAGCGTGAACTTGGTGTTCTGGAACTCGAACACGGTCTTGCCAAATGCCTTGCGATCCTTGGTAAACTTGACCGCCTCGTCAAACGCGCGCTGCGCCCCGCCCTGCGCTGACACGGCGATGCTCAGGCGTTCCTGCGGCAATTCTTCCATCAGGTGCACGAAGCCCCGGTTCTCGCCGCCCAGAATATTGGTCTTGGGCACGCGCACATCCTGAAAGAACAGCTCGGACGTATCGGCGGAATGCTGACCGATCTTGTCGAGATTGCGGCCTTTTTCAAATCCGGGCGTGTCGGCATCGACCAGGATCAGCGATGTGCCCTTGGCCCCTGCCGCCGGATCGGTCTTTGCCACCACGATCACCACGTCGGCATTCTGACCGTTGGTGATGTAGGTTTTGGACCCATTGATGACGAGATGATTGCCATCGGCAACGGCCGTGGTGCGCACGCCCTGAAGATCGGACCCTGCGCCCGGTTCGGTCATGGCTATCGCGGTGATGACATCGCCGGAGATCATGCCGGGCAGGTATTTCGCCTTTTGTTCAGGACTTCCCAGCCGCTCGAAATAATTGACGGTGATATCGTTTTGCAGCGTGAAACCGGCGGACGTGCCGATATAGGCCAGTTCTTCTGCCAGCACGCAATTGAACCCGAAATCGAGGCCCAGACCGCCGTGCTCCTCTGCCACGGTGGGGCACAGCATCCCCGCCTCACCCAGCGCCTTCCACGCGGTGCGCGGGACGATGCCCTCCTCCTCATGCGTGTCGAGATAGGGCACCATGTGTTCGGCCAGCACCTTGCGCACGGTATCGCGAAACGCCTCGTGATCCTCGTTATAGGCGGTGCGATGGGCGGTATTCAGCATGGATGATCCCTCTTGCCAGAAATACGTTTTGTTCTGGAACCGAATGAAGCGGGCGCAAGGCTGCGGGTCAAGCGGGAAAGGTTAAAGTGTCGGGTAAGGGGTGCGAATTGCTGACGGTCCGCTATCGACCGCGTTGCGGACATTGCGCGACAGTCACGACTCAATCTAAAGCAGACATACCTCTTCAGCGATTGACTCGAGGAAATGAAAGCGAATGAACCAAGTTTCCGCAATGAAGGTCAGTCGATGGATGCCCGCCGTGCTGTTATCTGCCTTCATATTGCACAACGTTGAGGAAGCTTTGACTTACGCGATATATCGCGATCAATCGCAGGCGCTCATTCAGCGCCTCTTTTTCAATGCCTTTGTGGCACCACCGGTTGCATTGTTTCACGTCGCATTGCTGTTGGTTTCACTGGCAGCCATTTTTGCGATGGGTTGGACGACACTCCATCGCGATGCGGTCTTTGCTCTAATACTGCTCAAAGGGTTGGCCTGGGTCATGCTTTTGAATGTGTTGGTGCCTCATATTCCCGCAGCGTTCTTGCTTGGCGGATATGCTCCCGGCGTGGTTTCGGCTGTTGCTTTAAACTTTCCAATCGCGGGCTATATTCTGTTCCGCACTCGACGAAGAAAGATTGTCGGCTAACCACCCAATCTCAGACATTCGATCCTGCAGACGAATTTGCCAGTGGCGGACCTAGCAAAAAAAGGTCACCCCACAAACGCGCGTTCGATTACGAACTGGCCGGGTTTGTTGTTGGCGCCTTCCTCAAAACCGCGCGCTTCAAGATCGGCGGCGTGGTCCTTGATCATGGACATACTGCCGCACAGCATCACGCGGTCTTCCTCGGGAACGAATTTCTGCGGGCCCTTGCTCTGTTCGAACAGGCGGCCATCCTCGATCAGCGTCTGAATGCGGCCCTGAGTGCGGAAACTTTCGCGTGTCACAGTGGGGACATAGATCATGCGTGCGCGGTCCTCGTCCTCCAGCAGCGGGTCGCCTTCCAGCTTGCTTTCGAGCAGGTCGCGATAGGCCAGATCGCAGACACGGCGCACCGAATGCACCACGATCAATTCGTCATACATGGCATAGACTTCCGGGTCGCGGATAAGGCTCATGAACGGAGCCAGCCCGGTGCCGGTCGACAACATGAACAGCCGCTTGCCCGGCAACAGCGCATCGGTGACGAGCGTGCCGGTCGGCTTTTTGCCCAGATACACCGGGTCGCCGGGCTGGATATGCTGCAGCCGCGATGTCAGCGGCCCTTCCTGCACGATGATCGATAGGAATTCGATCTCCTCGGCATAGCTGGGGCTGGCCATCGAATAGGCGCGCAGCAACGGCTTGCCGTTTTCCTGGGGCAGGCCGATCATCACGAATTCACCCGAACGGAAGCGGAAAGACGCCGGGCGCGTCATCTTGAGGCTAAACAATTCCTCGTTCCACTGGTGAACATGCGTGATCGTCTCGACGGTCAGCGCGCCGCTTTCCTGAAACAGTTCGCGATCGGTGATGGGCTTGTTCACGGTGGAACCTCGGCAATTGTTGTTCGGGCTGCGCTGCCCGCTGCACGATGCAGCGATGGCGCGGGTTGAGGGCGCAAATGGACGTTTCGCGAGGCTGCATCAAGGTAGTTTCGCGTTTCGGGTTAAAAGCGCGACTTGATCTGGCCTAACGCTGCGACCGCAAACGGCGCACTCGCGCCTCAGTTCCACCCCGCCGCATCGAAGATCGCAACCGCTTTGGTCTGGTTTGCACCGATGGTGGCGGCATTCAAGGTGTCCGCCTTGAATTCGCCCAATGCCTCAACTGCCGAGGTTGTGGCGACACCCTTGACCGCAGGGTATTCGTGATTGCCATTCGCGAAGTATCCTTGCGCGCTTTCCTCGGTCAGATATTCCAGAAACTTGATCGCATTGGCGCGGTTGGGCGCGTATCGGGTGACGCCCGCGCCGCTGATGTTGACGTGTGTGCCCACGCCATCCTGATCGGGGAAGATCACGCCGACCTTGTCCAGGATGCCCGTCTTGTCCCCTTCGGCATACCGCGCGAGGTAATAGGTGTTGACCACGCTGATCCCACATTCGCCATTGGCGACCGCTTCGATATTGGCGGTGTCATTGCCTTG
>JBBRVR010000014.1:0-47043 GCA_038246695.1 Sphingomonadales bacterium
AGATCGTCGCGACCAAGCCGATGACATCGCAGCGCGATCTCAGCCTTGCCTACTCGCCCGGTGTTGCCGCCCCGGTGGAAGCTATCGCCGCAGACCCCTCGCTTGCCGCCCGTTACACCGCGAAAGCCAATCTGGTCGCGGTTATTTCCAACGGCACCGCCATCCTTGGCCTTGGCAATCTGGGCGCGCTGGCATCCAAGCCGGTGATGGAGGGCAAGGCGGTGCTATTCAAACGGTTCGCCGATGTCGATTCGATCGATATCGAGCTGGATACCGAAGATCCCGAAGCGTTCATCAACGCGGTCGCCCTGATGGAGCCGACCTTTGGCGGCATCAACCTTGAAGATATCAAGGCGCCCGAATGCTTCATCATCGAAGCCGCGCTGCGCGAACGCATGAACATTCCGGTGATGCATGATGATCAGCACGGCACTGCGATCATCACCGCCGCCGGCCTGCTGAATGCGTGCCACCTTACAGGGCGCGAGATCAAGGACGTGAAAGTCGTGGTCAACGGCGCGGGCGCGGCGGCGATTGCCTGCACCGAACTGATCAAGGCGATGGGCGTGCGCCACGACAATGTCATCATGTGCGACCGATCCGGCCCGATCACTCCGGGGCGCGAAGGTATGGACCAGTGGAAAAGCGCCCATGCCGTCGCCACCGATGCGACCTCGCTGGAAGAAGCGCTGAAGGGCGCGGACATCTTCCTTGGCCTGTCGGCGGCTGGCGCGCTGAAGCCTGAATGGCTGACGGATATGGCCGATAAACCGATCATCTTCGCGATGGCTAACCCCGTCCCCGAAATCATGCCGGATGAGGCGAAGGCCGTGCGCCCCGATGCGATCATCGCCACCGGGCGGAGCGATTTTCCCAATCAGGTCAACAATGTGCTGGGCTTCCCGTTCATTTTCCGCGGCGCGCTGGATGTGCAGGCGACCACGATCAACGAGGAAATGAAGGTCGCCGCGGCAAAAGCCATCGCGGAACTTGCGCGCGAACGCGTGCCGGAGGAAGTGGCGGCCGCCTATGGCAAGAACCAGAAATTCGGCACCGATTACATCATTCCCGCCCCGTTCGACCCGCGCCTGATCGAAGTGGTGTCATCCGCCGTTGCCAAGGCGGCGATGGATTCGGGCGTCGCCAAACTGCGGATCGAGGATTTCGAGGCCTATCGCGTGAAGCTGCGCAGCCGCCTCAACCCCACAACTTCGGTGCTGACCGGCGTTTACAATGAGGCAAAGAACAATCCCAAGCGGATGGTCTTTGCCGAAGCGGAAGAAGAAGTGGTGCTGCGCGCCGCGATCCAGTTCCGCGATTTCGGATACGGCACGCCGATCCTTGTCGGCCGGACCAAGGCAGTGCTGGACAAGCTGCACCAGCTTTCGGTCTCGGACCCCGGCAGTTTCGAAATCCAGAATTCGGCCGACAGCGAGCACGTGCCCGCAATGGTCGATTTCCTCTACAAACGCTTGCAACGGCGCGGCTATACCGAGCGGGACGTGCGCCGCATGGTCAATCAGGAACGCAACGTGTTCGCCGCGCTGCTGGTGGCCCTTGGGCATGGCGACGGGCTGATTTCGGGCCTGACGCGCACCTATGCGCAGACAGCGCGCGAGGTAAACCTGGTGCTGGACAAGAAAAAGGGCGCGCTGCCGTTCGGCATTCACATGATGATTGGCAAGAACCACACGACCTTTCTCGCCGACACCACGATCAACGAACGCCCCACCGCAGAAGAACTGGTCTATATCGCCAAGGAAACCGCCGTGGTCGCGCGCCGCATGGGCCACGAACCCCGCGTCGCATTCCTGTCCTATTCGACGTTTGGCAATCCGTCCGGCCAATGGCTCAACAATATCCGCGATGCGGTGGCGATCCTTGACCGGGAAGAGCCCGGCTTTGAATATGAAGGCGAAATGGCGCCCGATGCCGCGCTCAATCCCAAGGTGATGGCGCTCTATCCCTTCAGCCGCCTGTCAGCGCCCGCCAACGTGCTGATCATGCCCGGCCTGCAATCGGCCAACCTTTCGGCCAAGCTGCTGCGTGAGCTGGGCGCGAATGCCACAGTTGGACCGATGCTGATGGGAATGGAAAAGCCGGTGCAGATCGCGCCGATGACCGCGCTGACGCCTGATGTTCTGACGCTGGCGGTGCTGGCGAGCGCAGGCGTGGTTGCCTGACGCGCTATTCTTGCGTCCACTGGATGCGCATGAAAAAGGGCTCGACCGTGGTGGTCGAGCCCTTTTTTCGTCTGACAGGTAAAACCGGCTCTCTTGAAAGGTTATGCAGCCATTGCATCCTTGTTGACTTCGCCGGTGGCAATGTCCGTCATTGTGCGGTCGCCGCCATAGGTGTTGTCGAGGCAGGTCTGGAGCGTTTTCGCATCCTGCGACAGGCCCAAACGCTTGGCGAAGGCGACAACAGTGCCGTATCCGGCAAGGCCGTAATGGGTCATGCGCTGATACTGTGTGATGATCGAGGCATCGAGCACATCCTTGTCGGAAATGTCGGCGTCGATCGCATGGGCCTTGGCTTCCTTCACGAGGCCTTCCATGCCCTTGCAGAATTCACCGGTCGGATCGGCGTTGTGACCCTTGATGATCAGGCCGACGTTCTCGATGCCCTCACTGATGCCATCGACGCCTGACTTCAAAGCCTTTTTCAAGTCAGCCGAGGTCGCTTTTTCATGCAACTTCTTGGTCGCTTCCAGTGATTGCTTGTTCGCGCTGTAGATGTCCTGCAGCTGATCGATGTAAAGGTCTTTCAGGGTGGCGATAGTCATAATATTCACTCTCTTAAATGTGTTCAGGTTATACATACTCTACGCTTAGGTGGAGCTTTCGTTCCAAATGAAACCGTTACGAAATAAAGACATACGATGAGTTGCGAGTCGTGTGCGACGAGTTGCTCCCGCGCTGAAAACTCGCCGGCTGCAAATGTCTGCGCGCCGCCTGAACTGTTGCGATGAGAGGCGGGGCAAGCAGCGGCATCTTTGTCCTATGGTCTCATTCAGACCCCAATAGGAACATCGCATGAAGGCTATCGGATACACCCGTGCGGGCGCGGTGGTCGATGCGGTGGTCGATGCGGGGGTCGATGCGGGGGTCGATGCGGGGGGGTCGGTGAGGGCACGATCCGCACCGCGGCAAGCTGGTGCTGGCGGAGTTTTGACGCATTGCCTGCGGCGAAGGCCTGCAAACAGTGCTATGTCTGATCGTGGCAACGATGTCGCACGACAACGCCCGGCACCAACCAAAGCGAGAAGGCCATGACCTATTATATCGCCGCGACCCTTCAGGTTCCTTTCGATACAGCCATAGAGCGCACCGAAGCCGCGCTGAAGGCGGAAGGTTTCGGCGTGCTGACGCGCATCGATATCCAGTCGACGATGAAATCGAAAATCGGTGTCGATTTCCGGCCTTATACAATTCTCGGCGCGTGCAATCCGCAACTGGCGCATGAGGCATTGCAGCTGGAGGACAAGGTTGGAACGATGCTGCCGTGCAACGTGGTGGTGCAGCAAACGGGCGACGCCGCAGTAGAGGTCGCCGCCGTCGACCCGGTTGCCTCCATGCAGGCGATCGACAATCCTGCCCTCAAGGAAGCTGCAAGAACCGTCCGGGACAAGCTGAGGCGCGTCATCGCATCGCTGACGGACGCTTGAATGAGCAGATCCCACATCCACCCTGAAATGCACTTGGTGTCGCGCATCGGCTGGCTGAGGGCGGCAGTGCTGGGAGCCAATGACGGTATTGTCTCGACGGCAAGCCTGATCATCGGCGTAGCTGCGGCATCGGCGGGGGCGAAGGAAATCGTGGTCGCCGGGGTCGCAGGACTGGTGGCCGGGGCCATGTCGATGGCGGCGGGCGAGTATGTTTCGGTCAGCTCGCAGCTGGATACCGAGCGGGCCGATCTAGCGCGTGAAGCTCATGAACTGGCCACAAATCCCGCCGCCGAACATGCGGAACTGGCCGGTATCTATGTGGCGCGCGGGCTTACCACTGAAACTGCTGATACGGTTGCGGAACAATTGATGGCGAAGGATGCGCTGGCGGCTCATGCCCGCGATGAGCTGGCAATATTCGAACACACAACTGCGCGCCCCGTTCAGGCGGCGCTGACTTCGGCGGCGACTTTTACGGCGGGTGCGGCCCTGCCGCTGGCGCTGGTGATCGTGTCACCTCAGGCTTTCCTGATACCGACCGTGGCGGTTGCATCGCTGCTTTTCCTCGCGCTGCTGGGCGGGTTGAGCGCCCGGACCGGCGGTGCGTCCATCTGGCGCGGCGCCGCACGCGTCACATTCTGGGGCGCGCTTGCCATGGTGATTACGGCGGGGATCGGAAGGCTGGTGGGAACCGTGGTGTAAAGGTGCAGTGCAGAACTGAACGCAGCTACCGCCGCCGGAACCTGAAATACCACACCTCGTGGCCGAACACTTCGCGCGCTTTTGTCTCGTACCGGGTTTTGCACCAGCCGCTGGGGCGGTTTTGCCAGTCTGCGGGACGCTCGACGATCCATTCGAAGGCATCGCCGAAACGCTGCATCACCATCAGCGCGTGGCGCAGATAGACCGCGTGATCGGTGCCGAACCGGAACTCGCCGCCCGGTTTCAGCTTTTCCGCAATCAGGCGCACCGGGCCATCGTTCATCATCCGCCGCTTGGCATGTTTGTTCTTTGGCCACGGATCGGGGTGCAGCAGATACACCATTGTCAGCGCGCCATCGGGAACGCGCTCCAGCACTTCCAGCGCATTGCCGTGATACAGGCGGACATTGGGCAGGTGCTGCTCCTCGATATGCGTCAGCGCCTGTGCCACCCCGTTGAGAAACGGCTCGGCCCCGATAAACCCGTGATTGGGCAGCAGGTCCGCGCGATAGGCAAGGTGTTCCCCGCCACCAAAGCCGATTTCGAAATGCAGCGGGCAATCCACTGCGAACAGCGTGCTGGCGGTGACAGGCCCTTCGGCGGGCACCGCGATTTTCGGCAACAGATCATCCACCAATGCCTGTTGCCGCGCGCGCAGGGGTTTTCCGACGCTGCGGCCATACAGCCGGCTGAGCGTGGTGGGGTCGCCTTCTTTGTAAGCCGTCATGGGCGGGTCAATTGGCGATGCAACGCTCACTTGTCCAGACCGATGCACCCTTGGGCAGGCGCGGCTGTGCAAACACCTTGAGCAATCGACCCCATCCCCGCTAGGGCGCGGGCAGATGGAACAATTCTCGCAATTCTTCGCCGAGCAGGCGCTGTGGGTGCAATCGCTGATCGGGCTGGCGCTGCTGGCTGTGGCTGCGCTGGCCGTCAATTACCTGCTGAAAAAGGTGATCCTGCGCGCGGCTGCACCCTATCTCGATACCAGAACGCAAACCTCGGACAAGGCCGCCGCATGGCTCGCCACGGTCATTCCGTTGTTGATCATTGCGCGCGGGATCGCGGCGGTGCCCAACCTGCCCGAAGAGGTGATCACAGTCGTGCGCAACGTCGCGCAGGCGCTGATCGTGCTGTCGATAGCCATGGCGGTGGTGCGCGCGCTCGCCTACGCCAACGAGCTTTACGAACGCCTGCCCAGATCGAAGAACCGCCCGATCAAGGGGTTTGTGCAGGTGGTGAAGCTCATCGTGCTGTGCGGCGCGGCGATCATCATGATTGCGGTGCTGATCGACCAGAGCCCGCTGCTGCTGTTGTCGGGACTGGGCGCGATCACCGCGGTGCTGCTGCTGGTGTTCAAGGACACGATCCTGAGCCTTGTCGCGAGCGTTCAGCTGACAACGCAGGACATGCTGCGCGTGGGCGACTGGATCACCATGCCCGGCATGGAGGCCGATGGCGACGTGGTCGACATTTCGCTGCACACGGTGAAGGTTCAGAACTTTGACAAGACCATCACCACGATCCCGACGCACCGCATGGTGTCCGATCCGTTCCGAAACTGGCGCGGCATGGCAGAGGCCGGGGGGCGGCGGATCAAGCGGTCGCTGGTGATCGACCAGAATTCGATCCGGTTCCTGAGCGCGGATGAGGTGGTGGAGCTTGACCGGTTCAAGATCCTCAAACCCTATCTTGAGCGAAAGCGGGCGGAGATCGAGGGCTGGAATGCGGCGGAACTGAAGGGCGAGGATGCGCCGGTCAATGCGCGGCGGCTGACCAATATCGGCACGCTGCGCGCCTACATCATCGCCTATCTGCAATGGCACGTGCGCGTGAACGGGGATTTCACCCTGCTGGTGCGGCAACTGGAGCCCGGCCCGCAAGGCCTGCCGATCGAGATTTACTGTTTCACCGATACGACCGTGTGGACCGAGTACGAGGGCATTCAGGCCGATATCTTCGACCACATGCTCTCCATCGTGCCCGAATTCGGGCTGCGGGTATTTCAGGAGCCGGCGGGACTGGATTTCCAGAATGCGATGAGTGCGCCCGGTTCAGTTTAGCGCGGTCCCGATGCCATAGGCGCTGGTCACGGTCAGCGCGGTGCCGACCAGAATCAGCATCGCCTTGGGCGAAACATGCTTTACCGCCACCGCGCCAAGCGGAGCGGCCAAAACCCCGCCGATCAGCAGGCCAAGCGTCGCCCCAACCACATCGGCGAGGCCCAGCTTGAAGATGAAGGTCGCCGAAATCGCGAGCGTGAGGAAAAACTCGACCGCGCTGACCGTGCCGACTACCTTGCGCGGTTCTGCCCCCTGCAACAGCAGGTTCGACGTGACCACCGGTCCCCATCCGCCGCCGCCCGCCGCATCAAGAAAACCGCCCACCAGACCAAGCGGGGCAACAAGGCGCGCGACCCTGATCTTTGGCGGAGACAATAGCCCGCGCACCAGCAGATACACCCCCGATCAGCGCAAGATAGCCCAGCACGAACGGCTTGGCCGCGCCTGCGTCGATGGAGGAGAGCAGATAGGCACCGGCAACGCCGCCAATCACTCCGGGGATCAGCAGCCGCGCGAACAGGGATCGGTCGATATTGCCATGAACCAGATGGCTGATGCCCGATGCTGCGGTGGTAAAGCATTCGACCGCGTGCACCCGCTGCGATGCGAGCGCCGGGGGCATTTCAACCACGCCGACCAGCAGGGTGTTGGTGATCACCCCAAACGCCATGCCCAGCGCGCCGTCGACAAGCTGCGCGGCAAAGCCGATGGCGATGAAGGGCAAAAGTTCGGCAAGAGCCGCAAGAAAACCGTCCACCGCTGCACTTTCAAGGTTGCAACGAAATCATTACAACCGATTGGGAGTGGAGCAAACGGAATTGGATGCATCGGCGCAGCACTTTGCGGTGCCAATCCAGAACGCCCGAGACGCGGCCCCGGACGGTGGTGTTCAAACAGAATCGGTGCGCAAATGTTATCCCAGCGGATCGTTCATGATCCGCAAGGCCGACCGGCCGTCGCGCGGCTAACGCGAAAGCCAAGGGGCCGGATGGCCCCGCCGGCGCTTGAGGCAAAACAAATTACGCCGCTTCGGCTTCCTCGTTGGGATCGCGCAGCACATATCCGCGGCCCCATACGGTTTCGATGTAGTTTTCACCAGCGCAGGCATGGCTCAGTTTCTTGCGCAGCTTGCAGATGAAAACGTCGATAATCTTCAGTTCGGGTTCGTCCATGCCACCATACAGGTGGTTGAGGAACATTTCCTTGGTCAGCGTCGTGCCCTTGCGAAGCGAGAGCAGTTCCAGCATCGCATATTCCTTGCCCGTCAGGTGAACGCGGGCGGTGTCGACCTCAACGGTTTTCGCATCGAGGTTAACCGCCAGCTTGCCGGTGCGGATGACCGACTGGCTGTGCCCCTTGGAACGGCGGACCACGGCGTGGATGCGCGCAACCAGCTCTTCGCGGTGGAACGGTTTGGTCACGTAATCGTCCGCGCCAAAGCCAAAACTGCGGATCTTGCTGTCCATTTCGGCAATGCCGGACAGGATCAGGACCGGCGTCTGCACCTTGGCAACGCGCAGTTTTTTCAGCACGTCATAACCGTGCATGTCGGGCAGGTTCAGGTCGAGCAGGATAATGTCGTAATCGTACAGCTTTCCCAGATCGAGGCCTTCTTCGCCAAGATCGGTCGAATAGACGTTGAAGCCCTCGGTCGTGAGCATGAGCTCGATCGCCTTGGCGGTTGTCGGCTCATCCTCAATCAACAGCACTCGCATCACTGGTCCCCTATTTGCCCCAGTCGCAAAACCGGATGGTCTGTAACGCCTCGTTCAGACGTGTTGCCATGTATTAACCACACAAGGTCTGAACGGAAAAGGTTAATTATGCGTAAACCTAAGGGATTGCGCGGAGGCCTGGGCGGCGTCGCTACAACCCGCTCATCTTTTTCGCGCGTCGCCGCTGCGCGCTTGATCCGATACCGATGGCCTCGCGATATTTCGCCACAGTGCGCCGGGCAAGGTCGAAGCCCTCCGCTTTCAAAAGGTCCACCAGTTTCTGGTCGGACAGAACCTTCTTGGCATCCTCGCCATCACACAACGCCTTGATCCGGGCTTTGATCGTCTCGGACGATGCGCCCTCGCCATCGCTGGAACCCACGCCGCTGGTGAAGAAATATTTGAGTTCAAAGCAGCCCCGGTCACAATGCAGGTATTTGTTGCTCGTCACCCGGCTGACGGTGCTTTCGTGCATTTCGATCTTTTCGGCCACTTCGCGCAGGGTCAGCGGGCGTAATTCGGAAACGCCGCGGCGAAAGAACCCGTCTTGCTGCTTCACGATTTCGGCGGCGGTTTTCAGGATCGTCTTTTGCCGCTGGTCGAGCGCACGGATCAACCAGTGCGCATCAGCGAGCTTTTCCTTGAGCCACCCTTGCGCCTCGGAGTTGGTCGCGCCGCCTTTCAGTTCGACGTAATAATCGCGGTTCACCACCAGACGCGGCAGGGTGTCTTCATTCAGCGCAATGTCCCACCCGTCCGCGCCATTCGCGGTCAACAGGATATCGGGCACCACCGTGTTGTCGCTGGCAGGAGCAAAGGCGAGACCGGGTTTAGGATTATAGCTGCGCAATTCGCGCAGCATGTCGGCAAAATCCTCGTCATCGACATCGCACAGCCGTTTAAGCCGGGCGACTTCGCCTCTGGCCACCAGTTCGAGATTGTCGATCAGGCGCGCCATGCACGGATCGTAACGATCCGCCTCGCGCGCCTGGATTGCGATACACTCGGCCAGGGTGCGCGCACCCACGCCGCTGGGGTCGAGGGTCTGGACCGCAGCCAGTGCAGCCTCGGCAGCGGCCAGCGTGGTGCCCAGATCATAGGCGACATCGCGCAGGTCGGAGGGCAGATAACCCGCATCATCGAGCAGGCCGATCAGGTGGCGCGCGATGAAGCCTTGATGGGGGTCCCGAACCGCCGCGCCGATCTGGCCCAGCAGATGATCGCCCAGCGTGATTTCCGCCGCCCGCATCGCTTCAAAATCGGGCGCATCGCCATCCGCACCGCCGCCACTGGCCGCGCTGGCCCAGTCATTTGGCCGGTCACTTGCCCGGTCATCGGCGCTGTCGGCGCTGGCGCTGCGCGACGCGCTGGCACCATCGCCGGTGTCGCGATCAATATCGAGCGCGCCAGTGTCGAGGTCCAGCGGAGCATCGGCCTCACCTGCGCCCTGTATCATCAACTGATCGCTCGTGGCGGCCTCGCGGGGACCATCATCGCCCCCTTCAGGGGCATTCTCAAACGAAAGCGCGCCCGCTTCGAGCAGGGGGTTGGCCTCCAGCGCCTCGCCGATGAAGGTCTCGATTTCGAGATTGGAGGCCGCCAGCAGTCTGATCGCCTGCTGCAATTGCGGCGTCATCACCAGTGATTGCGATTGGCGCAGGTCGAGGCGGGGACCGATGGCCATTACGCAGCGTTAGAGCGTAAAGCCCTCTCCAAGGTAAAGGCGTTTCACATTCTCGTCCGCGACCAGCGCCTGTGGCGATCCTGCGAACAGCACCTGCCCGCCATAGATAATGCAGGCGCGGTCGACGATTTCGAGCGTCTCGCGCACGTTGTGATCGGTGATCAGCACACCGATGCCGCGCGTCTTGAGATCGGCCACGAGATCGCGAATGTCGCTGATCGAAAGCGGATCAATCCCGGCAAACGGTTCATCCAGCAGCATGATGGAGGGCTTGGCTGCAAGCGCGCGCGCGATCTCGCAGCGCCGCCGTTCCCCGCCGGAAAGCGCCATCGCCGCGGCCGTGCGCAGGCGGGTGAGGCCGAATTCGCTCAGCAAGCGTTCCAGTTCTGCCGCGCGCGTGTCCTTGTCCGGCTCAACCAGTTCGAGCACGCAATTGATGTTCTGTTCCACCGTCATCCCTCTAAAGATGCTGGTTTCCTGCGGCAAATATCCCAGACCCAGGATCGCGCGGCGATACATCGGCAGGTTGGTCACATCCTCGCCATCCATCAGGATGCGGCCCGAATCCGGCTTCACCAGACCCATGATCGAATAGAAGCACGTGGTCTTGCCCGCACCGTTGGGCCCCAGCAGGCCAAGCACCTCGCCCTTGCCCACGCTCAGCGAGATATCGGTGAGGACCGCACGCTTGTCGTAGCTTTTGGCGATCGAAATCACTTCAAGCCCGCCATTGGGAAGATCCGCTGTGGCGGTGATCGGCGCCCCGTCAGGCATGCTGAAAGGCGCAGCCGCAACCTCTGCCGCACCGGGCCTGTTCAAATTCGTGTTTTCGTCCATCGCTCGTCAGCCTTAGCATTGTCGGAATAACAGGGAAGGGCCGATTGCACCTTTCTGGTCAGGTCTTGCACACATCTGGCAGGCTTTTTGCATGGAAATGTGACTGCGGCTGCACCGCTGCCGGGGCAGGCACGGATTGGCCCGACCGGTTGGTTCACGGGCAAGCCGGCTGCGCGACCCGCCGGAATTTGCGGCGCGCGGCACCGTTGATTCAACGGGCTTGAGACGGGCATTCTCAACGATTTCAAGGTCCGCCAAACACCAGCTTCGCGTAGTGAAAAGACAGGGCCGCGCAACAATATTGCAAAATTGTTACCGCTCTTGCAACCAGCCGCGCTCTTTGAGATAATCAAAGCCTGAAAGACCACATGCTGGGGAGCGGGACAATGAACGGACTGTCGCACAATCACGATACCACCAGCCGTGTTCGGGCGCCCGTTCGAGCTTCCGATACGCGCGACTGGCGCAAAGCGATGAGCGACCATGTCGCCTACGCATTGCTGGCCTACACCGCGCTGCAGATTTTCGTGACGGTCAAGACGCTGGCCTCCGGGTTTTCGTCTATTCTACCCTATGTTGCGCTGATCATTCTGGTTGCCGCGATCATCCCGGCCTGTCGCTGGTTCGAAAAGCGCTGGACCGACCTCACCGATAATCAGGCCGCCGATCCAGCCTATGCCCCCGCTTTCCGCCGCGATGTGATCGGCCTGTGGATGATGGCGATTGGCCTGCCCTTCGTGCTCACCGGGACGGTGAAGGCGGGCTTTGCCCTGATGTGATCCTGGCAAGGGATGGATTCAAACACCGGCCGGGAACATCGCGTGCCCGGGCACGGTTATCCTGATGTGCGCCGTTTCCGATGGGCGTTGCAGGAGCATAGCTTGAAAATTGTCTTTCGTTTCGTTTCGTGTTTGCTGCTCGCGGCTTGCATCCTGCCCGGCGCTTCGCCCGCAGGCGCGATCGTCCCCGATCTCTCCGGCGTGGAAGAACCTTCCGAAGATGCGCCGACCGACGGCCCGATTGCGCAGGCACCCGATGCAGGCGACGATGCCCGCATCGCTGACCGGATCAGCGGCATCTTTTCCGAATTGCCCGGTTTCGATACGCTGAGCGTCGAAGTCAGCGAAGGCGTCGTCACGCTGGGCGGCACACTGGCAGATGCCGATGCGATTGCGCGGGCGGAGGCAATCGCGGGCCGGGTTGCGGGCGTGGTCACGGTCGAAAACGCGATCAAGCGCGATCTTTCGGTGCAGCAGAACCTTTCCGCGCTGACTCAATTGCGTGACATGGGCTCCGATGCGGTGACTGCCCTGCCGCTGTTCGCGGTCGCCGTCGCAATCGCTCTCGCCATTGCCGCGCTCGGCTATTTCATCGCCGGGCTGGATGCGCTCTGGCGCAAGGTCGCGTCCAATGCGTTTCTGGCCGATCTGATCGGCGGCGCGATCCGGTTTGTATCGGTGATCGGCGGGGTTGTGATTGCGCTGGATATGCTGGGCGCGGGCGCATTGCTGGGCGCGGTGCTGGGCGGGGCAGGGGTGATCGGCATCGCGCTGGGCTTTGCCATGCGGGATACGGTGGAAAATTACGTCGCGTCGCTGATGCTGAGCCTGCGTCAGCCATTCCGCCCGAACGAGCTGGTGCAGATCGATGATCTGGAGGGCCGCGTCATCCGCCTGACCAGCCGCGCGACGGTGCTGATGACACTGGACGGAAACCATCTGCGCATCCCCAATTCGCAGGTCTTCAAGGCCGTGATCCTCAATTACACGCGCAACCCCCAGCGCCGGTTCCAGTTTGTGATTGGAGTGGACGGCGATGACGATGCGCGCGCGGCGATGGCACTGGGGTTGGAGACGTTGCGGGCGCTGCCGTTCGTGCTGAACGATCCCGAACCCGCGGCCCGGATCGACGCGCTTGGCGATTCGAACACGCCGATCCTGTTTCTTGCCTGGGTCGATCAGCGCGAGGCGGACTGGCTCAAATCGCGCACAATCGCCATCACTGCGGTGAAGGATGCGCTGGATAAAGGCGGCTTTGCCATGCCGGAGCCGATCTATCGCCTGCGCCTTGATGCGCGCACTGGTCCGCTGCCGATTGGCCGGATGGCCGATGCCAAACCGGTTTCAGCCGAGCGGCCAGAGGCGCCCAAGGCATCTTCTGGTGAGCCCGCGATCAGCCACGACGTGAAGCCCGAAAGCGAGATACAGGACATGGTCGAAACCGAACGGCGTAACGGTCCCGAGCAGGGCAACGATCTGCTCGATCCCAAGCGCCCGGTCGAATAGGGATCGCCCGGCAAAGGCGTGCGCTCAGCCGCCGTTTTTGTAACGCTCGATCGCTTCAATCACGATCTGGCGAGATTCGGCGCGGTCGCCCCATTTGCCCACGCGCACCCATTTCTCGGCTTCGAGATCCTTGTAGTGGGTGAAGAAGTGCTCGATCTGCTGCATGATGATCGAGGGCAGATCCTTGGTCTCACCGACATCCGAATAATACGGGAAAGTCGTGTCGACCGGCACGCAGATGAGCTTTTCATCGCCGCCATGCTCATCCTCGAGGTTGAGCACGCCGATCGGGCGGGTCCGCACCACACAGCCCGGAATGAAGGGCGAACGCGAAATCACCAGCGCATCCAGCGGATCGCCATCGGGGCTGAGGGTGTGCGGCACAAACCCGTAATTGGCAGGATAGCGCATTGGCGTGTGCAGGATGCGATCAACGAACAGCGCGCCTGATTCCTTGTCGAATTCATACTTCACCGGTTCGCCGCCGGTGGGCACTTCGATGATCACGTTGAGGTCGTCAGGCGGATTCACGCCGGTCGGAATCTTGTCGATACGCATTGAGTTCTCGTTCTTCGAATGAAAGATCTGGAAGCCGCGCCTCTAGCGGGTGCTGCGCCATTGCGAAAGACCTCCCATAGCCTTATCCGCCCGGCCTATGAGCAAAAACACTCCACAAGCCATTCGCGGTACGCAGGACATTTTCGGCGTCGAGGCGGAGGCGTTCGCATTCGTGGTCGAGACGTTCGAGCGGGTGCGGCGCCTCTACCGCTTTCGCCGGGTGGAAATGCCGGTGTTCGAAAAGACCGAAGTGTTCGCGCGATCGCTGGGCGAGACGACCGATGTGGTCTCGAAGGAGATGTATTCGTTCGATGATCGCGGCGGCGAATCGCTCACCCTGCGCCCCGAATTCACGGCAGGCATCGCGCGCGCCTATCTCACCAATGGCTGGCAACAGCACGCCCCGCTGAAGGTGGCGACGCACGGGCCGCTGTTCCGATATGAGCGCCCGCAAAAAGGGCGCTATCGCCAGTTCCACCAGATCGACGCCGAGATCATTGGTGCCGGGGAACCGCAGGCCGATGTCGAGTTGCTGGCGATGGCGGATCAGGTGCTGAAGGAGCTGGGCATCAACGATGTAACCCTCCACCTCAACACGCTGGGCGATGCGACAAGCCGCGATGCGTGGCGCGCCGCGCTGATCGAGTATTTCCGCGGCGTTGCGGGGCAATTGTCCGAAGAATCGCAGGATCGGCTGGAGAAGAACCCGCTGCGCATCCTCGATTCGAAAGATCGCCGGGACCAGCAATTCGTCGCCGATGCGCCGACAATCGACCAATTCCTGTCGGACGATGCGCGCGCGTTTTTCGATGCCGTCACCAGCGGGCTGGACGCGGCGGGCGTGAAGTGGGTGCGCGCGGAAAACCTCGTGCGCGGCCTCGATTATTACCGCCACACCGCATTCGAATTCATCCCCGACGTGGGTTCTGTATCCGAGGCGGCGCTGGGTGCGCAAAGCACCGTGCTGGGCGGTGGTCGCTATGACGGCCTGATGGAATCGCTGGGCGGACCGGCAACGCCCGCGGTCGGCTGGGCCGCAGGGATCGAACGGCTGGCGATGCTGGTGGGGGAGCGGCCATCATCCAATGCAGACATCGCAGTTGTTCCTATCGGATCTGTTGCGACCGCCATCGCTAACGGGCTTGCGGCTCGGCTTCGCCGCGAAGGCTGGGTGTGTGAGATCGCATTTAGAGGCAACATGAAGAAGCGCATGGCCGGAGCCAACGCCAGCGGAGCCAAATACGCTGTTATCATCGGAGGTGAGGAACTGGAGCGAGGCGAGGTCGGTTTGAAGAGGCTGGATACAGGATCACAGTCGCAAGTTAACCTCGATACGATACTCGATCATCTGGAGCGTCCATAAGCTCTTCCCGTCATCCCGGATCAAGTCCGGGATGACGGATTATGGGCCGTTCCTACGCCCCCCTTTCCTACACTGGCGGTTCCGCGCTATCGACGCACCATGATGAGACCAGTGAAATCCCGCCGGAATTCTGCCAAAGTGTCAACTTTGTATTCCGCCAGATTTTCCAATTGCTTCAACGTCTAACGCCCCGAATGCCGCCTGACCCCTTGTCAATTATGTCAACTTCGAACAGCTGAGAACCCGCTTGCAAATACCCGCCGCCCGCCTTGAACAGATTGCCCATCGCTTTGCCGAGCTGGAAGCGCGCATGGCGTCGGGCACGCTGGAGGGCGAGGCGTTCGTTCAGGCCAGCCGCGACTATGCTGAACTGGAGCCTGTGGCAAAGGTCGCCGCCCGGATCGCCGCCATGCGCGAGGAAATCGCTGGGCTGGAGGCGATGCTGGCCGACCCGGAAATGAAGGCGATGGCGGAAGATGAACTCGCCGCCATTCGCGAGGGGCTGCCCGCGCAGGAACGCGCGCTTGCCATTGCGCTGCTGCCGCGCGATTCGGCGGATACAAAGCCCGCAATGCTCGAAATCCGCGCGGGAACCGGCGGCGATGAGGCGGCACTGTTCGCTGGCGACCTGTATCGCATGTACGAACGCTATGCCGCCGAACAGGGCTGGCGGATCGAGCCGGTGAGCATGAACGCCAGCGAGGTTGGCGGGTTCAAGGAAATCGTCGCCAATGTGCGCGGCACGGGCGTGTTTGCAAAGCTCAAGTTCGAAAGCGGCGTCCACCGCGTGCAGCGAGTGCCCGTGACCGAAAGCGGGGGGCGCATCCACACCTCCGCCGCGACCGTCGCAGTGCTGCCGGAACCCGATGACGTGGACGTGCAGATCGAGGACCGCGACCTCAAGATCGACGTCTATCGGGCCAGCGGCGCGGGCGGTCAGCACGTCAACACCACCGATAGCGCGGTGCGGATCACGCATGAGCCCAGCGGCATCGTCGTCACCTGTCAGGACGGGCGCAGCCAGCACAAGAACAAGGACAAGGCGATGCAGGTCTTGCGCGCGCGCCTGTACGAAGCGCAGCGCGATGCAGCCCAAGGGGCCGAGGCCGAGGCGAGGAAGGCGATGGTCGGCAGCGGCGACCGCTCCGAACGCATCCGCACCTATAACTTCCCGCAAGGCCGCGTGACCGATCACCGCATCGGGTTGACCCTGCACAAACTGGAGGAAGTGCTGGCCGGGCCGGGTCTTGCCGAAGTGGTCGACGCGCTGATCGCGGAGGATGAGGGCAAGCGGCTAGCGACGCTTTCTGAATGAGCGTTGGGCAGGCCATCCGCGATGCGGCGGCGCAGATGGCCGCCACCAGCGACACGGCGCGGCTGGATGCTGAATTGCTGATGGCGCACGCGCTGGGAGTGAGCCGTTCGGATATGCTGATCCGGCACATGGACGCAGCCGTTCTGGCAGATTTCTCCGGCTATGTCGCGCGGCGGATCGCGCGCGAACCGGTTGCCTACATCACGGGCGTGCAGGAATTTTACGGGCGTCAATTCGCAGTTTCGTCCGAGGTGTTGATCCCGCGCGCGGACAGTGAGACATTGATCGAGGCCGCGCTTGAATGCGCCGCTGGCGCCCGCAGCGTTCTCGATCTCGGTACAGGGTCCGGAGCGCTGCTGGTTACCGCCCTGCTCGAACTGGACGGCCCAACAGGGGTCGGCATCGACGCCTCGGCCAAAGCGGTAGAGATCACCAAGGCCAACACTGCTGCGCTGGGCATCGCGGAATCGCGAGTTCGCATTTTGCAGCGCAGTTGGCGCAATGACCGCTGGGCAGAGGGGCTGGGCATCTTCGATCTGATCCTGTGCAACCCGCCCTATGTGGAGGCCGACGCGCCGCTGGAACCTGATGTGCGCGACTACGAGCCGCACGCTGCGCTGTTTGCCGGGCCAGAGGGGCTGGACGATTATCGCGTGCTGATCCCGCAACTGCGCGCGCTGATGACCCCGCAGGCGGTCGCAATTCTGGAAATCGGCGCCACCCAGGCCGGCCCCGTCACCGAACTTGCGGAAAAGTCGGGCTTTCAGGTCAGTCTGCGCCACGATCTTGCAAATCGGCCACGCGCATTGATCCTTTCGTGAGGAAATCGCGCGAAGGGCTTGGCAAAAGCATTCCGGCCCGCTACTTCGGGAATTGGACCTGCCGATACGCGCGTTGCGCAGATTGCCAGGCCAAGCTCCGCCTTACAGCTTTATCCGACCGCCTGGGTCAAGATCCACGGTCCTTGCAGGGTGGAGTGTGCACCGCCTCTCTTTTGGAGGCGGGTAAAACGAAGGCCCACAGGGGATCCAATGGCCGGGACGTGCAACCGCATTGCTCACGCATGCTAAGGCGCGGCACGGTCGGCCATCATGGGCCTTGGATGAGGAAGACTTTCCTTGAATAATAACAATCGTAACAATCGTCGCCGCGGTCGCGGTAATCGCAATCAGACCGGCAGCGGAAATCAGCTTAATCGGATTGACAGCCGGGCACGTGGCAACGCCCCGCAAATGCTGGATAAGTACAAGAAACTCGCACAGGATGCGCAGCACAATGGTGACCGGGTGCAAATGGAGTATTACCTCCAGTTTGCCGATCACTATCTCCGCGTGATCTCTGACAACAAGGCGCGCATGGACGAAGCGCGCACGAAGCGCGGCGATACGCGCAGTGATGCTCGGGGCGACAACAGCGATTCGCGCGACGACGATGACGATGATGGCGACAACCGCCGCAACGATAATCGTGATGATAGCCGCAGCGACAGCCGCAGCGATAAGCGCAATGATGGCCGCAAGAACCCCCGCCGTAGCCGTTCGAAACAGGATGACAGCGACGGGTTCAATTCCGACGGGCCCAATTTCGATGGGCCCAATTTTGACAGGGACGATTCCGATCGATTCGATTCCGATGGGGACGATCGCGATTACAACAGCGCCGACAACGACACCGATGACAACGATTTCGATCGCCCAAGTGCGCCCAAATCGCGCCGTCGCCGTGTCGTTGCCAAGGAAGAAAGCCGCCCGAAAAACCCCCAGACAATCCCCCCGACAAGGGCGCGCAAACCCCGCGCCAAGAAACCTTTGGGCGATGCTGGCGACAAATCCGGGGGCGAGATCGACTCCGCTGTTCTGCCACCTGCGATTGGCGGCTGACAGATCGCCGCGCGGTAACCGGGCAGGCCGAGATGAGGCCTGCCTGAATTGCTGACCTGGCTTGCAAGATCGCGGGGTCCTTCAATGGTCGCTCAATGGCGCGAAAGCCTTCAATCTGCGCTAAATGCCTGCACTGAGCGGCCCGCATGGACCAGCTTCGCCTTGGGCCTGATTACGGCGTTGGGATATCCTCCGCTGCATCTGTGGTGGCTTGCCCTGCCCGCGTTGGCGGGGTTTGTTGCGCTGCTCCACCGCGCCCGCACATGGCGCAGCGCTGTATGGCAGGGCTGGCTGTTCGGCTGGGCGCATCTGACGCTGGCGAACAACTGGATTGCCACAGCGTTCACCCATCAGGCGAAAATGCCCGAATTTCTGGGCTGGGTCGCGGTGCCGCTGCTGTGCATTTACCTCGCGGTGTATCCGGCGCTGGCTGCTCTGTCAGCGCACGTGCTCGCGCGCAGGCTGGCGAGGCCCAACGTATCCCTTTTGATTTTCGGCACCCTTTTTGCCGCGACCTGGATCATCTTCGAATGGGTGCGAAGCTGGGCTTTCACGGGATATCCGTGGCCGCCGCTGGGCCTGATCCTGCTGGGCAGCTGGGATACGCCGGGCATTGCTCGGATGCTGCCTTGGCTGGGTACATATGCGCTGTCCGGCGTCGCCATCATCGCAGCGATGGGCATCGCTTCGGGCATTGAGCGTCGGCAGTATGTGCAAATCGCCGTTCTCGTAGTTGTAATTGCGCTGGGAATGGTTCTGCCGCGGCGGGCCGAAGGGCAGACGAGCGACATCCGCTATACCCTCGTCCAGCCGCTGATCCCGCAGTCCGAGATGAATGACGGCTCCAAATTCGATGAGCAGTTCATGAGGATCGCCCGCCTCACCGCGCCGGGTCGCGACACGTCGCGCCTTGTGCTGTGGCCCGAAAGCGCGATCCCCGACTATCTCGAAGATGGTTATCCGGACCGGTATTACAGCCGGATGACCGCTGGCGGCGATCCGGAATACGCCCGGCGGCAGATCGGCGCGGTGATCGGGTCGCAATCCACTTTGCTGACCGGGGTGGTGAACCTTGATATAGGAACGGTCGAGGGCAGCCGAAGGGCTGTCAGTGCGCGCAATTCCGTGGTGGCAATCAACGGGGCGGGCACAATAACGCACGATTACGTGAAGGCGCATCTGGTGCCCTATGGCGAGTATCTGCCCATGCGCCCGGTGCTCGGGCCGCTTGGCCTTTCGCGGCTGGTTGCAGGATCGATCGACTACATGCCCGGCCCCGGTCCGCGAACACTCGATCTGGACGAACACGGCCGTGCAGGCGTGCAGATTTGTTACGAGATCGTGTTCTCCGGGCAGGTTGTCGATCGCGCGAACCGGCCCGATTATATCTTCAACCCTTCCAACGATGGCTGGTTTGGCACGTGGGGCCCGCCGCAGCATTTGGCGCAGGCGCGGTTGCGCGCGCTGGAGGAGGGGCTGCCAGTCCTGCGATCCACCACGACCGGGATCAGCGCGGTGATTGATGCGGATGGAGTGGTGCGTGATACCCTCGCGATGAACACCGCTGGTGCGCTCGAAGGGACCATCCCAAAGGCCCATGCGCCGACATTGTTCTCGCGCCTTGGCAATGCCTTGCCACTGGGCTGGGCGGGGATGCTGATAGTCCTTGCGCTTGGGCTTCCAAGATTGCTTGCGCTGCGTGCATCCCGCAGCTAGGGCGGCTGCCACACATAAAGGTTTCCTTATATCTGCATAAGGCCGCCGCAACACTGACAAGCGACCCCTCTGGAGGACTCATGCGCCAGGACTATCTCTTTACCTCGGAAAGCGTCTCCGAGGGCCATCCGGACAAGGTCTCCGACCAGATTTCCGACGCAATCGTCGATCTGATGCTTGCCAAGGATCCCGAATCGCGGATCGCTTGCGAAACGATGACGACAACGCAACGCGTGGTGCTTTCCGGCGAAATCCGTTGTGCGCCGATGTTCGACACCACCCGCGATGACTGGAAATACAACAGTTACTGGGCACCGGGCGCGCGCGACGAGATCGAAAGCGCGGTGCGCCGCACGGTCAAGGAAATCGGCTATGAACAAAAGGGTTTCCACTGGGAGACGCTGACGTTTGAAAACCACCTGCACGGCCAGTCCTCCGAAATCGCGCAGGGCGTGGATGCCGGGGCGGAAGGGTCCAACAAGGACGAAGGCGCGGGCGATCAGGGCATCATGTTCGGCTTTGCTTGCGACGAGACGCCCGACCTGATGCCTGCAACGCTGGATTACAGCCATAAGATCCTTGAGCAATTGGCAGCAGATCGCAAATCGGGTGCGGCCCCGTTCCTTGAACCGGACGCAAAAAGCCAGATTACGCTCAAATACCAGCACGGAAAGCCGGTGTGGTGCGCAGCCATCGTTGTCTCCACGCAGCATGCCGCCGGGTATCACGAGGGCGACAAGGAAGCCGAGCTGAAAGCCTATGTGAAGAAGGTCGTGACCGGCATCCTTCCCGAAGGTTTCATCTCGGCCGATACCGCGTGGCACATCAATCCGACGGGCGCGTTCGAAATCGGCGGCCCCGATGGCGATGCGGGCCTGACGGGGCGCAAGATCATCGTCGACACCTATGGCGGCGCATCGCCGCACGGTGGTGGCGCGTTCAGCGGCAAAGACCCGACCAAGGTTGATCGCAGCGCGGCCTACATCACCCGCTATCTGGCAAAGAACGTGGTCGCCGCCGGGCTTGCAACGCGCTGCACGATTCAGATCGCTTATGCGATCGGTGTGTCCGAGCCGCTGTCGCTGTATGTCGATACGCACGGAACCTGTGTCGATAGCGTCACCGATGCCGGGATTGAGGAAGCTATCAAGCGGATCGGCAAACTCGCTGGCCTTACCCCGCGCGGCATTCGCACGCATCTGGGTCTTAACAAGCCGATTTATCGTCGGAGCGCAGCCTATGGCCACTTTGGCCGCACCGCAGATGGCGATTACTTCCCTTGGGAGCGCACCGACCTGATCGAGGATCTGAAGGCGGCGCTCAGCTGATTTTGCGGGCGCCAGTCCGGATTGCTGTTCGCTAGGGAGGGACAATGCAATCCCCTGCCCCTTCCGGATCGCGGATCGTCCAGCTTGATGCGCTGCGGGGCATTGCGGTGATCGGTATTGCGTGGATGAATGTCTTCGTCTTCGCCCTTCCCGCGCAGGCCTATTACAATCCCGCTGCCTACGGAATGACCGGGGCGCTGGACCAACTGGTCTGGACCGTCAGCTTCGTCTTTGTCGAGGACAAGTTTCGCACCCTGTTTGCCATGCTGTTTGGTGCCGGGTGCCTGATTCTGCTGCAGCGCGATAGCGAGCACCGCTGGCGCAACCACATTGCGCGCATGGCGGTGCTGTTTGCCATCGGCATCGCGCATTCGATCCTGCTGGCGAGCAACGATGTGCTGCGCGTCTATGCGCTGGCCGGACTGGCGCTGCCCCTGCTGGCGGGCCTGTCTCCCGCATCGCTGTATGCCATCGCAATTGGGCTTGTGGCGGTGCATGTGGGGGGCGGAATTGTGACCTTTGGCAGCGGGATGGTCGACTTTGCCAATGGCAGGGATGGAACGGACGCAGTGCTGTTTGCCAACCGCAATTTCGGCGATGATCCTGCCGCGATCCGGTATTCGCTGGAGCTGGGGCGAGAGGCGCTGGCAGACCGCATTGCCCGGCGCAGCGCCGATATTCCGGCACAATTGCGAGTGCTGTCCGCCGCATTGCCGCTCAATCTTGCAGCGATGACGCTGGGCATGGCGCTGTGGCGGGATCGGATGCTGGCGGGCGAATGGCGCACTTTCCGGATGCAGCGGCTGGCTGGTGTGTGCGCACTGATCGCGATCCCGGCCTTGCTGGCAATCGCATGGTGGGTAGGCGGCGCGGGCTTTCCCGGTGCATTGATAGGGCCGGTGGCGCTCGTTATCTCAGCGCCGTTCGATGTTCTGCTGGCTTTGGCTTATGCACTGCTGGCGATGGCATTGTTGAACCCGCACGCGGCGCTGACCCGCGGGCTCGCGGCGGTGGGGCGATTGTCGCTAACCAATTATATCGCGACCAGCGTGATCTTCGCTGCAATCTTCGCCAGCTGGGGTCTGGGCCTGTTCGCGCAGGTAAGCCGGACGCAGGGCTTCGCGATCAGCCTGATACCGGGCTCGGCGATGCTGGCATGGTCCCCGCTGTGGCTAAGATTTTTCGGACAAGGGCCGCTGGAGCGTTTCTGGCGCTTTGCTGCGAAGACAGCGGCGCGAATCCTGCCCTAACTATGCTCCCCCAGCATGGGTGAGGGCACATCCAGCGCCAGCTCCGCATCGGAAAAGACGAACGGGCTGCGCACACCGGCCATTCCGCCCAGATCGACCCGCAGGCCGCGCGCCAGCACCTGGCGGTCGGCAAAGACCTCATCCAGCTGATTGATTGGACCCGCTGGTACACCGGCAGCGTTGCAGGCGGCGAGCAGTTCGGCCTTGTCCCAGCCCGCAGTCGCCTCGGCGATCAGCGCATCGAGCGCGGGCGCATTCTCCACCCGCCCGGCATTGCTGGCAAAGCGCGGGTCATCGGCCAGCGCCGCGCGGCCCAGCACGGCCAGCAATTTCACAAACAGGCGGTCATTGGCAGGCGCAAGGATCACATGCCCGCCGCGCACCGGATAGACGCCGTAGGGCGCGACCTGCGCGTGCGCGTTGCCCATGCGTGGCGGGTTTTCGCCCGTGGTGAAGTGATAGGTCGCCTGATTGCCCAGCAGCGCCACCGAACAATCGAGCAGGCTCATATCAAGATGTTGTCCGCGCCCCTGCATCGGGCCTGGGCGCGCGCGCATCAACAGCGCCGCCTGAATGCCGTTTGCCGCCCACAATCCCGTCGCCAGATCGGAGATGGAAATGCCCATCTTGACCGGCGCGCCGTCCGGCTCCCCGGTGACGGACATGAACCCGCTCATCCCCTGCACCACGAAATCATACCCTGCCTCGTGCGCGCGGGGGCCGGTCTGGCCAAAGCCCGTAATCGAGCAATAAATCAGCGCTGGATTGTCCGCGCCAAGCGCCGCGTAATCCAGCCCGAATTTTGCGAGCGAACCGGTCTTGAAATTCTCGATCAGCACGTCCGCATTGCCCGCCAGCGCCCGCACCCGTGCGAGGTCGCTTGGCTCTGAGAAATCCGCGACGATCGAGCGTTTGCCGCGATTGCACGCGTGGTAATAGGCTGCCTCGCGTCGTTCCACGCCGTCTGGCCCGGTGCGTGTAACCCATGGCGGTCCCCATTGGCGAGTGCCATCGCCTTCGGTGCTTTCGACCTTGATCACATCCGCGCCCAGATCCGCCAGCACCTGCCCCGCCCACGGCCCGGCAAGCACGCGCGCAAGCTCCAGCACTTTCAGCCCGGCGAGCGGGGCCATCGGATTGCGCGGGGTTTCAAACCAGTCAGCCATGACGCCCGCCTAGAAGGGCTTTGCCACCATCAGCCATAGCACCGCAGTCAGCGGCACCGTGCTGATCAGCCCCCATGTGATCCAGCGACGCGAAAGGGTGCGATATTCTGCGGTAATCCCGCTTTGCTCGGTAAAGCCATGCGCGATGCGCGCCTGTTTGATCTGGATCGGCACAAGGATGAACATCCAGATGACGCCCGCTGTAACAAAGCAAATCTGGCTCCAGAACAGCCAGGCGGGCTCCAGCAGCGAATATCCCATCACCCACAACGATCCGTATCCGCCAATCATCGTCAGCACGATGCCGGGAATGGTTAGGCCAAAGTCGGTCCCTGTAACCATGCGCTGCCCGAATGCGACCAGTCGCCAGTCACCGCTACGATCGGCAAACACCTTCCACACCGCAGTGACCGTGATGTTCCCGGCCAGCAATATGATCCCCAGATAATGGAGAAACTTGAAGGTATACAGCAATCCCATGCCAGCGAACCGTAACGCCAATGTGCGCGGTGTGAAGCCCTCTTTGTGCCTCTTTCCCTCGATGTAAGGGCGCGAGGGATTACAGCGCGACCTCATAGGCGGCCGTGGTCTTTTCCGCGATGTTCTGCGCAGTCACCCCCGGTGCCAGTTCAATGAGGCGGAACGGCGATGTCTTGTCCGGGCGCTGGAACACGGCAAGGTTGGTGATGATCATATCGACCACGCCCGCGCCGGTCAGCGGCAGGCTGCATTCGGGGATGAATTTGGGGCTGCCATCCTTTGCCGTGTGGTCCATCACCACAATGATCTTCTTCACGCCTGCGACCAGATCCATCGCGCCGCCCATGCCCTTGATCATCTTGCCCGGGATCATCCAGTTGGCGATATCGCCGTTCTGCGCCACTTCCATCGCACCCAGCACGGTCAGGTCGATATGCCCGCCGCGAATCATCGCAAAGCTGGTGGCGCTGTCGAAATAGGCGCTGTGCGGCAATTCGCTGATGGTCTGCTTTCCCGCATTGATCAGATCGGGATCGACCTCGTCATCGTAGGGGAACGGGCCGATGCCCAGCATCCCATTCTCGCTTTGCAGCGTCACCATCATCCCTTCGGGAATATGATTTGCGACAAGAGTGGGGATGCCGATGCCCAGGTTGACGTAATAGCCATCCTGCAATTCACACGCGGCGCGGGCGGCCATTTCATCGCGGGTCCATCCCATTTTCTGGCTGGCGGTGGCGGCGGTATCGGTCATGGTGCGGGCTTTCGGTTGGCGGTCGATGGGTCTTCAGGTTCGGTCGATAGGACAAGGTCGGGGATGAGGAACCAGCCATCGCCAATGACCAATTCCAAGCCAAGCGCGGCCTCGGGATTGACCAGATACGCGAACAATTCGTCGAAATCGCGCCGGTCATCTCCGGCAATGGCGATCAGGCAGGATGATGAGGCCAGATCTTCGCGCCGCGTCTGCTTGCGATCTCCGGGATAGCGCATGAGCAAGAGCGTATCTTTGGCCTCGGGGTCCATGCTGCTCTCCTTCAGCGCAACGCGCACATCGCCAGCATAGGCGGCAGATGCACCCGAAATCCAGGCGATGCCGATCCCCGCCTCGCGCAGGCTGGCAAGGCTTGCGGCAGAACCGGCCGAGGCATTGACGGCAAAACCCGGCGCGAAGGTGGATTGACCGGGGTCGAGATCGATCAGCACTGTGCGCTGTATGCTGGTGCAAGGCTTGCGCCGCGCTCTGAGATCGGTCGGGTCAAGCAATACCGCCGAGACGGCGCCCACGCGCTGCGATGCCATGAGGTCGCCCCCTGCAAACTCGCCTTCCGCGATGCCGCGCTCGAGGGCGTAAAGAGATAATTCGGAAAACGGGTTGGCTGCAAGATCGGCGGCGGGCGCATCTGGGGCAGGCGCTGCGCCAGGGGTCGCCACAACAAGCGTTCCGGTCGCGCTGGCTGTGCCGCTGAGGAGACCCAGAGGTTCGCGTGCGGTCGCCGCGCGGTCATCCGTATCGTCCGCAGTGGCCTGCACTGTCGCTGCCGCCAGAGTTTCGGGAAGCTCTGGCTCCTTTTCGTTGGTTGCCGAGCGCGCCAGCAAACCGCCCGCCAACACCGGGATCGCCGCTGCGACGCATCCTGAAAGGCTGGCCGACAGCAACAACGACGCCGCACCCGCCAGCGCCAAAGTTCCGGCGCGTTTGTGGCTCACGCCCGTTCACGCTCGCGCACTGTGCGGAATTCTATTTTCTTGTCATAGGGCGCACCCATCACGATGCGGTTCACGAACACGCCGGGCAGATGAATCGCGTCCGGATCGAGCGCCCCTGCTGGCACGATTTCCTCTACTTCCGCGATGCAGATGCGCCCGCAGGTGGCGGCGGGCTGATTGAAATTGCGCGCCGTCTTGCGAAAGATCAGATTGCCGGTTTCGTCGGCTTTGCACGCCTTGACGATGGCGATGTCGGCAAAAATCCCACGTTCGAGGATATAGGTCGACATTACCCCGTCGCGATCGGGAAAATCGGCGTGCTCCTTGCCTTCAGCGACTTGGGTGCCGACGCCGGTCTTGGTGTAAAAGCCGGGAATGCCCGCCCCGCCTGCGCGCATCCGTTCTGCCAGCGTGCCTTGCGGGCAGAATTCCACCTCAAGCTCGCCTGCGAGAAACTGCCGCTCGAACTCCTTGTTTTCGCCAACATAGGAGGAGATCATTTTCTTGACCTGCCGCGTGCGCAGCAATTTGCCGATGCCTTCGTTGTCGATCCCGGCATTGTTGCTGACAAAGGTAAGGCCGCGCGCCCCGCTATCGCGGATGGCGTCCAGCAGCCGCTCGGGGATGCCGCACAGGCCAAAACCGCCCGCAGCGATCAGCATGTCATCGGCGATGACACCTTCGAGTGCGGCGGCGGCAGACGGGTAGATCTTTGTCATGGGCGATACGCCTGTTTCTGTGTTTGGCATGTTGCTTCGCCAGACCCTCAAGGGGGCGGGTCGCAATGGACCGGATGGCGAGCGGATGATGCGGGATGACTAATGATTTGCACGCACCGTGTCACTACCGGCGTTCGCAAAGCCAGCGAGGCCAGAGAAGCCATCGAGACCCGCTGCGGCATTGGTCCCGGGAGCGCCGGTCAGCCTGTCGTATTGCTGCATCGCAACAGCACCCATCAACTTATATGCACAATATTTATGCAAATGCCTAAATATTGCTCAGTAAAATGTGTCATGCGTGTTTCAAAGCGAACAACTCTGCATTATTTATTGCAAATTACGCAACTAAATATGCGCGTTTCGCACTTGCACAAAAATGTTTGCGGATGCATATGGACCAAGTGCCTTTCAGGCATCCTCTCCCAAACTTTTTAAGCCCGGCCTAGTGCCGGGCTTTTTTTTGGCCTGAGTATGGGTGGCGCGGCGCGATTTTTCTTCGCGACTGACATTGGCTGTTGCCGCCTCTGATGATTGCTTCGCACGGCGTTCCCTATAACAGCCAATTGCATTGAGCAGCATGCCAACCTAGCTAACCCGAAACGCGGCGATGATCGCGCGAATAGAGTGAAAGAGGATTTCCGAATGGCGGACGCCGAAAACCCCAGCGATACCAGCACTGCCCGTTTGCAGGTGGCTGCCGCTCGTCAGGAAGAATCAGGACAGGGCATCGCACGCATGCCGCGCTCAATCTTTCAAAAGCTGGGCATCACCGATGGAGATGTGGTCGAAATCCAGGGCAAACGCACCACCGCCGCGATCGCCATGTCCGCCTATCCCGAAGACGATACATTGGACGTGGTCCGGCTGGACGGGTTGCAGCGCGGCAATGCAGAGGCCGCCTCGGGCGAACACGTGGTGATCGTTGCCGCCGAATCGCGTCCGGCCACCCGCGTGGTATTCGCGCCTGCGCAGCGCGAAATGCGCCTCCAAGGACCGACGCAGGCGTTGAAGCGCAACTTTTTTCGCAAGCCGCTGGTCGCTGGCGATCTGGTTGCGACGACCGGTCAGCAGCCGGTTCAGAACATGCCGTCCGATGTGCGCCAGTTGCTGCGCGCGCCCGCCTATGCGCTGACCCAGATCAGGCTGTCAGTCGCCTCAACCAGCCCCAAGGGTATCGTCCATATCGACGAGAACACCGAGGTTGAGCTGCGCACCGAGTTCGAGGAGCCGCGTGATCCGCGTGCGGGCGTGAATTATGACGATGTCGGCGGGATGGAGGAAACCATCCGGGCGCTGCGCGAAATGGTGGAACTGCCGCTGCGCTATCCCGAACTGTTCACCCGGCTGGGAGTCGATCCGCCCAAGGGCGTGTTGCTCCACGGCCCGCCAGGGACGGGCAAGACCCGGCTGGCGCAAGCGGTGGCGAGCGAATCGGATGCCGAATTCTTCACCATCAACGGTCCGGAGATAATGGGATCAGGATATGGCGAATCGGAAAAAAGGCTGCGCGAAGTCTTCGAGGAGGCAAGCAGGGCCGCACCCGCCATCATTTTCATAGACGAGATCGATTCGATTGCGCCCAAACGCACGCAGGTGCCGGGCGAGGCGGAAAAGCGCCTGGTCGCGCAATTGCTCACCCTGATGGACGGGCTGGAGGCGCGGGCCAATCTGGTGGTGATCGCCGCCACCAATCGCCCCGACGCAATTGACGAAGCACTGCGCCGCCCCGGCCGGTTCGATCGCGAAATCGTGATCGGCGTCCCCGACACGAACGGCAGGCGCGAAATTCTGGCGATCCACACACGCGGAATGCCACGCGAAGAGGCGGTCGATCTGGATGAGCTCGCCCGCGTCACCCATGGTTTTGTCGGCGCGGATATTGCCGCGCTTGCCCGCGAGGCCGCGATCGAGGCGGTGCGCCGGATCATGCCGCGGCTCGATCTTGATGAGCGCACGATCCCGCCTGAAGTGCTTGAGGACCTGTGTGTCACGCGCGATGACTTTCTGGCCGCGTTAAAGCGCGTTCAGCCGTCCGCCATGCGCGAGGTCATGGTGCAAATGCCCAACGTGGGATGGAGCGATATTGGCGGGGTTGGCGATGCCATCGACAAGCTGAAGGAGGGGATCGAGCTGCCGCTCAAAAACCCAGATGCGTTCCGCCGCCTCGGCATCCGCCCGGCCAAGGGGTTCCTGCTCTATGGCCCTCCCGGCACCGGCAAGACCCTGCTGGCGAAGGCTGTGGCCAAGGAAGCGGAGGCCAATTTCATCTCGATGAAAAGCTCCGATCTGCTGTCCAAATGGTATGGCGAGAGCGAACAGCAGATTGCCCGCATGTTCCAGCGCGCCCGTTCGGTCGCGCCTTGCGTCATCTTTATCGACGAGATCGACAGTCTGGTGCCCGCACGCGGCTCCGGACAGGGCGAACCGCAGGTGACGGGCCGTGTGGTGAACACGATTCTGGCGGAGATGGACGGGTTGGAGGAATTGCAATCGGTCGTCGTGATCGGCGCCACCAACCGTCCCACGCTGGTCGATCCGGCGCTGCTGCGACCGGGGCGGTTTGACGAGCTGGTCTATGTAGGAACGCCGGACAAGGCCGGGCGCGAGCATATCCTCAAGATCCATACCGAAAAAATGCCCTTGGCAAAGGATGTCGATCTGGCTTCGGTTGCCGCCGAAACCGAGCGCTTTACTGGCGCAGATCTGGAGGATGTGGTGCGCCGCGCCGGTCTGAACGCCCTGCGCCGCATCGGCGGGGAGGTGACCGAGGTTGCGGATGTCGACTTCGAAGAGGCGCTGAAAGAAAGCCGGGCGACCGTCACATCGAAAATGGAAGAAGAATATCGCAAGATGCGCGGCGAGTTGAAGTCACGCGCTGCTGAAGTAACACCGATCGGGTTTTTCCAGCCCGATACGCTGGAGCCGGCACGGGCGAAAAAGCACGAGTGATTCCTGCGGCAACTGAGCCAATCAGTGCGCAGCATCCCAGCTTTTGCCTGTGCCGATGTCGATTGCCAGCGGTACGTCGAGCTTTACGGCGGGCAGCGCGGCCTCTGCCATCACCCGCTCGATGATCGGGGATGCGGCGGCAACGTCGCGTGTCGGTAGCTCGAACACCAGTTCATCGTGAACCTGCAACAGCATCCGCACCTCTTTGAGGCCGGCATCGCGCAGCGCGGGCAGCATCCGCACCATCGCGCGCTTGATGATGTCGGCGCTGGTCCCCTGGATCGGCGCGTTGATTGCGGCGCGTTCAGAGCCCTGCCGTTCGGCCTGGTTCTTTGACTTGATGCGCGGAAACCACGTTTTGCGACCGAACAGCGTCTCGGAATACCCACGCTCGCGCACCGTCTCCATTGTCTCCATGATGTAGCGCTGAATGCCGGGAAATCGCTGGAAATAGGTGTCGATCATCTCCTGCGCCTCTTCCGGTGTTACTTCGAGCCGCCCGGCAAGCCCCCAGCGCGATATGCCATACAGGATTGCGAAATTGATCGTCTTGGCCTGCGCGCGGGTGTCGCGGGTAACTTCGCCGAACATCTCGGTGGCAGTGCGCGAGTGGATGTCCTCGCCCGCGGCAAAGGCGGCTTTCAGCGTATCGACATCGGCCATGTGCGCGGCCAGTCGCAACTCGATCTGCGAATAGTCGGCGGCGAGCAGGGTGCTGCCTGGCTCGGGCACGAACGCCTCGCGGATGGTGCGACCGATCGCGGTGCGGATCGGGATGTTCTGCAGGTTCGGATCGGTCGAGGACAACCGCCCGGTCTGCGCGCCGACAAGGCTGTAACTGGTATGCACCCGCCCGGTATCGGGATTGATCTGGGCTTGCAGCGCATCGGTGTAGGTCGATTTCAGCTTTGACAGGTGCCGCCATTCGAGCACCTTTTTCGCGATCCCGGTCTTATCGCTTTCCCCGTCCATCGCCAGCTTTTCCAGCACGGACTGATCGGTCGAATAGGCCCCGCTCTTGCCTTTTTTGCCGCCCTTGAAGCCCATTTCCTCGAACAGCACTTCGCCCAGTTGCTTGGGACTGCCGACCGCGAATTCATGCCCGGCAATAGTGTGAATTTCCCCGTCGAGACGTCCGATTTCCTTGGCAAATTCCTCCGACAGGCGCGCCAGTTGCGCCCGGTCCACCTTGATGCCCTCGCGCTCCATCGCTGCGACAACCGGGATCAGCGGACGGTCGACCCGTTCATAGATGCGCGTGCCGCTTTCTTGCGACAGCCGCGGTTTCAGCACCCGATACAGCCGCAGGGTCACATCCGCGTCTTCGGCGGCGTATTGCGTTGCACGGTCCAGCGGCACTTCGCCAAATGAGATCGCTTTCTTGCCCGTCCCGCACACTTCCTTGAACGAGAGCGGCGTGTGGCCAAGGTGGCGCTCGGATAGCTCGTCCATCCCGTGGCCGCCGCCCATGCCCTCTCCGCGCCCGGCGTCGAGCGCAAAGCTCATCACCATCGTGTCTTCGATAGGATGCGCTTCGACATCGTAGCGGGCGAGGACGTTGAGATCGTATTTGCCGTTCTGGAAGACCTTTAGCACGGAATCATCCGCCAGCATCGGCCGCAGCACCGCCAGCGCGGCTTCGCGGTCGATCTGCGGGGTTTTTTCATCGAACATGTCGCTGCCGCCATGAGCAAGCGGGATGTAGCACGCATCGTTCGGACCTATTGCCATGCTGATGCCGACCAAATCGGCCTGCATCGCATCCAGCGCGGATGTTTCGGTATCGACAGCGACCAGCCGCGCGGCGGTGGCGCGGGCGACCCATTCCTCCAGCGCCGCAATCGTCTGAACTGTTGTATAAGCGCTGCGATCGACGTTGGGCGCATCGGGCAAGGGTTGGCGCGCACCTGCCGCAGTGCCTGCATCGCCTGCCTTCTCCGCCTTGTCTGGGTGGAGATTATTGGTGCGTTCGGGGCTGCCCGACCCCGTGCCCAGTCGTTTCAGCAGCGAGGTAAAGCCGTGGGTCTCGAGAAACTGTGCCAGCGGTTCTTCGGGTATCGTCTCGATCCGCATATCCTCCAGCGCAACAGGCAGGTCGCAGTCTTCTTTCAGTGTCACCAGCACCCGGCTCATTTCGGCATCGCCGCGCCCTTCGATCAGGCGTTCCTTCAGCTTCGAGGCTTTCATGTCCGGAGCCGAATCAAGCGCGGCGGTGAGGGAACCGTGCTCGGCGATCAGCTTGCTCGCGGTCTTGGGCCCCACGCCGAAAATGCCGGGGATGTTATCGACGCTGTCCCCCATCAGCGCAAGAAGATCGCCCACCAGTTCCGGCGCGACCCCGAATTTCTCCTCCACTTCGGGGATGTAGATGCGTGCGCTTTTCATCGTGTCGAGCATGTCGATCTTTGCGCCATCCACCTCGCCGATCAATTGCATCAAATCCTTGTCGGAGGAGACGATGGTGACGTTCCATCCCTGCCGCTGAGCCTCTCTGGCATAGGAGGCGATCAGATCGTCGGCTTCCAGCCCGGACTCTTCGATGCACGGCAGGCTAAAGGCGCGGGTGGCGTCGCGAATCAAGGGGAATTGTGGGCGCAAATCTTCGGGCGGTTCGGGCCGGTTCGCCTTGTATTCGGGATAGATATCGTTGCGGAAGCTCTTGGAATCCTTGTCCAGGATGACCGCCAGATGCGTTGGCCCGTCCGCCGCGTCGAGGTCGGCAGCCAGCTTCCACAGCATCGTCGTATAGCCATATACTGCGCCCACCGGAGTGCCTTCCGGATTGGTCAGCGGTGGGAGCCGATGATAGGCGCGGAAGATGTAGGATGAGCCATCGACGAGATAGAGGTGCTGCTGAGTGGACATAGCGCGAGTGCTAGCATCGCACGAAGGGCTGAGCCAGCATAAGTGCCATTCGGATCAACTGTCTCCAACCGGCGAAATTGGAGCGAGAGGCGCCGCCCAGGGACGCAAGCACAAACCCCGGATTATGGCCGTATCACGGCAAAAATGAGGCACTGCGCCTTATTTCGCTTGCATTGCCACATTCCCGCCATTATTTGGGGCCTCAGAGGCGGATGAACAACAGTCCGGCTTCATGTGGACGACCTGAATGGCTCCACATGTTTTTTTGAGTTGAACAAGGAATTTCACTATGCGTAAGTTCGTTCTTGCCGCTGCAATCGCCACTTCGGCTCTCGCCCTCGCCGCTTGCTCGGAAACCGCTGAGCCCGCAGCTGAAACCACCGATGCAATGGCTTCGGATGCCGATGCAGCCGTGAACACCACCGCTGAAGGCGTGGAAGAAGCTGTCGATGAAACCGGTGCCGCTGTCGAAGGCGCTGCTGACGAAACCGCCGCTGCTGCTGACGAAGCTGCTGCGGATGCCGAAGAAGTGATGGCTGGCGAGTAATTCGCAGATCACCGCGCTGCTGCGGCAGCATGGTCTCTACAAAGAGGGCGGCACTGGACGGTGCCGCCCTTTTTCGTGTGTGATAACAATTCGCCGTTGCAGCACAGCTGCAGAAATGACGGCTTCAGCCGCCTGTCGCGGGTGCCGGTGCGTCGCTCCAGTTGCGTGTGGGATTGCCGTTCAGCCGCGCCTTGGCTGCAAAGCCGTCATACAGCGCACGGGTGATTGCCGCGATCCGTTCATCGCGCAGCCGCCGCGCGGTCTGCTTATTGCGCGCCTCGTCAGCCATGCTTTCGCTTTGCCCCGTGACATAGATGGCCGCTGCCACCGCGCGGCCGTCGGGCAGATGGAAAATACCGATATCGCTTGCTGTGCGGTTCAGCGTGCCGGTCTTGTGCTTAAGGCCTGCCGCGCCGGGCAGAGCTGCGTTCATGCGCTGCCGGCCGGTGCTAGTCTCCTGCATTGCCGCCATCAGGTAGCTGCGGCTCGACGCGCTCAACCACTGGCCCTGGTAAATGCCAGCGAGCAGGCGTCCCATCGTACGCGGGGTTGCGGAATCGCGCGGATCAATCCATTCGACCGGGTCGAATTCGCCATCGTCGCGCACCAGAGTTGCAATATCGCGCGACAGCTCAAAATCCGTGAAACCAGCCCCGCGCATCCATTTGTTGACGGCCTGCGGACCACCGACCACGCGCAACAGCGCGTCTGTACAGCTGTTGCAGCTTTTTGAGATCATCAGGCTCATCAATTGATGAGCGGGCACATAATTGCCGACCCGCACCGGCGCGCGTTCGCCGGCGTATTTCTGCGACGGCACGGCGATCATCAGCGGATATTCGTTGCTGAGCGAAAAGCGCCCCTCATCGACGCCAGCCAGGAATGCGGCGGCGACCGCCACCTTGCTGGTGGATGCCAGGGGGAAGCGTTGATCGCCGAGCACGGAGATTTCCTCTCCGCTCGCCAGATCCACCGCATACACTCCGATGCGCCCCTGCGAGCCATCGGCAAGCTGCGCGATGCGCTCTTCAAGCCCGCTGGCATAGACCACTTCGAACGAAGCGGGTTCGCGCAATTCGGTGCCGAAAGCGGTGTCGAAGTTGGCTTCGAGCTGGGAGGTTGCGCCGTCATCCGCACGCGCCTGAACAGGAACCGCGAGGGCACCCATTCCAACGAGGAAGGCAAGAGTGGTAAAGGGCCGGGGAACACGAAGCATGATCAAAAGTGTCTCCGAATTAGGTTACTTTATTGTTAATTGATCCCGAATCGCACGCTCGGTTCATCGCGGCAAGCGCACGGGATATCAGTTACGACAAATGGTGCTCTGCGAGCGACCGGACAGCTATTCAAACATGCAATCGGCGTGAGTTCCATCAGCCTATACATCTTGCTTTCGTCCCCGACTATTCTCGCCTTGTTCCACCGGCCTCTTGACTGGCGGCTGAACAGAGGCAGTTTGCTCACCAAGCCATTTTTCACTGAAGCGAGAAAATTCATGTCCGATTCGAGCCACCTGCAACCTGCGCGCGCGCTGTTCACTGCCATGCTGCTTGGTACATCGAGCCTTGCATTTGCTCAGGTCGTGCCGATCGTGCAACCCGGCGCACCCGGTCAGGAAAGTCGCACGCTTTCTGCCGAGGAGGCAATCAAACTTGCGGGGGCCACCTATTCTCCCGGCGATGCTGCCTTCATGCAAGCCATGATTGTGCACCATCAGCAGGCCGTCGAGATGGCAAAGCTGATCAAGGATCGCACCAATCGCGAGGAAATCGTCGCGGTTGGTGGCCGGATCGAAGCTGCGCAGGCTGACGACATCGTGTTTATGAATGAATGGCTGGAGACACGCGGCGAGAAAACCGTGATGGTGAGCATGATGGATCACTCTGGCCACAGTGCCGGGATGGATCATTTAAACATGGCGGGAATGGCCACGCCTGAGGATCTGACAAAGCTTGCAACGCTCCAAGGCGCCGAATTCGACCGCATGTTCCTTACCCTGATGATTGCGCACCACGAAGGCGCGGTTGAAATGGTCGAGGATCTGCTCGAACAGCCCGGCAGCGCGGCTGATCCGGTGCTGTTCCGCTTCATCGGTGATATTGAAAACGATCAGACCGCCGAAATCACCAAGATGGACGCCCTGCTCGCCAGCCTTTCGCCCGATCTGCGCGCATCCCTGACCCCCGGCTTTGCCGATGCGGGCGAAGCGATCATGAATTTGCGGAAGGTCGCGAGTTTCCGCAAGCCGGCGGGCTTCTTCAACCCCGAAAACCCCGCGGACCTGCGCCCGGAAATACCTTCGGACGAGGACGAAAAGGGAGATAACCAAATCGCCGATGCGGCAGCGGATGAGGCCGCTACCGCGGCTGACGCAGCCGCCGCAGCAGCCGACGATCTTGATGCACCTGCCACGCGCGAAAAGAATGACGGTGAAAGCCTCACCCAGTATGCCGAGCGCAGCCCGCTGCTTGATTTTGCCAACACCGACATCGCGTTTTTCGACGACATCATGGTCGCGGGCAATTATCACGGCTTCAATATCTACAAGCTGGGCGATGATGGCGCGCCAAGTCTGCTGAGTTCGGTGGTGTGTCCGGGCGGGCAGGGCGATGTCTCGGTTGTTGGTGATATTCTCGTGATGAGCGTCGAGCAGACCCGTGGCCGCGTCGATTGCGGGCTTCAGGGCGTGGAGGGCGATGTCAGCTCCGAGCGATTCCGCGGCTTGCGCATCTTCGACATTTCCGACCTTACAGCCGTGCGTCAGGTCGGGCAGGTCCAGACTTGTCGAGGCAGCCACACCCACTCGATTGTGAGCGCGGATGACAAAAGGATTATCGTCTACAATTCGGGCACTTCCGGCGTGCGCGATCAGGAAGAACTGTCGCGCTGCATTGACAATCCGGCGGACAGCCGCACCGCCCTGTTCAGCATCGATGTGATCGAAATCCCGCTCGCCGATCCCTCAAAATCGCGCATCATCAGCAGCCCGCGCGTGTTCGCCGACGCTGAAACCGGAGAGATTGCCGGGCTTTGGAAAGGCGGCGAAAGCGGCAAGGGCACTCAGAACACCCGGCAGACGAACCAGTGTCATGACATCACCGTGTTCCCCTCGCTCAAACTGGCGGCGGGCGCGTGTTCGGGCAACGGCATCCTGATGGATATCTCTGACCCGATGAACCCGCTGCGGATCGATGCGGTATTCGACAAGGGCTTTGCCTATTGGCATTCCGCCACTTTCAACAACGACGGGACTAAAGTGATTTTCACCGATGAATGGGGCGGCGGCGGTCGACCGCGCTGCCGCGCTTCGGACCCGATGGATTGGGGCGCCAATGCGATTTACGACATCGTCAATGGCAAGCTGCAATTCCGCGGCCATTACAAGATGCCCGGACCGCAAGGCGACACCGAGAACTGCGTCGCGCATAACGGTTCGATCATCCCGGTGCCGGGCCGCGATCTCTTCGTCCAGAGCTGGTATCAGGGCGGCATCAGCGTGATGGACTTCACCGACAGCGCCAGTCCGGTCGAAATCGCGTATTTCGATCGTGGCCCGATCAGCACGGAACAGTTGGTCGTGGGCGGTTACTGGTCATCATACTGGTACAATGGCCGCATCTACGGGACCGAGATCACGCGCGGCGTAGACGTGTTCGCGCTGGAGCCGAGCCAGTATCTGACCGCCGCTGAAATCGCGGCCGCCGAACAGGCGAGCTATGCCAACACCCGCTTCAATCCGCAGACCCAGACACAGGTAACGTGGGACAAAAGCGTGATCGAAGCCGCCAAGGCAAGTCGCGCCGCAGCGAGCGCGGACGCAGACAAGGGCGGCTGACGCGCCGTTCAGACGAAAAAAAGCCCCCGGATCGCTACAGCGTGATCCGGGGGTCTTTTGGTGCAATTCTGATCAGGCGGAGGCTATTGCCTGTTCGATCTTGTCGATCGAATGGCCCGTCAGGGTCTTGTCGATTTCGCCCACCAGCCGCTGTTCCAGCTCAGTATGGTAGTGGCGGCGCATTTCGCCCAGCGTCTTTGGATCAGCGATGATCAGCACGTTATCAAGTTCGTTGGCGATGGCGCGATCATTCAGCCACTCTATCACGGCTGCGCCATGTGCCAGCTCGTTCAGATCGGTGGCACCATGCCGTTGTCCGGCATCGTCCTGTTTGCGCACGCCAGCGCTGAAATTGGTAGGATCGAGTTTGGGCGAATCCTCGGCTCGCAGCTTGGGCTCTGATGGCTGACCCTCATTGCGGAACAACAGAAACGTCTCTCCATCAACCACAGCGACATGGGCATTCACGGGCAATTTCATGCTTATCTCTCCTTTGCCCAATCAACGCGCAGCCCGCCGGATCGTTGCACGATTAACGGTGATCAGTCCGCCTTCATGCGCTCCACCCATTGATCGACCCGCTTCTCCAGAATGCCAAGCGGCACCGCGCCGCCGCCCAGCACGGTATCGTGAAAGCCCCGGATATCGAATTTCTCACTCAGTTCCCTCTCCGCCTTGGCGCGCAATTCCTGAATCCGGATCATCCCGATCTTGTAACTGGTCGCCTGGCCTGGCATCACGAAATAGCGGCGCACTTCGGATCGAACGGTGGTTTCGGGCATGGGCGAATTGGCGAGGAAGTAATCGATTGCCTCGCGCTCGCTCCATCCCTTTGAATGAATGCCGGTATCGACCACCAGCCGGATCGCGCGCCACATCTCGCTGGTTAGGCGGCCAAAGTCCGAATAGAGGTCCTCGTACGCGCCCATCTCCTTTGCCAGTGCTTCGGCATACAGGCCCCAGCCTTCGCCGAATGCCGAGATAAACCCGCCTTGCGAGCGGAACTTGGGGATCCCCGGCGTTTCCTGCGCGATGGAGACCTGCATGTGATGGCCCGGATTGCCTTCGTGATAGGCGACCGCTTCCAGAACCGGGATCGGCATGGCGCGCATGTCTGACAAGTGCGCATAATAGATGCCGGGGCGGGAACCGTCGGGGGTGCCTGCGCGATAGTGTTGCGCGGCGCCATCCTGTTCGCGGAACGCTTCGACCCGCCGCACTTCGAGCGGAGCCTTGGGCAGGACGCCGAAATATTCAGGCAGCCTGTCTTTGATGAAGTCGAGATGCGTTTGCGCCTGGGCGATATACTCACGCGCGCCTTCGTCGTTGTCCTGAAAATAGAACCGGTCAGCCGCTCGCGTGTCGGCGAAGAACTCCTGCAAGGTGCCCTCGAACCCGACCCGCTGCATGATCGCTTCCATCTCGGATCGGATGCGCGCGACTTCGGACAGACCCTTTGCGTGGATTTCGTCGGCGGTCATGTCTGTCGTGGTCATCAGGCCGAGGCGATAGGCGTAGAATTCCGCACCATCGGCCAGCGCATCTACCCCTTTAGCTTGCTCGCTGGTGTTGGGGCGGTCCGCGGTAAACCACGCGATCACCCGGGCATAAGCGGGGGCCATTTTCTGCGTCAGCGCGGTACGGGCTTCTTCGCGCAGGGCATCAGCGCGACTTTGCGTGATTGTGCCATCGGCGACCAGTCTGGCGAGGTGCTCCTCACTCGCCTTCCACAGCACAGATGAAGTATCGCTCGGCTCGAACGGGGCGCCACTGATCAGCCCCTGCGATTCCGCGATCACTGCGTCATAGGCAAAGCGCGGCGGGCGGGTGCCAGCTGCTGCGTTATCCTGTGCGCGTTTGAGCAGTTGATCCATCGCCGTGCCAATGGCGCCGGTCCGGGCGACAAAGGCGACCATGTCGGCATCGCTTTCAACCTTGTGCTGGGTGAGCAGAAAGCTGGGAAGTCCGGTGTGCTCGCCATTCATCTGGTGGAGGATGTAGTCCCGATCAGCGAACTTGGCGGCGCGCGACATTTGCGCGGCGCGAAAGGCGAACATGTCCCATGACAGCTTCGCCTCGTCGCTCAGCGCGTCGTAATCGAAACTGGCCTTCATTTCGGCGAGCGATTGTTGCCACCAGGCTGACTCTTTCATCATCCCGTCGACGCTGTAATCGTCGAGCTTGTCGTAATCGGTTGTCCGGCCCAGCGCAGTTTGGCGCATCGGGCTGAATTTCAACTCCTCCTCGAACTTGGCGTCGAACCATATGTTGAGGCACTCAGTCTGCGTTGTCTCGCACCTGGCGGCAACAGGCTGTGACGGAGTGGTCTGGCTGAGCGCCAGCTGCGGTGTTGCAAGGGCGGCGGAGGCGAGCAGAAGGGCTGCTAATCTGGTTTTCATGGGCGGGTTCCCTTTGAATTGGATGGGGCGACCCTGCGCGACGGCATTGCTTTTGGAAAGCCGCTTTCGCAAAACTTTGCAGACCGCTGTGGGATGCGGACCTGCCCGATTAGCTTTCCAACAAAAAACCCCGCCGGACGAGCGTCCGACGGGGCATTTTTTGCAAACGTTGAATGCGTCGGTCTGAGCTTAGAAACCCATTCCGCCCATTCCGCCCATGCCACCCATATCGGGCATGCCGCCACCGGCAGGCTTGTCTTCCGGAGCGTCGGTGATCGCCGCTTCGGTGGTGATCAGCAGACCGGCAACCGAAGCTGCGTCCTGCAACGCGATGCGAACGACCTTGGTCGGATCGATCACGCCGGCCGTAACCAGATTTTCATAGGTGTCGGTCGCCGCGTTGAAGCCCTGCGTTTCGTCACCTTCACGCAGGAGGTTGCCGGAAACGACAGCGCCATCATGGCCTGCGTTCTCGGCGATCTGGCGCAACGGTGTGATGATCGCACGGCGCACGATGTCGATGCCGCGGGTTTGATCGTCGTTTTCACCCTTAAGACCTTCAAGAATCCTCGATGCGTAAAGCAACGCGGTGCCACCGCCCGGGACGATGCCTTCTTCGACAGCGGCGCGGGTTGCATGAAGCGCATCATCGACACGGTCCTTGCGTTCCTTCACTTCGATTTCCGAAGCGCCGCCAACCTTGATCACGGCAACACCGCCGGCAAGTTTCGCCAGACGTTCCTGCAGCTTTTCACGATCATAGTCGCTGGTGGTGTTTTCCATCTGCGTCTTGATCTCGGCAACACGGGCCTTGATCTCGTCAGCCGAACCGTTGCCATCGACGATCGTGGTGTTGTCCTTGTCGATGGTGACGCGCTTAGCTTCGCCAAGCATGCCCAGCGTGACGTTTTCGAGCTTGATGCCGAGGTCTTCGCTGATCATCTCGCCCTGCGTCAGGATTGCGATGTCCTGCAGCATGGCCTTGCGACGATCGCCAAAGCCGGGTGCCTTGACCGCAGCAACCTTCAGGCCGCCGCGCAGCTTGTTCACGACGAGTGTCGCGAGCGCTTCGCCTTCGATGTCTTCGGCGATGATCAGAAGCGGACGACCGCTCTGCATGGCCGCTTCGAGCACCGGAAGCATCGCCTGCAGGCTGGCCAGCTTCTTTTCGTGGATCAGGATGTACGGATTTTCGAGCTCGACCGTCATCTTGTCCGGGTTGGTGATGAAGTAGGGCGAGAGATAGCCGCGATCGAACTGCATGCCTTCGACAACGTCCAGCTCGAATTCGAGGCCCTTGGCTTCCTCGACGGTGATGACGCCTTCCTTGCCGACCTTTTCCATGGCTTCGGCAATCTTTTCGCCAACTTCCTTGTCGCCATTGGCCGAGATGATCCCGACCTGCGCGATTTCGGCGGAACCGGCCACGTCCTTCGAACGCGACTTGAGGTTTTCGACGACCTTGGCGACAGCGGTATCGATGCCGCGCTTCAGATCCATCGGGTTCATGCCGGCGGCGACCGATTTCATGCCTTCGCGTACGATGGCCTGACCCAGCACGGTGGCGGTGGTGGTGCCATCGCCTGCAAGATCATTGGTCTTCGATGCCACTTCCTTCAGCATCTGTGCGCCCATGTTCTCGAACTTGTCCTTAAGCTCGATTTCCTTGGCGACGGTGACCCCGTCCTTGGTGATGCGCGGCGCGCCAAAGCTCTTGTCGATCACGACGTTGCGACCCTTGGGCCCCAGCGTAACCTTCACGGCGTTGGCGAGCGTATCCACGCCCTTCATGATGCGTTCGCGTGCTTCGCGCGAGAATTTCACGTCCTTGGCAGACATTGGAGTTTCTCCTGGAGTGTATGAGTGGGTTTAGGAAAGGAGGGGCGATCGGCTCAGCCGATGATCCCCATGATGTCGCTTTCCTTCATGATCAGCATGTCTTCGCCGTCGATTTTGACTTCGGTGCCGGACCATTTGCCGAACAAAACGCGGTCTCCGGCCTTCACATCCAGCGGGATGCGATCGCCGTCATCGTCACGGGCGCCTTCGCCAATGGCGACGATTTCGCCTTCGCTGGGCTTTTCCTGTGCGGAATCGGGAATGATGATACCGCCAGCGGTCTTCTGATCGGCTTCGATACGACGTACTACAACACGGTCGTGCAGCGGACGAAATGCCATGTTTATGACCTTTCTTCATTGGTTGATGAACGATATTGGCACTCTCCACATGAGAGTGCCAGCAAGGCGCATGTGGTTGTGGGGCGCGCATGAGTCAACCACTCTGCGCGGAAAAACTTGCATGCGGGAAACTCGTCGCACGTTCTTGGATCAAGCCTTCGCGCACCTTATGGGGGCAGCGCAGTCCTGTTTTTCAAAGTTTCGCCATCGGAGCCCATACGAATGCAAATTGACACCGATATGTCAGCCCTGACAATTCCAGAGACCGCATTCCTTTGGCTGCGTGTCAATCTGATGGAAATACTGGGCGGGTTTGCCGTCCTGTTGATTGGCCTGTTTCTGGCCAGCGTCATTCAGCGCATGGTTTCAAGGGGGCTGAACAACACCGAACGCTTCGATGCGACTGTTGCGCAATTCCTGTCCAATGTCGTGAAATACGCGCTGTGGATTGTGGTATTGGTGACGGTGCTGGCGCAATTCGGGGTGGAAACCACCAGCATCCTTGCGGCGCTTTCCGGTGTGGCACTGGCGATTGGCCTCGCGCTGCAGGGCACGCTCAGCAACGTGGCGGCAGGCGTGATGATCCTTGTGCAAAAGCCGTTTAAAGTGGGCGAGGCCATCAATTGTGGGCAGATCACTGCCAAAGTCGTTCAAATCGGGCTGTTTACTACCGAACTCAAGCAGTACGACGGATTGTTCGTGATGGTCCCGAATTCGGAGCTCTGGAACAAGCCGATCATCAACTTCGATCGCCACCCCGTGCGCCGGTTCGAGCTGCTTGTCGGCATCAGTTACAATGACGATATGGCTGATGCGCGCAGAGAATTGCTCTTACTTGCCGCGTCCAATGATCGGGTGCTGGCCGATCCCGAACCGCAGGCTTTCGTCAGCGCGTTGAATGAAAGTTCAGTCAGCATCGGCCTGCGCGCATGGTGCAAGACCGAGGATTACCTCGCATTGTCCTGGGACCTGACAGAAAAGGCCAAGGCCCGGTTCGACGATGTCGGATTGACCATGCCGTTCCCACAGCGTGTGGTCACGCAAGCGGCGGTATGATCGGGGTCTCAGGGGCTGCGACATGCCGTACTCCGGTGCGAGCAGTCAGGCCCAGCCGCTCGCGTTGGCTCCAGCGCCACGTCAGCAGGACCGCTGCAAAAAACAGCCCCGTCGCCAGGCCGATCCACACGCCAACCCCCTCCAACGGAGTGAAAAAGCCAAGCCCGATCGCCATGCCGATGCCTGGCACCCAATAGCTGAAGATCGCGATCCACATCGGCACACGCGTGTCCTGCAGGCCGCGCAGCGCTCCGGCGGCAACCGCCTGAAACCCGTCGGCCAGCTGGAATATCGCCGCGAGGGCCAGATATTGCAGTGCAAAGGCAACCGTGACCGCATTTTCGGGCGCGAGTGGATCGAGGAATACGCGCATCAGCGTGAGCGGGGCGAGCACCATCGCGCTGGCGGTGCAGGTCATGAAGGCGGCGCTGATTGCCAGCGCGACCCAGCCCGCGCGCCCGATCCCCACGCGGTCGCGCGCGCCATAGAACAACCCTACCCTGATCGTGACAGCCTGCCCCACGCCAAACGGTACCTGAAAAGCCAGCGCCGCCAGCTGCAGGGCGACGATGTGACCGGCAAGCTCTGCCGCGCCAATGCGCCCCATCATGAACGCCGCCGCGCCGAAGATGCCTGCCTCGGCGGTGACCGTCAGCGCGATCGGCGTGCCGATCTGCACAATCTGCCGCAGCCGCGCCCAGTCCGGCGACCATAGCCGCCCGAACACGTGATAGCGGTGCAGGCGCGCATCGTACCGGATCGCCACCACGTAGGCTCCCAGAGTGAAGAACGCGGTTATGATCGTCGCCATCCCCGCCCCGGGCAGCCCGAGCGCAGGCGCGCCGAGGTTGCCGAAAATGAACACCCAATTGGCAAATGCATTCACGACGATGCCGATGCCGGTGATGGCAGTCGCGAAGATCGGGCGGCCAAGCGCGGAGACGAAATAGCGCAACACCGCTGCGAGCAGCATCGGGATCATCGAGAATACGACGACCACGTTGTAGCTGTTGGCGAACCCGATGATCGCCGCCTGTTGTCCTGTCACCCGCATCAGTGGATCGAGCAGCAGGCACAGGCCCATGCCGATCACCCCGCTGATAACCGCCAGCCACAGCGCCATGCGGACCGATCGCCGTACCGGACGCAGTGAAGGCTTGCCCGATCCCAGCGCCTCGGCAATCAGCGGCGCAACCGCGCCGGTCAGCGCGACCATCGCCCACAGCACCAGCCCGAACAGTGAAGTTGCAAGCCCCGATGCGGCTAGCTCTTCCGGACCAAGGCGGGCGATGAAAATCACGTCCACCGCATAGGTCGCCATTTGCAGCAAATTTGCGAGCGCCAGCGGGCTCGCCAACATCAACGTGGCGCGCAATTCCTTGCCCCAGCTGGGCGTTTCAAGACGGTTAGTTTGCTGCATGGTCGGTCCAATGCCCGCCAGCAGGCGAGCCGTTCCGAATAGGGGCAGCGGCGATTCGGGGAAAGGCTAAACGCCCGGCCACCGCACAAATAGCGTTTGCGCAGCAAGCCGTTCAGGATTGGTGGCAAACGGAACCGGATTGGGACACAGTCCAGAAATCCTCAATTTTTGCAGATTCCGCTATGCCGAATCGGTTGAAAGGATCATGATCAAGCGATTCTGGGGGGAGTTGTGACGCACAGCAAGCACACAGATAACGCTGATGTCGGCCGTGGCGCGCTGCGCTCCAACGCGCTGGGCAGAATGCTATGGACGCGGGCCTTGCCGGGCAGCGTCGCAGTGATTGCGACATTGTTGATACCTGAATTTTCGGTCGGCGCGGGCGGATTTGGCACGCCCGGTCGTCGTGATAACCCGCTTGAGCCGTCCTCTGCGGCGCGGCAACAATCGATCGGGCTGGTGGCTGGAATGGCAAAGGCCTCCCCGGCGAGTATCCGCTTTAATTCGCAATTGGCGATCGGAAGCACCAGCGCTCGCGCCTTGCCGTTGCCGCAGGTGGCGGAGCCGGCGGCGCGCACAGCACACACGAATGAGATAGCGCTTGCAACCGTTGCGCCGGTCGCCCAGCCCATCGCTCAGGGTTCAGGCCTGCCGCTGGTGGAGCTTCCTGCGCAATTGCCAGAGATGCCGTTGGTGGACGTGGAACCAGCCGCGTTTGCCAGCCCCAATCCATTACTCGCAGCGCCTGTGATCGCGGGTGCGTTACGCAAGGATACAACCACCGACCCGCCCGCGCCAGCAGGCTATGCTGTGCCCGATGCATTCAGCGCCTCGGCGCTCATGCTTGTGCTGCCATCTGCCGAAGAAGGGCTGGGTGTGACTGCGCCCGTCACGCTTCCTCAGCAACCTTTCGTGACCGCGCCCCAAACTGCACCGGGCATTGGCGTGACCCCAGAGGCGGATCTGGCAGGCCTCGGCACGCAAGCAGCCATCGCGTTGTCGCCCGTAATTGCTCCGCCAGATCCTGAACCTCCTACCTCCCAGCTCTCGGCTTCGCAGCCCGCACCGCTGGATACAGCTCTCACCGCATTGCCTGCTGCGGCAAAGCCGCTCGCGGGCGTGCCCGGCCTGGGCACCAGCGCGGCATTCCCGCTCGAGATAAATTCGCAGCTTGTCACCCGCGTCGATGGCAAAACCGCGGGCACGCTCGATTTCCGCCAGACCACAACCGGTCTTTCCGTGCGGCTGGGATCGATAGTCGAGGTGCTGGGCGACCGTTACGAACCCGCGCAAATCGACCGGATCAGGGCCTCGGCGGCGAGTGATGTCTATCTCTCGCTCGCCGATTTGAAGGCGCAAGGCATCCCGATCAGTTACGATCCGGTCTATGACGAATTCAACATCGGCCAGACCGACACCCGGCCCACAGCCGCGCGCAAGGTGCACATGGACCAGATATCTGCGCCAGAACGCGGACTGGGCAGCAGCGCGATCGATCAGATTCGGCGCTGACGATCAGCCGGCGTCGGACGCGCAATTGCCTTCGGTGATTTCATAAGGCTCCCCACCTGCCTCTTCGGCCACCAGCTTCACGCACCAATTATCGCCAGCATTGGCGCGCATGGTCGACAGCACGGCGGTGGTTCCAGCGGTGAGCGTCGTCTTGCCGCGGTGGCGCGAGGTCGACTGGCCGCTTACTTCTAGCAGATAGCTGACCTCCTGCGCCTGTTCCGAATGGCCGATCAGCTGCACCTCAATCACGCCATCGCGCTGTTGCACATCGAGTGTCAGGGCGTGAGGATCGTCGGTCATATCGGGCGCTGTTCCAGAGGTGAGAAGCACGAGTGCGGCAAGGCCTGCCGCGAAAGAAATAGTCATGGTGTGCCGCCTCCGAGCTGGTTGATTATGGCATTGATGAGCGCCTGGGTCTGCTCGCTGAGGCCCTGCGTTTCGTCCTGCTGTTCTTCGCCCGGCCGTACAGGAGCCGAGGGCGTGGCGAGCGCAATCGAGGCAATCGCCTGATTACTGAAATCGTCGCTTGCCGCGCTGGTCCGGGCGAGGCGATCGATTACCTGGCTGAGGTTGGGCTGGGCGGCCATATCAAGATCGCCGCGCAGCAGCCGTTCTTCGGCACTGAGAGGGCGTTCGACTTTGGCTGCAAAATCCTGCGATCGGGTTTCGATGCGGTCTTGGCACAGCGCGATCACTGCGGGAACCTGTGGTGGATTATCGCAGATATCGGTGCCTTCGATCGCTTGCAGCAGTACGCGGCGTTCCGCAGCGCTGAGCTGGGCGAGCGTGGCATTGAGATCGGCCTTTGACAGTTGGGCCATGCCCGAGCCGCTCTGGATCCGGCTGGTGATCTGGCCTGCCGGAGTGCTGCCGGAGGCGCGCGTGATCTGGTCGCTGGGTGCCTGCATCAGGCTGGGGCGCGGTGCAGACGGCTGATCACGCCCGCTATCGAGATAAGCCTTCCCCGCAGGTTCACGCAGGACGGTATCGGGGTTGGGCGCTTCGATCTGGTCGGCCTGCGTGCGGCTGTCGGCGACCGGTCCTTCCTGCATCGCCAATCCCGTCGCTGGCAAGCCTGCCGCTAAGAAAAGCGGCATGCTGAGGCAGGCTAGGCGTGCACGGGGGATCATGGTTCGGCTTTACCCGCCCGAACCTGGTGCCGGGGTAAATTGCGCGCCACTGGTGCTCTGGGTTATCTGGAGGTTGCCGTTGCCGGTCTGGACGATCCCAAGATCGGCGAGGCCATCGCCGGTCTGGCTCCAATCGAGCCGGTTGCCGCTGTTCAATTGGGTCGCGGTCATGGCGTTATCGTCACCTTCTTGAGTAAGGCGGGCCTGATTGTCGCTGCCATCCTGTACGAGCAACAGCTGGTTGCCGCCGCCCGATTGCCGGACCGCAGCCGCCGAATAGGCAATGCCGTCATCGCTCTGGCGGATGATTGCGTCATTGCCATCGCCCTGCTGGGCGAACAGCAGCACAGTCTGGCCGCTGCCGTCCTGAACGGCATCAAGCGTGTTGTTATCGCCATCCTGGGCGATGCTGGAGTAGTGACGCCCGCTCGCGCCTTGGGCGAGCACCGTCACATTCTCCGACCCGTCTTGTGCGATCCGGGCATAGCTGTTGCCCGATGTCTGGCGCACCTCGGCGCGGTTGGTGTCTCCCACCTGCGTTATGAACACCCCGCGATCCTCGGCATCGGGAAGCGCGAGCGGCTCGAATGCCGCATTACCGCCGCCCGCATTGCCTTGCGCGCCAATGTTACCGTTGTTGCCATTGCAGGGGTTGCCGGTGCCTTTGCCCGGCCCCGCGCCGCAGGGATTACCCGGCGGAACCTTGTCATTA
>JBBRVR010000015.1:0-46808 GCA_038246695.1 Sphingomonadales bacterium
CCATCGCCGGTCACGTCGACGGGGTCTTCAGGTTCTGCCGGTTGGCCAACATCTGAACCATCCTGATCACCCTGATCGGGATCGTAACCCTCATCGCCTTCTTCGCCCTGCTCTCCCTCATCGTCACCATCCGACGGATCGGTCGGCCCCTGATCGCCGCCAACTTCGCCACACGTTCCGAATAGGCAAAGTCCATCGTTGTCGCTCGTGTCGGGCGTGTCGGGTTCTGATTCAAAAGCAGGTTCAGGCTCGGGCTCGGGCGCAGGGTCTGGCTGGAGGTCGTCCCCGGCTCCTGCCGTCGCGCCACCTGATGTGGGTTCTTTGCCCCCGGTGCTTTCATTGCCCGAACTTCGTGCGCCAGTGTCTTCGCTGCCAAAGATTACTTCCACCGCGTTGCCGCTTGCATCCCTGTCATTTGCGGCACCAGCGTCGGCGCGAGTGTAGGGGGTATTTGCGCCCAAAACCTGATCATCCATGAGGCTGATCGGCGTAATCGAGGATACCTGCGCGGAACCTGTGGTGCCACCTCTGGACAGATCGGGCCCGCCTTGCCCGCCTGAGGGCTTCGATCCGCGCTTGGGTGCGGGCGCCTCTTTCATGAATTGCGGCGATCCGCGCACAACCGATGTGGAAAGATCCTGCAACGCGCCATCGGCAATGATCAACAGTTCATCGATCTGCCCCGCATCGACGATCCCGATCATGCCGGGAGTCAACAAGGCGGCTTCGAGATCGTCGCCGGTCGCAACCTCCACCGCGCCTTCGGTTACCTGAACGCTGGATCGTTCCTCGGTCACCGCCACATTGAAGGTGGTGCCCTTCACCACCGCTGCAAGGTAAGGCGTTTGGACGCCAAAGTGCGGCGTCGATTTCTTCTCGATCCGGAACAAGGCGTTGCCCACCGACTGGATGAACTGGATCACCCCGCCGGTTTCCTCCGGCCTTGCGATCGTCAGAACGGCCTTGGGCGAGATCACGACGAATTCCTTGCCGCGCACCAGCACGGCGCGCGCCTGATCGCCGGTGCGCACGATGTCGCCGGGCAACAAGGTGGTGTCTTGGCGCGCCGCAATGGTGCGTCCCTTGCGTTCAACGGTAACGCTGCCGCGCGCCTCGGAAACTTGCCAAACCGGCGTCTGGGCAAGCGCGCTGGTGCTCGCAAGGAGTGCGGCCACCGCGAGGCTCCTGCGTACCAACCTGAAGGGTGCATTCGGCATTCAATTTGTCCTGACTATTTCGATTCGTGCAAGTGCCGTTATCCCATAAGGCTTACAAGAAACGGTGAATGGCCATGCTTCTCAAACGATTAACGCGTCAGCCGCGGTAAGGGATTTTTAGCGGACTTGCCCTAAGCGGGCGAGGCGATGATCATCCGACGAAACCTATTCAGGCCCATGCTGCTCGCCGGGCTTGCACACGGCGCCCTGGTTTGCGTGCCGTGCGGTGCAGCCTCAGCGCAGGCTTTGGAAAATGCCAGGAAAGAAGCGCCAAAGATTGCCATCAACGATGTTCTTGCAATCCAGCGCGAATCTTTCGACCGGGCGACAGAAACGGACGATCAGCCAACCGAAAGCCAGATCGGCGCCGTAGTCATCCGCGGCAATCAGGCGGTGGGGGAAGAGCGTTACCAGACAGTCGTCGAAGGGTTTTTCGGCCAGCAAATCACTGACGAAGCGATCGAACGCCTGACCGATGAACTGGTCCAGATCGCGAAGGAAGATGGGTATTCCTACGCCAGCGTGGAAATCGACCGTAAAGCCGCCGATATGGGCATTCTCGAGGCGACGATCGACGAGGGCCGGATCGATGCTATCGAGATCGAAGGCAGTGACAATGCGCTCGCTCGCCAAATTCTCCAACAACTGGTCGGGCGCCCCGCCAGCAGGAGCGAGCTTGAACGAACGCTGCTGCTGGTTACCGATATTCCCGCAATGCGGCTGAAAGGTGCCCGGTTCAGACGCGAAGGAGATGGTCCATCGCGGCGCGGCATACTCGCTGTCGAACTGATCGAACGCGGCCCGTTCTTCCGGATTGAAGCAGACAATTACGGCAGCGACAATTTCGGCCCCATCCGCGCGCGTGCCTCGGCCATAGCCACAGCTGTGTTCGATCCGGGCGATGAAGTGCGCGGATCGGTGCGGACCAATCCGCTGGAGCCCGATGAACTGCTGTTCGTTTCCGCTGCCTATTCCACGCAGGTGGGAACAGGCGGAGTGGAGCTTGCCATCGATGGCTCCTTTGGCCGCACCTCGCCCGGCGATTTACGGGGCGAAGGCGACATTATCGGCGATACCCGCCGTATTGGCGCTTCGGTGTCGGTTCCGGTCAAGCGCAGTCGTGATGCCAGTGCATGGATAGAGACGGGCATCGGCTACATCGCCATCAGTCAGGATGATCTGGGGACGCTGCTGCGCGATGATACGGTGGTGACGGCTTCGGTGGGACTGCGCACCCGGTTTGCGCTGGCGGGTGGTACGGCGAGCACCGGGGTTACGATCGAGCGCGGTCTGGGAATTTTCGATGCGACCCGTCTCAATGACCCGCTGGCGTCACGATTCGATGGTGACGGCGTGTTCACCAAAGTGCGCTTCAACGCGGATTACCGCGCCACCCTTGCCAAACGGCTGAGCCTGTATGTCGCCACGGCGGGACAGATCGCCGACCGCCCGCTGCTGGGGTCCGAGGAGATCGCGCTGGGCGGCGCCTATCGCGGACGCGGCTACAACTTTGCCGAGGTGCTGGGGGATGAGGGCATCTTCGGCCTTGCCGAGTTGCGATATGATGTCCCGACGGGCAACCTGCCGCTGAGTTATCTGCAGCTCTACGGGTTTGTCGATGGCGGCTATGTCTCGGATATCGACTCGACCGGCAGCGAGGGATCGCTGTTCTCCGCCGGACCGGGGCTGCGCGCACGGCTCGGCGCGCTTGATCTGGAGGTCGAGGGCGGCTTTCCGCTGGGAGGCAGCGGGGAAAGCACGCGCGATCCCCAGCCACAAGTGAACGTGCGCGCCGGGCTGAGCTTCTGACAGGCAGGCTGGGTTTCTAGCCAGCAGACTGGCTGATGAATAAGGTTGCTTTGTGCGCTATCGCTTCGTTGTTGGGCGGAGCATACGGTCCGCAGGGCCGCAAGGGCGACCGCCCGCCCGCAGGCCCATCGGGCCCAGGACATCGCAGTCCCGGAGGGGCTGCGCAAACAAAGGTGCGCTACCGCTTAGCCGCCTCAGCGCGGGCAATTTCATGCAGCCAATCGGCGTGGCGCGGAGCTTTCTTCGTTTCGCTCCATTCGTCCAGCATCAGCGGGGCGACGCGCGCCAGTTCGGCGTATTGCTCGTCAGTGCCGATATCGGCAGCCAGTTCAACACGGTGGCCGCTGGGATCGAAGAAATAGATCGATTTGAAGATGCCGTGATGCGTCGGTCCGAGCACGTCGATGCCTTGCGCCTCGATATGCTGCTTCGCCGCCATCAGCGCCGCCTCGTCCGGCACGCGCAAAGCGAGGTGCTGCACCCATTGCGGCGTGTTTTCATCGCGGCCCATATCGGGCTGGTTGGGCAATTCGAAAAACGCCAGGATATTGCCGTTCCCCGCATCCAGGAACACGTGCATGTAAGGATCATACGCGCCGGTGGAGGGCACGTGATCCTCGGCAAACGCGGTGGTGTAGCCCATGCCCAGCACGCGGCCGTACCATTCGACCGTCTCCTTGGCATCGCGGCAGCGATAGGCGACGTGGTGGACGCCTGCCAGATGGACGGGGTGGTTTGCGGGTGCAGTCATCTCTCTATCCATTCGTCATTGCGAGGGACCCAACGTGTCTACGCGCCTATTCGCCACCCTCGACATTCAGCGCGCCGCGCCTGATCTGGTCGCGTTCCATGCTCTGGAACAGCGCCTTGAAATTGCCCTCGCCAAAGCCATCGTCACCTTTGCGCTGGATGAATTCGAAGAACAGCGGGCCGACCTTTGCCTCGGCGAATATCTGCAACAGCAGGCGCGGCTCGCCCCCTTCGGTCGTGCCGTCCATCAGGATGCCGCGCGTCTGCAATTCGCCGACATTCTCGCCGTGGCCGGGCAGGCGATCATCCAGCATCTCGTAATAGGTTGCGGGCGGCGCGGTCATGAACGGCACGCCAAGCTTTTTCAGCCGATCCCAGCACGCGGGAAGATCGTCGCAGATCAGCGCGATGTGCTGAATACCCTCGCCATTGTAGTGGCGCAGGAACTCCTCGATCTGGCCCTTGCCGCTTTCGCCCTCTTCATTCAGCGGGATGCGAATCTTGCCGTCGGGTGCGGTCAGCGCCTTTGACGTGAGGCCGGTATATTCGCCCTTGATATCGAAGAAGCGGATTTCCTGAAAGTTGAACAGCCGCTCATAATAATCGGCCCAATAGGCCATGCGCCCGGAATAAACATTGTGCGTCAGGTGGTCGATCGTGTGGAAGCCCGCGCCTTCGGGATAGGGATCGACATTGGGCAGATAGTCGAAATCGATGTCATAGATCGTCAGGCTCTTGTCCTGCGCCCCGGCATACCGATCGACCAGATAGACGATCGCGCCGCCGATCCCGCGAATGGCAGGAATGCGCAGTTCCATCGGACCGGGCTCATTGGCCACAGGCTCCGCGCCCTGTTCCAGTAGATACTTGTAAGTCTTTGCCGCATCGCGCACGCGAAACGCCATCCCGCACGCGCTTGGCCCGTGTTCGCGCGCAAAATACCACGCGGCGCTACGCGGCTCATAGTTAACGATCAGATTGATCCCGCCCTGTCGCCACAGATCAACATCCTTGGATCGGTGCTTTGCGACAAGCGTGAAGCCCATGGTCTCGAACACGGGCTCCAGCATGCCCTTTTCCGGCGCGCAGAATTCGACGAACTCAAATCCGTCGAGCCCGGCAGGGTTGGCGAACAGGTCGCCCGGATGGATGGCAGTGTTCAGGGTGGAGTGCGTGTTCATGGGCAAAGGGGCCTTATCGGTTCGCCACAACGCGTGGTCGCGCTGATTGGTATCGGGGCGGGAAACTGGTTACTAATGAAACTATCTAGCGCTAATGTTGGATTTTGGCAATGGTGGGAAATGGTTTCGCCAGAGGGATTATTGCTCCTTGGCTTCGCGTGTGTTTCATCAACTAAACCCTCCAGATTTCCCCCTCATGACAATTGCAACCGTGCAAGCTTGGGTGCAGGTTCATTGACCGAAAAGAGGAGCGGCCAAGATGATCCAGACGAAAGGCATCAACCACATCGCGCTGGTGTGCCGCGACATGCGCGAGACAGTGCGGTTCTATACGCAAGTGCTTCACATGCCGCTGTTCAAGACGGTGCAATTGCCCGATGGCGGCCAGCACTTCTTCTTCGATTGCGGCGGTGGCAATGCCGTGGCGTTTTTCTGGTGGGAGGACGCGCCGCCGCCTGCGCCCGGCATCGCGTCTGTCGCGAAATTTCCGTTCGATGCAAAGACTGCGGTGGGATCGATGAACCACCTCGCCTTCGACATGGCGGAGGAGGAGTTGGAGGCCGCGCTGGACCGGCTGGAGGAAGCGGGGGTCGAACACACGCGCCACGTCTTCAATCATGATGATAGCCCCGCTGGCTATGCGCGCGACATGCACGAAGGGGTGTTTGTGCGGTCTGTGTATTTCACCGATCCCAATGGCATCCTGCTGGAATTTGCGGCGACCACGCGCAAGTTCGGGCCGGACGATGTGGCGCATGAGCCCGCCACCGCCCACTCACCAACCGCGCAACCCCAAGAGGCTTGAGCCCATGCCAAGACTGCGCGAAGTGCCGCTGTCCGAGGCGGACGAGAAAATTACCCTGCCGCTGTACCGCATGCTGTTCGGGCACCGCGATCCGGTCACCGAACCCGGCACCGCCACCGGCACGCGAGGCGACTGGTGGACGGTGTTCGCCAATTCGCCCGCGACGCTGAAACACGCAGCGCAGGGCTTTGCCTACTACCGCTCCGAAGATCGCAAGCTGGACCCGGTTCTGCGCGAGCTCGGCCAGACTTGGGCGGGCTGGGCGATGGGCAGCCAGTTCGTGTTCTCGCAGCACTGCAAGAGCTTGCGCGGACTTGGCGTGGCGGAGGCCAAGATCGCCGCCATCCCGGTCTGGCAGACCGCGATAGTGTTCGATGCGAGGGAACGACTGGTGCTGGCCTACGCCGATCGGCTCGTGAGCCATGCGGGACGCGTGCCCGATGCGCTGTTTGAACAGGTGAAGCAGGAATTCAGCGACGAGGAAATCCTCGAGCTTACCTACATCACCACCATGTACATGATGCACGCCGTGATGAGCCGGGCGCTGCGCACCGAGTTCGACGATCGCGATGATCCGATCACCGAAGTCGATGCGCCCGAAGGTTTCGACGCGCTCGATTTCTTAGGCGGGGATCGGCGGGGAAGCTAGACGACACGCCCGATCGTGCGCCCCGCATCATCACGCGACAGGGCAAGGGTAAGGCCGAACGGCTCGCCCCCCTCAAATGCGACACGAGTGGCCTCGTGTGACAAATCGGCATTGCCGCACACGCGCGCACCGCCTTCGTCGCGGGCAAGGAAGATTGCCTCACTGCCTAACTTGGTGTGGTTGATCGTGTACGTTTCCACCTGCGCGCGCTCACAGTCCGGCGCCGCTGCTGGCACGGCGTTGTCGGCATCTGGCAGTTTGACAAAGCGTGCCTCGCCCGACCAGTCGGCGGGCGCTGTCGAATAGATGCCGGTCGCATACTTGCTCATCCAGCCGCCATTCGCGCCTACCAGCGCATAACTGCCGCGGTCGCCGCGCACCCGCTGCACGGCCTCGGTGATGGCGTGGGCGGAGTAATTGTTTCCCGCCCCGCCAAAGAACGGCAGTCCCCCCGTCAGCGTCAATCCGCGCGGATCGTCCACCGCGATGCCGAAATGATCGATCTGGTTGAACACTGGGATGGCAAAGCAGGAATAGAAATCGAGATAGCGCATTTCCGCCATACCCTTGCCCGCGCGCGCCAGAGCCGTCTCGACACTGGCAATGCTGGCGGGGCAGGCGGCAAGATCGGCGCGCTGCGACAACGGCAGCTCGGTCGCGGCACAGACGGCGTGGATGTGCACCCACCTGTCCTCAGGCACACCCAGCGCGCGCGCCAGCCCTGCGCTGGCGATGATGATCGCGGCCGACTGATTCACCTGATCGCGCGCCACACTCATGCGAGTATAAGGTTCCGCCACGATGCGGTTGCGGTCCGTGATGGTCGCCAGTTCCTCTGCCGTGCGCTCCACCGGCGCGGCGGCGTGGGGATTGGCGGCGGCGATGCGGGTGAAGGGCGCGAACAATTCGCCGATCTCGCGGCGGTATTCATCGAGACTCTTGCTCAGCTTTGCCCGGCGCGCATTCTCGGCAAGAGCATAGAGAGGAATTGCCCCGGTCGCACCGTGAGCGAACAGGGCAGGTTCCAGCAATCCCTCTATACCAAAGCCGCGATCCTCGAAATCGCCTGCCACCTCTTCCGACCAATCGGGCGCCTCGCCCTTGGCGATCAGCGCCAGTACGGTAGAGATCGCTTCAGCCCCGACGATCGCCGCGCACTGGCTTTGACCGGCGGCGATGGCGGCAGCAAATTCGCCGACCAATTCCTGATTGGTCTGCCCGCCCGTGGGGCTCAGGATAGCGCGCGCAGGGTCCGCGCCGACGCGGCTGGCCATCGCGCGCGGGATGTTGCTTGCCGTGCCAAACGGCGGCACCCTGCCCGGACGCGACATTTCGAACGCGCGGATCGTGACGAGCGTATCGATAGCACCCGCAACCGTCCCGCTCGCACCCGTATCCGCTATCGCGGCGGCCAGCGCCCGCCCGCCCAGATTCATATAATTGAGCGCCTCGTAACCCGGCTCGCCCACCCGTTCGGAATACTGGCCCACGCCGATGATGACGGGGGTGTTGTCAGCGATTTGTGGCACCGGTTCCCGCCGGGTTTCAGTCAACGAAATCGTCCACCCGCTCGACGATGATCGCAGGCGCCATGCCGCCCGCTGCGCACATGGTAACCAGCCCGGTTTTCAAGTCGCGCCGCTCCAGCTCATCAATAATCGTGCCGATCAGGATTGATCCGGTCGCGCCGATGGGGTGACCCAGTGCGATCGAGCCGCCGTTTACGTTCACCTTGTCCCAATCCAGTCCCAGATCGCGAACGAATTTGGCCGCGACCACCGCAAAGGCTTCGTTGATTTCGAACAGGTCGATATCCTCAAGGCTCATCTTCGCCTTTTCCAGCACCTTCCTCGCGGCCGGAACCGGCGCATTCAGCATCAGCGTGGGATCATCTCCCATGTTCGCCGTCGCCACGATGCGCGCGCGCGGTTTCAGCCCGTGTTTCTGCGCGTATTCCTTGCTGCAGACCAGCACCGCCGCCGCGCCATCGACCACGCCAGAACTGTTCCCGGCATGGTGGAAATGCTGGATATCGAGATCGGGATATTTCTGGTTCATCAGCCCGCGAAACGTGGTGCCCTTCTGGTCCAGAGGCACATCGGCGATCCGGGCAAAGGCCGGCTCCAGCTTTGCCAGATCGTCCATCGTCGTTTGCGGACGCGGATATTCGTCGCGGTCCAGCACCACCGTTCCATCGTCCAGCGTGACTGGCACCAGCGACTTTTCGAACCGGCCCTCGCCAATCGCTTCGGCGGCGCGCTGTTGCGAACGGTAGCCGACTGCGTCCAGCTCTTCGCGCGTGAAGCCTTCCATCGTTGCAATCGCATCGCCGCAAATGCCCTGATGGCTTTGCGGATGGACGCTTTGCAGCCGCTCATTATAGCTGCCCATCATCGCGGGCTTGATCCCGGCCTTCATCTTTTCGTTCATCATCGCGGAGGTCAGGCTCATCATCTCGGTCCCGCCCGCGACGACGCAATCCTCCATCCCGCTCATCACTTGCGCTGCGGCCAGGCTGACCGAAGTGATCCCGCCGCCGCAGAACCGGTCCAGCGTGGTGCCCGACGACGTGATGTCATACCCCGCATCCAGCGCTGCCATGCGGCCCAGATCGCCCGCTTGCATTCCGTCCTGCGTCGAGACCGACCAGATCACATCGTCGATGGTCGAGGTATCGAGCTTGTTACGCTCTGCAATCGCCCTGAGCACGGTTGCGGCCAGATGCTGCGGGTGCTGCTCGGCCAGCGCGCCCTTGCCCTGCTTGCCGATTCCGCGCGGGGTGCGGACTGTGTCGATAATATAGGCTTCGGCCATCGGGGATTTCCTCTCTCGTTTTCGCGTTATTGCAGTTGACGCATCCGTAAAGCGCCTTCACCACTCACACAAGAATTCAGTTGCGATTGAAAATGCTAATTCGGGAGAGAGCACCATGAGCGAGACGCAAGAAGTCCTGACGGAGGTCGACGGCAACGTCCTCATCGTCACCATCAATCGTCCAGAGGCCAAGAACGCGATGACCAAGGCTGCCGCCGAAGGGATCGCGGCGGCGATGGACCGGCTCGACAGCGAGGATGATCTGCGCGTCGGCATCATCACCGGCGCGGGCGGTACATTCTGTTCAGGGATGGACCTTAAAGGCTTCCTGCGCGGGGAGACGCCTTCGGTTGAGGGGCGCGGGTTTGGCGGGGTGGTTCAGGCCCCTCCAGCCAAGCCGCTGATCGCCGCGGTCGAAGGGTATGCGCTGGCCGGCGGGCTGGAACTGATGATCGCGTGCGATCTGGTTGTCGCCCATGGGGGCGCGAAGTTCGGCATTCCCGAAGCCAAGCGTGGGCTGGTCGCCGCAGCGGGCGGCGTGATGATGCTGCCCGATCAGATCCCCGAACGCATCGCGATGGAACTGGCGCTGACGGGCGATTTCATCGACGCCGCGCGCGCCTATGAACTGGGCCTCATCAACACCGTGACCGAAGGGTCCGCGCTGGACGCGGCAAAGGCGCTGGCGGCAAAGATCGCTGCAAACGGCCCGCTGGCGGTGAAGGTATCCAAGCAGATCATCAAGCAATCGCGCGGCTGGGCGATGGAGGATCGATACACAAAACAGGCGCAGCTGATTGCCCCGGTATTCATATCCGAAGACGCCCGCGAAGGCGCTGCGGCGTTTGCGGAAAAGCGCGCCCCGAACTGGAAAGGCAAGTAAGATGTCCGTCATCAACGTAGCGCAGCCAGAATTCATGAATGACGAGGAAATCTCGATCTTCGCCGACTCAGTGGGCAAATTCTATCAGGACAAGGCCCCGCAAAAGCGGATCGAGAAATGGCGCGAGGACGGTCAGGTCGAACGCGATTTCTGGCGTGAGGCAGGCGCTGCCGGGATCCTTGGCGTGTCCGTACCCGAAGAATACGGCGGCCACGGCGGCGATTTCCGGCACGATATGGTGGTGATCGACCAGCAGGCCAAACACGGCGTCGATGGCTTTGCCGCCAGTCTGCACAACACCATCATCCTGCCCTATCTGGTGCGCCACGGGACCGAGGAGCAGAAACAGAAATACCTGCCCCGCCTCGTCGCCGGAGATCTCGTCAGCGCCATCGCCATGAGCGAGCCGGACGTGGGTTCCGACCTCCAGGCGATCACTACGACTGCGCTGAAAGATGGCAACGGATACCGCCTCAACGGCTCCAAAACCTGGATATCGAACGGTCAGATCGCCGATTTCATCATCGTCGTGGCCAAGACCGATCCCAACGAGGGGCACAAGGGTATCTCGCTCCTGCTGCTGGAGACAGAAGGCGCCGAAGGTTTCCAGCGCGGCAAGAAGCTCGATAAGATCGGGCTGGATGCGCAGGACACCTCCGAATTGTTCTTCGATGATGTGTTCATTCCCGGCGACAATGTGCTGGGCGGGGTCGAAGGCAAGGGGTTTTACCAGCTGATGGGCGAGCTGCCGCAGGAACGGCTCGTGATCGCGATGGGCGCGATGACAGGGATCGAGAAGGCGCTCGATGTGACAGTCGAATACGTCAAGGGTCGCAAGGCGTTCGGGCAGACGATCTGGGATTTCCAGAACACGCAGTTTACTCTCGCCGACCTCAAGGCGCGCGGCACGGCGGCGCGGGTATTCGTGAACGATTGCATCGCCAAACTGCTGAAGGGCGAACTGGACGTGGCGACCGCCAGCATGGCGAAATACTGGGTAACCGAACTGCAAAGCGAAGTGGTCGACAAATGCCTGCAATTTCACGGCGGCGCTGGCTATATCAATGATTACGCCATCGCCCGGATGTACCGCGACACGCGCATCGCCCGGATTTACGGCGGATCGAACGAGATCATGAAGATGCTGATCGCGCGGAGCATGTAGGGGGCATAACGTCTGAGAACAAAAACGGCGGCCCGGTTTCCCAAGCCGCCGTTTTTTTGCCTTCAGTTTCCGAAAAGATCAGAACTTGGCGCGCAGCGTCACGCCGTACTGGCGCGGCGGCAGGACGAAGGCCGAACGCGAGTTGGCCGCGCCAGACCCGCGCAGCGTGGTGTTGAAGGTCACCCCGCGCACCACTTCGTCGGTCAGGTTCGTCACCCAGCCTTCGATCGCATAGGCGCCATCGGCAAATTTCAGACCAGCGCGCAAGTTCACAAACGCCTTGCCGTCCTGAATGTCGGCGATGATCGGCGGAGCAGCGTCGATTGCCTGCTGCAAGCCGCCATTGGCGGCGATTTCAGCTGCGCCAGGCAGAATAATCGCCTGGGTCGAGGTGCGCTGATCGTCTTCCATCCGAACCTGACCCGACAGGAAGAATTCGGTCGAGTCGTTGATCGGCTTTTCCCACAGCGCGCCCACCAACGCGACAATGCGCGGCGCATTGGTCAGATCATTGCCGCAAAGCGCCAAAACCTGAACCGAGGTCTGAGTACCGGCACAATCATCGGGGTAGGACGATTTGAGGAACGTCGCACCGAAATTAAAGGTCAGCTCGTCACTGGCACGCACCAGACTTTCGATTTCCACCCCGCGAGTTTTGGCCACTGGCACGTTGAAGGTCGCAAACGCGGTCCCGGTGAACTCAAGCACCTGAAAGTTCGAAAACTCTTCCAAAAACGCCGCGACGTTAACTGTCAGGTTGCCATCGGCGGTCTGCGCCTTGACGCCAAGCTCATAGGCATCGACCTCTTCCGACAGGAACGTCGGATCAGCGCCCAGCACTGCAGCGGTGGTATCAAGGTTGATCCCGCCCGACTTGTACCCGTGGGTGAAGCTGGCATAGCTGCTGACCGACGGGCTGATTTCATAGCCCAGCTTGACGGTGTAGATCAGTTCCTCGTCGTTGAAGTCCGACTGGAAGGTACGCACCAGCGGCAAGACTGCCGCCTGCGGTAAATCCGCTGGAGCGGTAAAGCCGAAGCAACCGAGCGCGACGAAGGTTGGACGCAGGGCTGCCGGCACCACAGCCGGTGTTGCACCTGCCCCAATCGCGGTCAGCGTTGCAGGGCAGATCGCATTGTTTGACGCCGTCTGCGTGAACCCACCCGACTTGTCTTCCCACGAATACCGAGCACCCACGGTGAGTTCGAGCCCTTGCGCAATCTCAAGCGAGTTGTGCGTGAAGATCGCGTAGCTCTTGGCATCCTGCTGGAAGCGGTTGGTATTGTTGGTACCTGCCGGATCGACCCCAGTGAACACCGTCAGCGGGTTGGCGCCCAGCGCGCCGCCGGTTGCCGGGAACAGCAGTGCGCCGACATTCTCGCCATAGTCCGAACCCAGCGCGAAGCTTACCGACTGGTCGATCTGTTCGTCGGAATAGAACCCGCCTATCATGTAGTTGAGCTTGCCGCCTAGGCCTTCACCCTGCAGTCGCAATTCAGCGGTCCAGGTGTCGATTTCGAGGTCCAACGCGTCGACATTGAAGATGTCGAGTGCGGTGAAATCGGAATCGTAGTTTTCGAAGCTTTGATACTTGCGGTACGAACCGATGAAGATCAGGTCAGCATTGTCCGAAACCGGGAATTCGAATTCGCCGGTCACGCCATAGTTATCGATATCGGCGCGCGGCGCGAAATTGGCCGAAACGACGCGGTTGTCGAGCGCATCTTCAAATGCGCCCTGATCGCGCGGCGTCGTGGAAACCGAAGGCTGGCCGTTGCCGCCATTCGCTCCCAGTCCAACCGCGGCAAAGGCCCCGCCGGTCACCAGCGGCGACTGATACAGCTCAATCGCGCCGCAGCAGCTCGACTGGCTATTCGAATAATCGGCGATGATCCGGCCGCGAAGCCCACTGTCGGTATCCCACCCAATCTGGCCGCGCACCAGATACTGATCAACGTCATTGGTTTCGCCGATCTTGCCCCCCGTGCGGTCAACCACGTCGAGAAACCCGTCGCGCTGGCGGTAAGCACCGGTCAGGCGGACCGCGACCGTATCCTTGACGATCGGTGCGTTAATCGCGCCTTGCAAGCTGATTTCGTTGAAGTTGCCGTAGCCAGCATTCACGAAGCCGCCGAATTCGGTCACGTCCGGGCGGACATTGGTAACGTTGAGCGCACCAGCCGAGGTGTTGCGGCCGAACAGCGTGCCCTGCGGGCCGCGCAGCACTTCGACCCGTTCAACATCGACGAATTCGCCGAGCGCGACGCCGGGGCGCGACTGATAGGCGCCATCGATAAAGATACCGACCGCGCTTTCAAAGCCGATGTTGTTCGAGGTCGTGCCGATCCCGCGCACACGCAACACCACCGAGCCCGAGGCGAGCTGCGCCTGACTGGCGGTAAAGCTGGGCGCAAGCGCCGAAATCTGCTGGATGTTGACAACGCCCTGGTTATCGAGCTGCTGCGGCGAAATCGCGGTCACCGCCAGCGGAATGTCCTGCACGTCTTGCGCGCGGCGGGTGGCGGTCACAATGATCACATTGTCGGTATCAGCGCGCGGCTGCTGAACCTCGGCATCCGCGTCCTGAGCAAAGGCGGGAACAGTAAACGAGCTGCAGGCCATGAGGCCAGCAGCATATGCTGCAAGCTTGCGTGTCATAAAATTTCCTCTCCACGTTCATGGTCGCCCGTGTTCGGACTTTTACCAATCAGACAGAGGCAGACTATCATCGCACGGCGCGCGGGCAAGAGTCGGAGTGTATATATTCCGCAATTGTAGTAAAAATACCACAAACGTTGTTGCAACGCAGCATTATTGCGCACTTGCAACAAGTGTTGGTGTTGCCGCTATCCCTCACCAGCAGATGTGGCGCTCAGAAACCAATCCGCACCCCGGCCCATAGCGTACGTGGCACACCCAGATCCACATCCCCGCCCGCATTGCGGGTGACGATCTCTTCATTCAACAGGTTTTCGGCCCGCAAGATGAGATCCACGCCATAGATGATGCGGGCACTCGCAAACAGGTCGATCGTGGTTGCCGGAGGCAGGCGGTCGATTTCCTCATCGTCCTCGAACTGCGACCCCACATGCCGAAGCGTTCCCGACACCTGCCAACCATCGCCGGGACGCCATGCAAGCGTCGCAGAGGCGGAGAACTCCGGCGTTTGCGGCGGTCGGTTGCTGTCCAACGCCAGCGATGCCCCCTCGCCCGCAATCCGCGCATCGGCATAGGCGAGCGAAGCGTCCAAGCTGAATGCGCCCAACGAGACCACGCCGCTTGCCTCGATCCCTTGCGCTTTGATCGCGGGCAGATTCTGGCGCTGGCGTAAATTGGGCGCGAGGGTAACGTTGGCGATGGCGTTTTTCACCCGGTTATCAAACGCGGTGACCGAGAGCGAAACTGCGCTGGCGGGATACCAGTCGAAGCCGATTTCAAAGCCTTCCAGCCGCTCATTCTCAAGCGCGGCATTGGCCTGCGTCACCACTGGAAAAACAACAAACGGCCGGTAGAGCTCGTTCAGGGTCGGCAGGCGGAGCCCGGTGTACGCTGCGGCGCGCAATTCCAGCCGGCGCGAGGCATAGAACAGCGCCCCGCCGCGCCAGTTCACCGCCCAGTCGGACCGGTCAGGGGCGATGATTTCTTCCACCACCATCCCTCCCGCATCACGAGCCCGGAAGAACCCATTGGTGACGCGCGTGCGATCGGCGCGCAAACCGCCGGTCAAAAGCAGCGGACCGATCTGCCAGTCGTCCTCTATAAACAGGCCGAGGTTCGACGTGCTGCCCCCGGCGGCGCGGCTTTGCGTCAACTGACCGGAAAAGGCGCTGAACGCGTCTTCTGCAAGCTGACCCTCGTTTTCGCGATAGTCGATGCCGATGCGCACATCGTGCGCCTCGCTGATGGGCGGGCGCACTTCCAGCTTGCTACCGATCCCGGTCGCGGGCGTGTTGCGCTGATCGAGCACGGGCACGAACCGGGTTGAGGAGACGACCACATTGCTGAAATTGCGCGCCTGCACAAAGGCAAGCGCATCGAACGCCCAATCCCCGCGCCCGACAATGCGCAGGCTGGCATCCTGCCCTTCTATCGTCGAATCCGCCCCATCGAAGCGCAGCGTGCGCGCATCTTCGAACAGGCTGACGCGGGTCTGCACCTCAACATCGGGATTGATCGGGGCAACCCCGCGCAGCCCCACTTGCCAGCTGTCAAGGGCGGCGCGCGCGGTTCCAGGCACGCGCTGGCTTTGAGGAGTGGTGAAGAACCCACGCCCCCGGTCCCAACGCCCGCTGACGATGGCAAACCCGCTGCCCAGCCGTTGCGTGATGGCGCCACTCGCCTCGGTTTCGGCGCGGTCATTGACGGCAACGCTGGCGATAAGGGGACCGAGCGTGCGCGGCCCTGCGCTCTCCAGCTCGATCGTTCCCGCCAGTGCGCCTGCCCCGAATGGCCCCGACCCACCACCGCGCGTGACGCGGATGCGCTCGAGCGTTTCCGGCTGGAGCGACGATAACGCGATGTAGCCAAAGAACGGATCCGCCACCGGCACGCCGTCGAGCAGCACCAGCGCGCGACTGGTCGCGTTGCCGCCCAGGGCGCGCAGCGTCACTCCTTGCGCGGTGGGGTTGGAGGATCGGCTGTCGGACCGGCGAAACTGTTGAAACCCTGCGACATTGCGCAGCACGTCGTCGATCCGGCCCGATGCGCTGGAGATGATCTGCTCGCGCGGCAGGATAATGGTGGCATAGACCCCGGTGGACAGCGCCGGCTCCAGCCCCTCGCCCGTAACCACGATTTCGAGCGGCTCGGCAGCCTCGATCTCGGTGGCGGACTCAGGCGCGTTTTCAGAACTGTCTTGCGCAGCGGCGGGGGCAGCGAGGATCAGCGGCACGATGATAGCGGTCGATACAAGAAAGTTGCGCATGGTGCGCGCGCCTAATGGCTCGCAGCGGCCGCGTCACCCCCCTTGCGAGGCTGCACTGAGCGGCAGATCAGTTTCGTTTTGCTATCAAGACTCGCCATGCAGGCGCATTGCCTATACGTTCCGGTATGAGAGAGATGAGAAAAGGCCACCCCGATATGCTCGCGACCCCACCCGATTTTGATGTCCTCATCGTTGGCGCCGGTATCTCCGGCATCGGCATGGCGGCGCATATGGAGATGAAAGCGCCGCATCATTCCTATGCCATCGTTGAACGGCGCGACGATCTGGGCGGCACGTGGGATCTGTTTCGTTATCCGGGCATCCGGTCGGACAGCGACATGCACACGCTCGGTTTCGATTTCGAACCGTGGCGGCATGAAAAGAGCATTGCCGATGCGCCCGCTATCCTCGATTATCTCAACACCATCGTCGATGAACGCGGCATCCGTGACCACATCCGCTTCGGCCACAAGGTCATAAACGCCGATTTCCGCGCAGACGAAGCGCGCTGGCACGTCGAAATGGAGCTGGCCGACGGATCGACCACGCGGATGACCGCAAACTTTCTCTATCTCGGCTCTGGCTATTACGATTACGATGAGCCGTATAACGCCGGGTTCGAGCTGGGCGAGTTCAAGGGGCAGGTGCTGCACCCGCAATTCTGGCCGCACGATCTGAACTATGCGGGCAAGCGTGTGGTCGTGATCGGTTCAGGCGCAACCGCGGTTACCATCGTTCCCGCGATGGCAGGTAAGGCCGCGCACGTCACCATGCTCCAGCGCACACCCACTTGGATGTGGGGACGCCCGGCCAAGGATGGCTTTGCCAATTTCCTGCGCCGGTTCCTGCCGGACCAGCTGGCCTACAAAATCACTCGGTTCAAGAACATCAAGATGCAGGACATCGCCTTCAAGACGGCGCGCACCAAGCCGCAAAAGGCCAAGGACGCCCTGACCAACGGGATCAAGAAAGCGCTGGGCGATACTTTCGATCCCGCGACCTTTACCCCGCCATACGATCCGTGGGACCAGCGCGTATGCCTGGTGCCCGATGGTGACCTGTTCGAGGCCATGAAGGCGGGCAAGGCCGCCATCGTCACCGGCCAGATCGAGGCGTTCGAGGCAAACGGCATTCGCCTCAAATCGGGCGAGTTGCTGGAGGCCGACATCATCGTCACCGCCACTGGCCTCAAAATGGCGGTTGCGGGCAAGATCGCGATCAGCGTCGGCGGCGAGCCGGTCGATTTCGCGCAGCGGTTCTATTACAAGGGCTGCATGTTTTCGAACCTTCCCAATCTAGCAGTGGTTTTCGGATACCTCAATGCCAGCTGGACACTGCGCGCGGATATCAATTCCGATTACGTCTGCCGCGTGCTGAACCACATGCGCGCAGGCGGCTTCGACACCGCGGTTCCCACGCTGACGCCAGAGGCCGAGGCGAGGATCGAGGAGGACGATGTCTTCGATTTTTCCAGCGGATACATCCAGCGCGCCAAGCACATCATGCCGAAAAACTCAGTTAGCTATCCCTGGCGGCTTAATCAGGAATACGTGGTTGATCGCAAACGCATGACGAAAGACCCGGTCGATGACGGGCTGCTGTTTTTCTCAGCTGCGGTCGGCGGGGCGGCGCGTGGTCAGGCAGAGCAGCTCGAAGCGGCAGAATAGTCTCTCGAAAAGGGCTTGGGGCCGCAGCGCTTTGCCACTAACTGATGGGCATGACATCTCCTGAAAAGATCTGGACAGCCGGCCTCGTTATTATCGGGGACGAAATCCTCTCTGGCCGTACGCATGACAAGAATATCGCGCAGGTCGCAAGCTGGCTTCAGGTGCAGGGCATCCGCCTCGCCGAAGTGCGCGTGGTGCCCGATATTCAGGCGCGTATTGTCGAGGCGGTAAACGCATTGCGAGCCGCCTACGATTACCTCTTCACGACTGGCGGCATCGGCCCGACGCACGATGACATCACCGTCGATGCGGTTGCCGCTGCGTTGGGTGTGCCGGTGGTCATCCATCCCGAAGCGCGCGCGCTGCTGGAACGGTATTATGCCGACAAGGGAGGTATCAACGAAGGGCGCCTGCGCATGGCCCGCGTGCCCGAAGGGTCGGACCTGATCCCCAATCGCATGTCCGGCGCTCCCGGTATCCGCCGTGGCAATGTGATCCTGATGGCGGGCGTCCCTCACATCACCGCCGGGATGTTGGATGCGCTGACCGGAAAGCTGGAAGGCGGCGCGCCGCTGTTGTCCGAGACAGTCGGCGGATGGATCGCCGAAAGCGAGGTCGCAGAGCTGCTGCGCAAGGTTGAGGCCGCGCATGAGAACTGCCAGATCGGATCGTATCCGTTCTTTCGCGATGGCCGCGTTGGCGCGAATTTCGTGATCCGCTCCACCGATGCAAAAGACCTCGCCAGCTGTGTCGACACGCTGTGCGATAGCTTGGCGACAAACGGGTTCGATTTCACCCCTGGCGGCATTTGATCGGGCGGGGCGGCGCGATAAGCCTTTGCCTTCCCCTGAGTACACCGCCATATTTCCGAATGTGGGATCGGGGCGATCATGTTTGAGCTGATTTGCATCGCGCTGGTGGTGGCGGTCGCATTTCTGTGGTCGCGGCTCGAACGGGCCGAGAAGCGTATCGAAGCGCTCACAGAATGGGTCGATGCGCGTCTGTCCGCCAGCGAGGCTCGCGGTAGCGAGAACGACGGGCGTGTAAACGCTCTGGCACCTTCTCCCTCCCCCGAAACGCCAATGGTTCGCGAGACCAGTGCGCCCCCCGAAGGACAGATCGATCCGGTGCCAGAGCGTGTCGCGCAAACCGTGCCCGAACCCGCGACCCTTGCCTATGCCGCCGACGCCGATCCCGCGCTGGTTTCCACGCAGCCGCCTGAGGAACCACCCGAAGAAACGCCCGCACAACCGAGCGGCATAAGCTTCGATTTCGAAGATATTTTCGGACGCCGCCTGCCTATCTGGGCCGGGGGCATCGCGCTGGCCATCGCGGGGATATTCCTTGTGCGGTATTCGATCGAGGCGGGGCTGGTCACGCCCTTGGTGCGCGTGATTGTCAGCTTCGCATTCGGCCTTGGCTTGATCGCCGGGGCGGAAGCGGCCTACCGGTTGGAAGAACGCGTGCGCGATGCGCGCGTTCGGCAGGCGCTGGCCGGGGCGGGCATTGCGACGCTGTTCGGCGCATTCTACCTGGCCGGGACGAGTTACGGCCTGATTGGGCCGACCCTCGCCTTTGTCGGGCTCGCGGCGGTGACAGCGGGCGCGATAGCCATGTCATTCCGGTTCGGGCTGCCCTGCGCCGTGCTTGGCCTGATCGGGGGGTTTGCGGCACCCGTCATGGTCGACAGCGACAGCGCAAACGTGCCGCTGCTGGCGCTGTATCTCGCGCTGGTAACCGGCGGGCTGGCGTGGACCGGGCAGAAACAGGGGCATCGCTGGCTGGGATATGCCGCGCTGGGTGTGGGGCTTGGCTGGGGCTTGCTGATGCAGGTGACGGGCCTTGCCGGCAGCGGTGACTGGATCGCGGTGGGCGGCTATCTGATCGTGCTCGGCACGGTCCTGCCCGCATTCCTCTATGATCGCAAAGGGCCGGGCGCAATCCAGATCATCGCCGCTGGCGTGGCGACGCTGCAAATGGCGCTGCTGGTCGGCAATGCGGGCTTCGATCCGCTGACGTGGGCCCTGTATCTGCTGATCGCGGCGGGGCTCGCGGCGCTTGGCTGGCGCTTTGCCGCCCTGCGCGCGGGCAGTGCGATCGCAGCGTTTGTGGGCCTGTGGCTGCTGTCGCTGTGGCCCGCCCCTGCTGCCGCTGCGGTCCTTGCCGTGGCAGGCGCGATGGCGGTGATCTTCGTCATCGTTCCGCTCATCCACCAGTGGCGCTCGCAAGCCGGTCTGGTCGATATCGGGCAAATGGCTCTGAGCGCACTCGGCCTTGGCGTTGCCTTGAGCTATCAATTCGCCCTCGCCCCGATCGAGCGCGCTGTCGGCGATCCGCAGCTGGCGCTTTGCCTGCTGGCGCTTGCCGTGTTCCCCGCCGCCAGCTTTGCCCTGCAGTGGCGCAGCGCGGGCGAGCTGGAGATGCGCCGGTCGCTGCTGCAGCTGGGGTCTGCGTATCTGCTGATCCTTACCGGGCTGCTGTTGCTGAGCCCCGCCTGGCTCGCGCCGGTGATTACCGCTGCACTGGCGCTGCTGGCGATCGGATTGCTGTGGCGACGCGATGCGAGGCCGCTGCTCATCGCCGCATGGACAGCCATCGGCCTCGCCGCGCTCAGCCTGTTGGCGACGCCCGCGTTCGAGGATGAGGCGCTGAGGCTGGCCAACATCGGGGCGGTCGCGGAACCGATCCGCGCGGCGATCCGCTGGGCGGCGCTGCTGCTGGCGCTGATCTTCATGGCTGTCACCCGTCCCAAGGGCGCATCGCGGATCGCGGCAGACGGGCTGGCCGCGTTGGCCGCATACGGCACCTTTGCGCAAGTGGTGCCGGGTGAGACGCTCGCATGGGTTGCGGCGATCGGCGGCGTGGCGGTCGTGGTGTGGAAACCCGACCGCGTGGCTGGCTGGGGCGTGGCGCTCGCAATTGCGCTGGCATGGGCCGCCTTGCCAGTGCTGGAGTGGACCTCGGCGGGCATTTTCGCGCTCGCCGGCGATCCCTTCTTCGTAAGCGATGCGTTCACCGCACGCGATATGGTGGTGCGCCTTGCCCCTGCGGGCGTGCTCGCGGCCGTGATTGCTCTGCGAGGAACGGAACTGCCGACACCGGCACGCGCGGCATTGGCGGCGGTTCCGGCGGGCCTCGCGCTGCTGACGGTCCATAGCGGGTACAAGCAGATATTCGCCATCGCATCGCTCCTCCGGTTCGAGGCGTTCGGAATGGCAGAGCGCACGGTGTGGCAGGCGCTGTTGCTTATTGCCGGGATCGGCATTGCGCAGTTTGCCGCGCCGCGCTTTCCCGCCCGGCTTGCGAACATCGCATCGGTCAGCCTGATTACGGCCAGTCTTGCACATTTTGCGTGGTTCACTCTCCTGCTCCACAACCCGTTGCTGACGGCCCAGAATGTCGGCCCGACACCGATCGCGAACTGGTTGCCGGTTTCCTATGGTGGCGCGATTGTCGCCATCGTCGCACTGCGCCCCCGTCTCGCCGCGTTGGCGGAGCATGCCCGGATCGTCTGCGATATCGCGATCATGACGCTGGTCAGCCTGCTCGCTGTATCGTTGCTGCGGCAAGTATTTTCCGGACCGGTGCTGACCGCAACCGGCATCGGATCGACCGAGAGCCTGCTGTTGTCGTTGCTCGGCATTGGGCTGGCGCTGGGCTTTCTTGGGTGGGGTTCGCGCACCGGACAGCGCAGCTGGCGGATCGGGTCGCTGGTTCTGATGCTGATTGCGGTGGTGAAGGTGTTCCTGATCGACGCCGCCGGGCTCGAAGGGCTCCTGCGGATCGCCAGCTTCATGGCGCTGGGGTTCAGCCTGATCGGGATCGGCTGGGTTTACAGCCGCCAATTGGCGCACAGACCCGCCGGACTGGCCGAACCAGGCTGAGCGCGCGCGCCTTTATTCCGGCAGCTTGCGGTTCCGCTCGGCGGTTTCCCGTGCCTCCGCTGTGCGTCGATTGCGCCCAAGGCTTGAGAACCGGCTTGAGAGCGCCGCGCGGCTCGCGCCCAATTGCTCACGCTCATGCGAAAAGCGGACGCGGAACCACAGATACATTGCCGCAAGGACCGCCAGAACCACCCCGGCCGCCAGTCCCAGCTGCGCATCATAGCCCGCCGCAAGCGCGAATACGCCCAGCGCGACGGCAATGATCGCCCATTTCGGGTCCAGCATCTTGTCTTCCTTGAAAAAATCTGTCGACATCGCTTCCGATGAAGAAGCCGTCCCGCACAGGACCAGCGTATTCAAGATGTGCACTGCGAGGGGCCAAAACAAGGTGCGCGGGGACCGATCCCTGCCGCCAGTCCGACTATCCCTGTTGTTCATCGACAAACGCTTCTGGGTTCCAAGGGCTGGCGGGCCTGCGCGGTGCGCCAAGCCATGAAAAAGGGGCCGGAAGCTCATCGCTTCCGACCCCTTTTGCCTGTTCGCTGGCCTGTAGGAAACCCGTTTCCCGTCAGGCCGAATAAGGCTCAGGCGCCTTCGACCTCGGAAAGGTCGACCTTGAGGCCCGGCCCCATCGTCGAGGTCAGCGAGATCTTCTGGACATACTTGCCCTTCGAACCCGTCGGCCTAGCCTTGACGATCGCTTCGGTGATCGCCTTGAAGTTGGCCTTCAGCGCATCGTCGGAGAACGACAGCTTGCCGATCCCGGAATGAATGATGCCCTGCTTTTCGACACGGAATTCGACCTGGCCGCCCTTGGCGTCCTTCACGGCCTGTTCCACGTTCGGGGTGACGGTACCCAGCTTGGGGTTAGGCATCAGGCCCTTGGGACCGAGGGTCTTACCCAGACGACCAACCACACCCATCATATCGGGTGAGGCAATGACGCGGTCATAATCAAGATTGCCGGCCAGCATGTCTTCCATCAGATCCTCGGCACCAACCTTGTCGGCACCGGCGGCGAGCGCCTTGTCGGCGTTTTCGCCGCGCGCAAACACCGCAACCTTCACGTCCTTGCCCGTGCCCGAAGGCAGCGAGACCATGCCGCGCACCATCTGATCGGCATGACGCGGATCGACGCCCAGGTTCATCGCAACCTCAACGGTTTCGTCAAACTTGGTCTTGTGCTCACGCAGCGTCGCGATGGCATCGTCGACGGTGTAGAACTTCTCGCGGTCGAGCTCAGCGACAGCCTTCTGCTTTTTCGTAATCTTCGCCATTGGTTCAGCCCTCCACCACTTCGAGGCCCATCGAGCGCGCGGAGCCCTCGATGATGCGCATAGCCTGATCGATATCGTTCGCGTTCAGGTCCGCCATCTTGGTTTCCGCGATTTCCTTGATCGCGCTCTGCTTGATCGTTCCGGCGGAAACCTTGCCCGGCTCCTTGGAACCCGACTTCAGCTTGGCAGCCTTTTTCAGCAGAAACGATGCCGGCGGCGTCTTGGTGATGAAGGTGAACGAACGGTCCGCATAGACGGTGATCGTCGTCGGGATCGGCATACCTTTTTCAAGGCTGTCGGTCGCAGCGTTGAACGCCTTGCAGAATTCCATGATGTTCACGCCGCGCTGACCCAGCGCTGGGCCGATCGGGGGTGAAGGGTTTGCAGTGCCCGCAGGCACCTGCAGCTTGATATAGCCTTCAATTTTCTTGGCCATGGGGCCTTTTTCCTTTCGCACTGTCGGGCACCTGCCTTTCGGCTCATGCCCTCATGTTAAGCGGTCCGGCGAACGGCCCTGCAGTGCATAGGCCGTTCTCCCGCGTGGATTCGCGTCGATGTGACGAGAGCGCGCGCATTAATCGGCGTGCCAGAAAAAAGCAACCGAAACCTGCCCTTCGCGCCCGCCTGACCGAAGTTGACACGCTTGACACCCTGTCACCCGCCATTTTGCGACATATACATCTGATTCATGGCGGTTTTTCGCCGAATTGCCGTGCTTGACACTTTCAAAAATCATTTTGCGCGACCCCCGCGTTGGTTCCGGCCCTGCGATGCACAAGGTGTGGCACAAACAGGCGTCTGTAGGAAAATGCGCAGGACGCAGGGGCCTCATCCTCACCAGCTTAGCCTCCGGCATGGTTACCGGAAGTTTACCTCTTGCGCTTAAGTGCCTTCAAACTGGTGGAGGCCTTGGTTTACAACATGATACAACCGCAGCCCATTCTGACCGTGCGCACCGGTCTGGCGGCGCTAGCCTGCCTTATATTGGCAATGCTTGCCCTTGTGGCTGCCCCGCTGGCGGCGGAAACACCGGGCAAGGATGGCGATGCGATTGTTGCCGGAACGCAGACCGTCAACCAGTATGCGCCGGTATCAGGTACTCTTTCGGCCGGATCGACCCAAATCAACGTCGTTGCGCGGACCGCAAACCTGCCTTCACTCGCACCGGGCGATGTGATCATGGTCTATCAAGCGCAAGGGGCCACGATTTCCGTATCCGACACCGCCGCCTATGGCTCGGTCACCACTATCGGATCGGCGGGGCGGTATGAATTTCACACCGTTCGCGCCGTGACGGGCAACACGATCCTCCTGCAGGATTTCGGCGGAGCGTGTTCGGGCGTGCGTTACAGCTATAGCGCGGCGGGCAAGGCGCAGGTCATCCGGGTACCGCAGTTCCGCAACCTCACCGTCACTGGCGGCGGTCGCATCGTGCCTGCAGCGTGGAATGGCACGACCGGCGGCGTGATCGCCATGACGGTATCGGGAACGCTGACCGTGTCGGGCGCGATTGACGCCTCGCAAGGCGGCTTTCGCGGTGGACAGGTGGATAATCTGACGATTCCCACCGGCAGCAGCTATTTCGGGTTTGCCAGCAATCTTCCGGTCAATGGCGCGGAAAAAGGCGAAGGCATCGCAGGATACCGCACCGAATTACCCGGCAGCAATTATTACGGCCGCGGCGCACCTGCCAATGGCGGGGGCGGCGGCAATGGCCACAATGCCGGCGGCGGCGGCGGAGCGAACGGGAACAACGGCAGTCTGTGGGCGGGCCAGGGTGTGCCCGATACGTCCAACGCACAATGGGCGCAGGCGTGGAACCTTGACCCCTCGCTCAAGGCGAACACCAGCAATTCCGGCGGCGGGCGCGGCGGCTATACCTATGCGCGGGTCGGCAATGCGTTGACCACGGCGCCGGGAGCCGCCAGCTGGGGCAACGATTTCCGCCGTGAACTGGGCGGTCTGGGCGGACGTCCGCTGGACTACGATCCGACCGGGCGGCTGTTTTTTGGCGGCGGCGGCGGTGCCGGTGATGGCAACAACAATGCAGCGGGCGCAGGCGGCAGTGGCGGTGGGCTGATCTTCATTCAGGCCAATGCGATCACCGGCGGCGGCGCGATCAGGAGCGACGGCGCAAACGGACAGAACACCTCGCCAGCGCATAATGATGGCCCCGGAGGCGGCGGGGCAGGCGGAACCATCGTGATCCAGTCGAGCAGCGGTATCGGTGCGCAAGTCAGTGCGAATGGAGGAGGTGGGGGCAATCAGCTTATCACTAATGACGAAAACGAAGGCCCCGGCGGCGGCGGCGGCGGCGGGGTGATCGCAACCACGGGCGGCACATCGGCAAGTTTTGCGCGCGGCGGGGTGAACGGTATCACATCGTCCTCTTCGCTCACTGAATTTCCGCCCAACGGCGCGACACGCGGCGCGACCGGGCAACCGCTTGCCAGCGCGCCCAGTCTTGCTGCAACGCCATTCTGCCGCGCGCCCAATGCGCCGGTGCAGATCTCCAAGGTAAGCCGGGCCAGCGCAACTTCAGGGATTGCCCGGTTTCGCATTCCCGATGCTGACCAGACCTACACCATCCGGTTTTCCAATCCGGGCGCGGCGATCGACGCAAACTCGGTCGTCATCCTGGACCGGCTGCCCGCGCAGATCGAGATGTGGACCGGGGCGTTCAACGCGGCCACGACTGCGCCCATCGCGTTCCTCGATGGATCGGGCGTCAGCGCGACCGGCCTCACATGCTGTTCGCCTGCCCAGATCACCTATTCCAATGCCGATACGGGAACCAACTTCAGTTATGTGCCCAATGGCGGATACGATCCGAGCGTGCGGCGCGTGCGGATAAATCCGGGCGGCGCGGTGGGCGATGGCTATATCGACCCCCGGACATTCGAGATATTCCTGCGCGCACGCGTGAAGTAGCGTGGGCAACAAGGGCTGAAACGGGCGTTTGAGCGGGGCGATCACGGTCGCCGCCGCAAACCGCTCGCTTACTTGACCAGTTCGACCTGTTCGAAGTCCAGTTCGACCGGTGTTGCCCGACCGAAGATCGAAACGCTGACCTTGACCTTTGCCTTGTCGAAATCGAGTTCCTCGACCACGCCGTTGAAGCTGGCGAAGGGCCCGTCGAGCACCTTGACCGAATCGCCGATCTCGTAATCCACGCTGAGCTGTGCCTTGGGTGCGGACTTCGCCTCCGCAACACCGCCAAAATAGCGCGCGGCCTCTTTCTCGCTGATCGGTTGGGGCTTGTTGTTGTTGCCGAGAAATCCGGTCACTTTCGGCGTGTTCTTGACGAGGTGATAAATGTCGTCGTTCATCCGCAGCTTCGCCAGCACATAGCCGGGCATGAATTTGCGTTCGGTCTGCACCTTCTTGCCGCGCTTGATCTCGGTAATGGTCTCGGTCGGAACCTCGACTTCCTCAACGCCTTCTGACAGGCCCAGCCGCTCGGCTTCGGAGAGGATCGCTTCCTTCACCTTGTTTTCGAAACCGGAGTATGCGTGGATGATATACCAGCGAGACATGAAGTATCCTTGAAAATCAGGTGATTGTGGGCCCGCTCAGCCTCAGGCGAGCGTCAGCAGGAATTTGACCAGCGCGTTGAAGCCGCTGTCCACGCCAAGGAAGAACAGCGACAGCATCACCATCATGATGAATACAAAGATCGCAGTGCGCACGGTTTCTTCGCGCGTGGGCCAGACGACCTTTTTCGTTTCTGCACGGACCTGATTCACGAATTCGGGAATTGTGGTCTTGGTCTGCTTTTGCGGTTCGGCCATAATACGCGGCGCTTTCGTGATTGTTTTGTGCCCGTTGCAATGGGCATTGAAGATCCCCGACAGGTAGGTTTCTTCGCCGTCCGGGACAAGGTCCCGGAGGGGCGAAGCGTGCTACCGATTTCGGAATATCTGGAGTCTTAATCGTGCTTGGCCGCAAATGCAAGCGGTGCAATCGCAGGCCGCATGGCCCGGCCACAAGGTGTGGATCGGGCGCCCGCGCAACACGTCCAGCCGCCCGTTCTGCAACGCAGCAATTGGTGCTGGCCTTGGCGGGCAACCGCCTCTAGCGTCCCTCGTCTTTCAGGGAATGAACAAGGGGAACACCACCATGGCAACCAGCCAACCCGCAACGCTCGACGAGCAGCTGCTGGGTCCCGTTACCAATATCGCAGACTTCATCTGGGGCGGCACCTGGAACGGGGTGCAGGTAATCCCGATCCCGCCGCTGGCGGTGCTGCTGCTGGGCGCGGGCCTGTGGTTCATGGTCGGGCTCAGGTTCTATCCCCTGGTAAAACTCGGCAGCGCGATCAAGGGGCTGTTCGCCGGTCGCAAGGGCGAAGGTGCGGGCGAGATTTCCCCATTCGCCGCGCTTTCGACGGCGCTATCGGGGCAGGTTGGCACCGGCAACCTTGCCGGCGTTGCCACTGCTATCGCGCTGGGCGGACCGGGCGCAATCTTCTGGATGTGGATCACCGCCCTGTTCGGCATGGCGCTGGGCTTTGCCGAAGGGGCGCTGGCGATCCGTTTTCGCGAAACCACCAGCGATGGGACCAAGCGCGGTGGCCCGATGAGCTACATCATGATGGGTCTTGGCCCGAAATGGACTTGGCTGGCGATATTCTTCTGCGTGGGCACGCTGATTTCGGCGTTGGTTACCGGCAACGGGATCCAGGCCAATGCGGTGGCTGACAGCTTCAACGAACTGTTCGGGCTGGAAGAATCGATGTCCGGCCTGATCGTGGCGGTTGCCGTGTTCGTGGTTATCATCGGCGGGATCAAGTCGATCGGCCGGGTCGCGGAAAGCGTCGTGCCGTTCATGGCGGTGGCCTATATCGTGATGGCAATGATCGCTATTGCGCTCAACATTCAGGACATTCCCGAAACCTTCAGCCGGATTTTCGCAGGTGCGTTCAGTCCGCAGGCGGCGAGCGGCGGATTTGTAGGCGCAGCTTTGATCCTCGCGATTCGCGCCGGGGTGGCGCGCGGCCTGTTCTCGAACGAGGCCGGCCAGGGTTCGACCCCGATTGCGCACGCTGTCGCGCAGACCGACGATCCCGAACAGCAGGGTCGCATGGCGATGCTGGGCACCTTTATCGACACGATCGTGATCTGCACCATGACGGCGCTGGTGATCCTGACGGTGGAAGGCCAGTTTACAGGCGCGGGCCAAGCGGTGAAGCACGCATGGCAATCCGATCTTCAAGGGTTTGCGATGACCAGCGGCGCATTTGCGGCGGCATTCCCGGTGACGATCGGTTCAATCCCGCTGGGCACGCTGATCGCCTCGATCGCGCTGATCCTGTTCGTGTTCACTACCCTGCTCACCTGGAGTTATTACGGGGAGCGCGCGATCACCTTCATCTACGATCGCATTCCGGGCTCGACGCTCGGCGGGGAAAAGGCGCTGCACATGGCGTGGCGGGTGCTGTGGTGCGTAGGCATTTACGTTGGCGCCAGCCGCGAATCCGATCTGATCTGGCGGATGGGCGATATCGCCAATGCGCTGATGGTGCTGCCCAACCTGCTGGCACTGCTGCTGCTTTCGGGTGTGGTGTTCAAGCTGGCCAAGGGCGACAGGACCGCGGGCAAGGATCACCTTGCGGACACTCCCGAAGAGCCTGAGGAATACTGACCTCAGCCGGTCTTTGAGAGACAAACAAAAACGCGCTCGACCATCAGGTCGGACGCGTTTTTTGTTGCTTGGTTGCCGTGAACGTCAGCAAATACGGCGGATCAATGCCTGTTGAACAATCGGGCCAAAAAGCCCGGCTCTTCCATCGGACGTATGCGACCATACTTGAGCTGCCGCAGAGCCGCATCGGTGTGCGGTCGCGGAAGCGTCCACTGATCAGGTGCGCTGGAATGGATGGGTGCGTTACTCATGTCCCTGTTACCCCTAATCTTGATTGTTACGATTGCCTGACACTAGAACCGCCGACCCGATGTTCGGTTCCACGATGGATGGAAGTTCAGCGTCGCCCAAATACCCGCTCAAGCCAAGTCGGCTCATACATGGAGCGGACCGGACCATACGCCATCGCGCGCACGGCCGGGTCGAGACCGGGGCGCGGGCTGACCCATTGATCGGGCCGGGAACTGCGAAAGGTGTAGTGGCTCATCATCGTCCTCCTTTAAGGTCTGCGCCGTATCCGGATCGGCCGGCGCACCTCAATTCGTCGATGGTATTGCACGGTTCGTCTATCACGCAGCTGACCGCGACGTTCCGCTCGCGTTCATACGACAGCGCGCCGGCCGGGAAATACCCTACAGGCGGCGAAACGATATGTGGGGAAAATGGCAGGGGTGTGCGGACTCGAACCGCAGGCCCTCGGTTTTGGAGACCGATGCTCTACCAACTGAGCTACACCCCTGCAGGGAGGCCGCGCTTTATCGGAGGTCGCAGCGCTAGGCAACCCACGATCGTTTCATCCGCCGACTCCGGCCTCAGGCAAACGATGCACGGGAATTTTGGCTCTCCTTTTCGCATCCCCACTGGAACCTGCCGAACAGGATGCTACCTAAAGCCTCATGCATTCGCCCCTGCGCAACACAATTCCGGTCGAAACGCTGATGCTCGCCTATCGCAGCGGCATCTTCCCGATGGCGGACAAACGGGAGGATGAGGATGTCTTCTGGGTCGAGCCGCGCGACCGGGCGATCCTCCCGCTCGAATTGTTTCATATGTCGAAATCGCTGCGCAAGGCGGTGCGTGTGGACCGCTATATCGTGACCATCGACACCGCGTTCGAACAGGTGATCCGCGCCTGTTCCCAGCCGCGGCCGGGCCACCCGGAAACCTGGATCAGCGAACGCATAACGCGCAGCTACATCGACCTGTTCGAGGCAGGGCACGCGCATTCGATCGAATGCTGGCAATCAGGGGAAGATGATCCAGAAGGCTTAATGCTGGTCGGCGGGCTGTATGGCGTATGCTTTGACCGGGTGTTCTGCGGGGAAAGCATGTTCGCGCGCGCGGACAATGCCAGCAAGGTTGCGCTGGCGTGGCTGGTGGCGTTGATGCGGCGGGCGCGGTTTCAACTGCTCGATTGCCAGTTCATGACCGATCACCTCGCCACAATGGGCGCGATGGAATTGCCGCAAAAGATGTATTTGCAAGCCGTAGAGCGCTCGCGCGGGGTTCCGGCGATGACCCTGCGTCAGGCCTACGCGACCTTTACGCGCGATGCTGTGATGGGCGCTACGGCCTATTCAGCGGCAGGCGTGGTTGCGGGCGCAGGCGTAGATGTTGGCGCAGGTGTCGCCTTGGGGGTAGCCTCGGGCTTGGGCGCGCCGTCCTCATCGCCGGGAAAGCTCATCGCGCAATCCTTGATCCAGACATCGTAGATCGGATGTTCGACCACATTGAGGCTGGGCGATTCCTTGAACAGCCAGCCGGAAAACACGCGGCGGTGTTCGCTTTTGCCGCGTTCCAGCACGTCAAGCTGAAGGAACGCGCCGGTTTCCTGCGGAATTTCCCACGGCGCGGTGCGCTCACACGTGGCAAGGCGCAGGATCACCGGGCCTTCCTCGTGGACGTCACCGGGGCGCATTTCGATGTCCTTGCTGACATTGTTGCGTTTGTTCAAAAGCCCAATGGTCGCAACGCGCTGTTCGAGCGAAGTTGCCCCTTCTGCTGCGGCCAGAGTGTCAGCATCTGCGGTAGCGGTCGCAGCAGTGGGTTGGGGCCCTTGCCCGTTGGCCTTACCTGTGGCCGCCTTGTCCAGCTCGACGACCGTTTCGGCGCCGTCAGGGGAACCGCCCGCACCGCCGCAGGCAGCAAGGGCGAACGTGGCCACCCCGGCAAGGATCGGTACAAATGCGCGCATGGCGGTTCCAGTCAGCCTTCAGGTGACCAGGCTTCGTAATCGCCATCGGCGCGCGCACGCTTGCCCCCGCGCTCCAGCGACCCTTGCGGCAGATAGGCCTGCGGTGTGCCGGTGGCGTTCGGGGTGTAATCCACCTCCCAGATCTTGGCAGGCGGCAGGTGGCTTTCGGGCACGCCGTCAAACGATCCATGCAGCCAGCCATGCCATTCGGGCGGGACGCGGCTGGCATCGTTGATGCCATCATAGATGACCCAGCGTTGTTCGCGCTGGGTGTAGGAGCCGGTGGGCACGGCACCCTCCTTGCGGCTTTTGCGAAAGTACCTGTTGCCCTGCGCATCAGTGCCGACATGCTCGCCGCGCTGGCGCCCGGCCCACAGCTGCGTGCCAAGCGTTGCACCATCCCACCAAGTGAAGATTTTTCCGAAGATTCCCATGGTGGGTGCCGTTAGCTCAATTGGATGCCGAGTGGAAGAAGCGAGTGCCCGCTGGAGCGTGCAAATCAGGGGAGCCTGTATTCCACCTTGTCGCCCGGCACGATGCCGAGTTCCTGCGCCAACCCACCGCGAATTTCCAGCACCGCACTCGCCGCGCCGACTGATGGCACCGAATCGAGCGAATAAGGCACCGCAGTCTCGATATTGTTGATCCGGCCATCCACGCCGATGAAGATGATATCGAGGCTGATCGGGGTGTTCTTCATCCAGAAACTGCGCTGCGTGGGCACATCGGAGGGGAACAGCATCGCCTCGTCATCGGCCATTTGCGTGCGGAACATCATGCCGCGAGACTGCGCCTCGGGCGTGTTGGCGTGTTCGGTCTTGAACACGATGCGCCGGTCACCGCGCAGCACCGCCACATCGATAATCTCGAGGCCAGAGGTGGGATGGCGCCCAGCATTGGCCGCGGCCTTAGCGGGAGTCTCGGGCGCAGTCGCCGTTTCAGCGGCTGAACTGGCCGAACACCCCGCCCCCATCAGCAACATCAGCGCCGCCGCTGGAACCGTCAGCCAGACGGACCTGCCCCCTGCATGGTTTGAAGGGCTCGATTGCATCTTACCAGTCATCAGTGCTCTCTTCATTCTCTGCCTCTATTACCCAGTCCTCTACCACCTGTCCGTCTGCGGCGGAGAGGATGAACTGCACATGTTCATAAACGTGGCCTGCGCGCAGCATGGCGGCAACCTGTTTTTCGTGAGCCTTACGCGCCTCGGCGCGAGCTTCGGCGGTTTCGACCCGCTTTGCAGGCGCCACCGCGCCAAACGGGCCAAGCCTGCGTTTCTTGGCCAGCAGCATCGCCGCGCGGCGGCTGGCCGCCTCTCCCGGAGCATGGCTGGCGCGCGTCTCTTCCTCGACGCCTGCAGCCCACAGCGCCTGTTCAACCCGGCGCTTGCCAAACCCGCGCGCGGTCAGATCGCGCGACCGGGTGCGCGCATAGGCATCATCATCGACATAGCCCAGTTCAATGAGGCGCGTGACCAGCCCGGTCACGTCGAGATCGCAGCTGCGCCCATCCGTATCCTCGGCCACGCCGCGCTCTCTGATCTTGCGCGCGAGATATCCTTCCAGCTTTGCCGCCGTGGTGGAGAAGCGCGCGGCATAGGACAGTGCCAGATCGCGCAAGCCGGTTTCATCGAGTGGGCGACCCTTTTTGCGCTCTTTGTTATGGGAGCGCGCGCCCTTCCCGCGCGCACGACCTTTCTCAGCCGAATCGCCGCTCGACGCGTCCTGCGCGCTGATCGCATTGTTACCACGCGATGACGTTTTGCTTTCGTGTGAAACCATTTCGCCTTATTCGTGCCACAGTCATTATCAAATGGACAATACCGCGAGGGTTCCGGCAGAGTTCGGCCAGATCCTCAAAGGTATGATAGCGCGCAGCCAGCGTGCTTAGCAAATGACGGGTATCGCGAGAGAATATGACCGACGCCGTATTGACGCCGACACCGAACGATTGCGATCTGCCGCGCATCCGTGCGCAGTTTTCAACCTTCAACGATGCGATTGATTACGCTGCACGCAGTGAAAAAGGTCTGAATTTTCACGATATGCGTGGACAACTCGAACGCGTTTATACCTTTCGGGAAATGCGCGAGGATGCGCTGGCGATGGCCCGCCGCCTGATTGCGGCCGGGATCAAACCGCGTGACCGGGTGGCCCTGATCGCGGAAACCGGGCCTGATTTTGCTGCGCTGTTCTGCGCCTGCATCTATACCGGCGCATGGCCGGTGCCTTTGCCCCTGCCCACCACCTTTGGCGGTAAGGGCAGCTATATCGATCAACTCGCCGTGCAATTGCAAAGCTCGGACCCGGTAATGCTGCTGTATCCCGAGGAAATCGCTGAAATGGCCGAGGCCGCAGCCCGGCTTCAGGGCTGCGACGCGCAAAGCTGGCAGGATTTTGGGCAGCGCGATGCGCCCGAATGCGATCTGCCTCAGGCCGACCCGCAAGACATCTGCTATCTGCAATACTCCAGCGGATCGACCCGCTTCCCCACTGGCGTCGCGGTGACGCACAAGGCGTTGCTGCACAATCTGTATGGCCATTCCACCAGCATGCAGCTGCGCGACGATGAACGCTGCGTCAGCTGGCTGCCGTGGTATCACGATATGGGGCTGGTCGGCTGCTTCCTTTCGCTGATCGCCAATCAGGTTTCTGGCGATTATCTGAAGCCTGATGCGTTCGCCCGCCGCCCGCTGGCGTGGCTGGACATGATCAGCGCGAACAAGGGCAGCACGATCTCGTATTCGCCGACTTTCGGCTACGACATTTGTGCGCGCCGCATTTCCAGCCAGTCGAACGTCGCGGAACGGTTCGACCTGTCGCGCTGGCGGCTGGCGGGCAATGGCGCGGACATGATCCGCCCGGATGTGATGCAGAGCTTTGTCAACGCCTTTGCCGATGCCGGGTTCAAGGCGAGCGCCTTCACCCCGTCCTATGGCCTGGCCGAAGCGGTGCTGGGCGTCACCGTGATGCCACCGGGCGAAGGGATCCGCGTTGAACTGGTCGAGGAAGAGCGCCTGTCGGGCACGCCGCGCGATATTCGCCGCCCGGCCCGCTATCGCGCGATCGTCAATTGCGGGAAACCGATGCCCGACATGGTCGTCGAAATCCGCGGTCCAGAAGACAATGGGGAACGCCACCCGCGCGGCGATCACCAGATCGGCAAGGTGTGGTGCAACGGCCCCAGCGTCATGCACTCCTATTTCCGCAACGAGGAAGCCACCGCCGAGGCAATCGTCGATGGCTGGCTCGACACCGGAGACATGGGCTATATGGCCAATGGCTATCTGTTCATTGTCGGCCGGGCAAAGGACATGATCATCATCAATGGCAAGAACCATTGGCCGCAGGATATTGAATGGGCGGTGGAGCAGCTGCCCGGCTTCAATCATGGCGATATCGCCGCCTTCTCGGTCGAGACCGAAGGCGGCGAGGAGGCGCCCGCAGTGCTGGTTCACTGCCGCGTTACTGATCCCGTAGAGCGGATAAAACTGCGCGAACAGATCGCGGACAAGGTCCGCTCTGTCACCGGAATGAGCTGCGTCGTCGAGCTAGTCCCGCCGCGCACACTTCCGCGCACCAGCTCTGGCAAACTGAGCCGCGCCAAAGCGCGAACAATGTATCTGGCCGGCGAAATCGTCCCGCTGGAACTGGCAGCCTGAAGGGTCCCGCCTGCGATTTAGCCGATCAGCAGGACGCCCAGGGCAAAGACCAATGCCAGCATCGACACAGCCCAGATAAGGGTCCGGATTTTCTCGACCCCGGCCCAGTAAATCGGCAGATACACGACCCGTGCGCCCAACCACACCATCGCCGCGATGGCGGTCAGGTCGGTGGTCTTGTCGGCCAGAGTCAGGCCAGCAAACGCCACGATTGCCAAGGGAAAGCTCTCCTTGAAGTTTTCTGAGGCACGCTCCAGCCGACCTGCGATATCGTTCAATTCGCCGGTATCGCCGTCGCGCGCGCCCATGTTCCATTCCAGGCCGAACTGCTTGGTCTTGTAATGAACCGCAAGCAGCACGTGCACGATCAACAGCGCCGCGCCCAGTCCCAGAATATAAAGCTCACTCGTCATTTTGATTTTCCCCAATGCCCCATTCCGCGCGCAGCGGGCCGGGTTCGGTCCGCGTTACCACTTTCACGCCGCGTTTAGCGAGAATATCTGCGGCCATCCGCCCCTCTGCCTGTGGGCCAGTCAGCACAATCGGCAGGTCAAGTCGCTCAGCCGCCCATTCGATCACGGCAAGGGCCCGCGCGCCTTCGCTGGTGGGGCCGGTTTGCGTGGCCTCGCCCCCGCTCTCATCCTCTTTCTCGCTCCCGCCGCCACTCTCAAACGTGATCGCCTTTGGCAGATCTGCCAGCGGCGGCCGCAGCTCGACCGTCCATTCAGGCTCGGTAGTGGCGATACGGCGTTCGAGCGCCGCATAGGTCGCCATCGTCGCCCCCTCCAGCCGCTGCGCCCGCACAGTTGCGCGACGGCGGGTGCGATCCACGGTCACATCCGCCTCAGGCACGCCCGCCACCAACGCAAGCCGGCTCGCCAGATCATCGGCGCGCGCGACGGCATCTTGTTCTTCCCGCGCTCGCGTGGCGGAAAGTTGCGCCTGCTCGGCCGCGCTCGATCCCGTAGCCACCTGATATTGCAGCAGCGACAGCTCCACCGGCTCCCCCAGCCGATCGGCAAGCGCGAGTTCGATCTCGGTTTCGGCTTTGGGCCGGGGTGCCGGTGTCCAGACGGTTGCACTGACAGTTACAGGACTTGTCCCGAAATCAATCTCAAGCCCGTCGATCTGCGAAAGCGTGTCGAATTTCTCCGTTATTTCAGCGCGAACGATCCGCTGGGCGTTGGTTTCCCAAGCGATCTGTTGCAGTGAATAGCCAAGCGGGAGAGCGAGCGCGGCAAAGACCGCTGCCACCGCGATATTCTGAAATTTCGTGTTACGCGCACTGAGCGAGGTCTTGAAACCATACAGCCGCGCCATCGCCCACGCTGTCAGTGCAATGGTGATGAGGTTGGTGACATACAGCAGCAGCGCGCCCGAAAACACAGTCCAGTTCCACGTCGCAAGGCCAAAGCCGATGATCGCCAGCGGCGGCATCAAGGCGGTGGCAATCGCCACGCCCACAATCGTGCCCTCGCGCCCGCGGATCATCGCATAAGCGCCCGCAAGCGCAGAAAACAGCGCGACGAACAGGTCAAACAGGTTGGGCTGCGTGCGCGAGGCAATTTCGGGCGTAATTGTCTGGATCGGTGAAAAATAGACCAGCAGACTGGTCAGCGCGACCGCCATGATCGAGCCCCACGCAAGCGACCGCGCGGACTGCTTGAGCCATTGATAGTCGCCGATTGCGAGCGCAAACCCCAGCCCCATGATCGGGTCCATCAACGGCGACAGCAGCATCGCCCCGATCACCACGGCGGGTGATGAAAGCAGCAGGCCCAGCACCGTGATCCCGCCGCTCATTGCGGTCATGAAAAGATAGCGTTCGGAGATCGAGCATTCCGCCCGGCGCTTTTCGATAACTTCGGTCTGATTGACCGTGCCCACGACGTCCTGACGCCAGTATCGCCGCCAGCTGAGCAGGATGCGACCAAACGATTGCGAGGAAACGCCAGGCACCGGGGTTGAAGCTTCCGCAGAACCCGCTGCGGAGGAGGCAGTGGCAGAACCGGTGCCCAATCCACCCGATTCTGGCGACACGTCTTCGGGCGAGCCCGCAGTGGCATTTTCGTTAGTCGAATTTATCAAACCCATGCCTCCAGCGGCCTCGTTGGTTACAGCTATTGCGCGACGAACGAAAGCCACATTGCTGGCGCACTTTTGGCAGGCGCATAATCATGGACGCCGGGCCACAATTCGGGCATTCTTGAAATCTGTGTTTTATGTGCCTAATACAGTTCATAGATTAGCGAACGCGCACCCCCTTCCCGCGCGGATCGCAATAGGGAGCCAGATTGCCGCATGAGCACTGAAGACCAGGCCGCCGCCAGAACCGCGACCGCGACGAAGACCGCCGCTGCGTTTGAACTGACGCCGCCCGATCCTGTCCCTATGGTAGAGCCGGAGGATGCTTCCGGACTGGTGCCCGTTTCCACCGAGAAGAAATCGAAGCTTGATAGCAAGGTCGATGCGTTCGTCGCCGATCTGGTTGCCGCGGATTCCAATTCGCCCGCATTCGGTGAAAAGGTCGATCAGATCACGCGCATGGGGCAGGAACAGATCCGCGCGGCGGCGGGCCATTCCAACCGGTTTCTTGATCGTCCGGTGCGCGCGATGGACGCCGACAGCAATGTCGGCACCGATCTCGCCGAACTGCGCCGCACCGTCGAGGAACTCGATCCTGGTCGCAAGGGCAAACTGCTGGAGCCGCGCAAGCTGTTCGGCATCATCCCGTTCGGGAGCAAACTGCAGAACTATTTTGACAGCTACACCTCCTCACAGGGGCACATTCAGGCGATCCTCACGCGGCTGGATAGCGGTAAGAAAGAGCTGCACCTCGATAATGCCGCGATCGATCAGGAACGGCAGAAATTGTGGGAGGCGATGGGCGAGCTGGAACAGATGATCCACATCGCCAAGACGCTCGACGCAAAGCTTGAGGCAAAGGCGCTGGAGCTGGATTCCTCCGATCCTTCCAAGGCCAAGGCGCTGCGCGAATCCGCGCTGTTCTATGTCCGCCAGCGCACGCAGGACCTGCTCACGCAGATGGCGGTCAGCGTGCAAGGCTACCTCGCGCTCGATCTGGTGAAGAAGAACAACGTCGAACTGGTGAAAGGCGTGGACCGCGCCAGCACCACCACGGTTGGCGCGCTGCGCACGGCGGTGACGGTGGCGCAGGCGATGACCAACCAGAAACTGGTGCTGCAACAGATCACTTCGCTCAACAAGACGACTGCCGACATCATCGATTCCACCAGCACGCTGCTGCGCGAACAGACCGGCCAGATCCACGAACAGGCCGCGGCCAGCACGATCCCGCTCGAAACGCTGCAGCGCGCATTCCAGAACATCTATGACACGATGGACGAGGTCGACGAATTCAAGGTGCGCGCGCTCGCATCGATGAAGCAGACCGTGGGTGTGCTGACGCAGGAGGTCGAAAAGTCCAAAGGATATATCGCCCGTGCCGAAGGGCAGGCACAGGCGCAGGCCAAGGTGGCAAGCGAGCCATCGCTGCTGTCGCTCGATAACTGATGACTGACACCACCCGCGAATCCGAACAGATCATGGGCGCCGCGCGCTCGTCTCTGACCGTGCAACGCGCGGGCGGCACGCACCGTTCGGCGCGCAGCATTGGCGAGGGATCGGCGCGGGCAAAAGCCAAGGTCTGGATGAGCCGGGCCAAGCTGTTTGCAGCCGCGGTGCTGGCCATTCTGGTCACCGCGGGGGTGGCTGGCGTGATACTTAACGGTATCGGCTTTGTCGGTGTGATGATGGTCGCGCTGGCGATGATGGCGGCGGCGTTCGTGTTTGCGAACTATCCCAAGGTCAAGGTGCCCAAGCGTGCCGAGTTGAAAAAAGGTAACCCGCAGCAGATGGTCGCGCAGACCGAGCTGTGGCTGGAGGCGCAGCGCCCCGCCCTGCCGCCCCCGGCGGTGCAGGTGGTCGAACAGCTGGGCGTGCAACTGGATGCGCTGGGCCTGCAACTGGCCACCATCGACGCCGCGCACCCTGCCATGAACGAGGTGCGCGAACTGGTGGGTGAATACATTCCCGAGACGATCGACAATTACCGCAAGATCCCCGCGCATCTGCGGCAGGAGGCGCACACCGGCAAAACCGCTGATGAGCGTCTGACCCACAGTCTGGGCAAACTGTCGGGCGAGATCGACCGGGTGACGCGGCAATTGGCGGAAGGCGCGCTGGATGAACTCGCGATCAAGGACCGCTATCTCGAATACCGCTATGGCGGGGCCGAGGCGCTTGAAGACAAGAGCGAGGGGTAGGACTTACGGGCCATGCGCATCACCCTGCCCCACAGCCATGAAAAGGCCGAAATCCGGCGGCGTCTCGAAGAGCGCAACGGCGAAATCGTGAACTATTTTCCGTCCGGGATGGCCGATCTGGAAACCCGCTGGAGCAGCGATGATCGCATGGACTTCGTAGTTGCGATAGCAGGACAGCGCATCGGCGGATCTGTCGATATCGCCGATGATCATGTGGTGATCGCGGTAGAGCTTCCGTTGATCCTCAGCTTCTTGAACAGGACGATAGAGTCCTCCGTGCGCAAGGAAGGCACACGCCTGCTGGGGTAATAGGCCGACAGGCCGCGATGATGGCCGGCAAACCGTGTTGCGACATGTCATTTGTAATGGACAGCCAATTTGTCGGACTGGCATATCAGGAGGATTGGACGGCATCGTTCCAATCTGAACCGGAGGTCAGGCCATCGAAGTTTCCCACCGAAGCGAAAGCCTGCGCAGCAGCCTGCGGATTGCGACCGCCAGCGCACACGATCTGCTGGATGGCTCGATGCGAGCGGCAGCCGGTTGGAGGACGAAGGCGGACTATGCCAGGTTTCTGAGCCTGCAATATGCTGCGCGCCTGCCGGTGGAAGCCTGGCTTGCGCAGCACGCGCCAGCCGATTTGTGCCCACCTGCGCAATGCGACCTCATCGCTGCCGACCTTTCAGAGCTGGGTGAACCCTTGCCCCGCGCCGCCGCGTCATTCCGGCTGGACGGCACAACGCGCGATCCGCACACTGCTGCTTGCGAGGCGCTGGGCGCAGCGTGGGTGCTGGCGGGCTCATCGCTTGGCAACCGCGCTATCCTTGGCGAAGTGCGCCGCACGGCGAAAATTACGGCGCAAGCTGCAAATTGCGCGGCCAACGGCGGCGCGCAGTGGCCCGCGAGCTTCCTGGGCGATGAGCAAATGCTCAGCTTCTGGAAAGACCTGCGCGCCCGGATAGAACGCCCCGCCGAAATCACCGAAGTCGAGGCAGCCAGCCGCGCGGCCGCAGCTGTATTCGATCACTTCACCACCATCGCCACGAAAGAAACGCACGCCGCATGACCTGGCAACAATCCGGACACGAGCTCACGCAATGCGATCGTGAGCCGATCCACAATATCGCGCTGGTTCAGCCTTTCGGAGGGCTGATCAAACTGAACAGCGACTGGGTGATTGCGCATCGCTCAGCCAATTGTGCAACCCTGCTCAGGCTTGGCGCTGATCTTGCGGTGGGCACGCGGCTGATGGATGTGTTTAGTCCGCGCGCCTTTGAAATGCTGCAGCAATCCGTGCGCAAGGGCATCGCGCCCGATGCAACCGAGCGCGTTTTCGGCCTGTGTCTGACAGCCGATAGCGGGCCTTTCGACTGCGCTGTGCATCTGGCGGGAGAGTGGATCGTCATCGAGTTCGAGCCCCATGCCGCAGATGAATACGCGCATCACAAAGCGATGATCGGGGCGATTATGGCGCAGCTTGAACCGGTTACGCAAATTCAGGAGCTATGCGAGACAGCGGTGGCGCTGGTGCGCAAGAACCTCGGTTAAGACCGGGTGATGATCTATCGTTTTCACAGCGATGACAGCGGGGAGGTGGTCGCGGAGAACAAGCGCGAGGATATGGAGCCGTTCCTTGGCCTGCGCTATCCGCGCACCGACATTCCGCAGCAGGCGCGCGAGCTGTTTCGGCGCAACCGGTTCAGGGTGATTGCCGATATCGATCAAGTGCCCTCACCCATCGAACCGCCATTGACACCGGGCGGCCACGCGCTCGATCTGTCGCTGAGCATGCTGCGCGCGTCTTCGGATATTCACCTGCAATATTTGCGCAATATGGGTGTGCGCGCCTCTTTGACGATTGCGATCGTGCGTCAGGACAAGCTGTGGGGGCTGATAGCCTGCCACCACAATACGCCCCGCTTGCCGCCCTATTCGCTGCGCACTGTCGCGGAAATGCTCAGCCAGATGTTCTCGCTGATGCTGGACCGGATGCTCATAAATCGTACGGAACACCTGCGCAGTCAGGGCCGCCATCTGCATGATCAACTGATGCAGCGCCTCGCCGGAGGAACGAAGCTGGCCGATAGCCTGCCGATGCTGGAGGGGCTGCTGAATGATGTGATCGTGCATGACGGTGCCTCGATCTTGATTAACGGCGAGTATTCGTCGCGCGGCGTTGCGCCAACGGAAGATGAATTCATGGCGCTCGCCCCGGCGCTGGGAAGCGCGCCGATCAGCACCATCATCAGCACCAATTCGCTGGCGCAGCAGATTCCCACGGCACGCAGCTTTGCCGACCGGGTGACCGGCGCGCTGATCCTGCCGATGTCCCGCTCTCCGCGCGATTATCTTGTGCTGTGGCGGCGTCCCATGACGCAGATCGTGACATGGGCGGGCGATCCGGAAAAAGCCGTTGTTCCTGCCACCGATCGCCTGCAACCGCGCAGCAGCTTTGCCGCGTCGGAACAGGAGGTCGAAGGCCGCAGCGAGGATTGGAGCGCAGACGAATTGCAAATTGCCGAGGCGCTGCGCGTCACCCTGCTCGAAGTGATCCTGCGCATGACGGATGAAGTCACCCGTGAACGCAACCGCGCCGCAGAGCAGCAAGCCCTGCTGATCGCGGAACTGAATCACCGTGTGCGCAACATCCTGAACCTGATCCGCGGCCTGGTGTCGCAATCACGGGACGGGGCAATCGATGTCGAGAATTTTTCCGAGGTCATCGGTGGCAGAATCGCCGCGCTTGCCTCTGCGCATGACAACATCACGCGCAAGAACTGGACGCCCGCCCCGCTGTCGATGCTGTTCGAAACAGAACTGGCCGCCTACCTCAATGACAAACGGGAACGCTTTACCCTGACCGGGGAGCAGGTGCTGGTCACGCCAGAAGGCTATACCGTGCTGGCGCTGGTAGTGCATGAACTGGTCACCAATTCGGCCAAGTATGGCAGCCTGAGCGACCTCTCCGGATCGGTCGGCGTCGATGTGTCGCGCAATGCGTTTGGCGATGTCAAAATTGCCTGGCGCGAGAGCGGTGGCCCTCCTGTAAAGCCGCCGACGCGACGCGGTTTCGGATCGACCATCATCGAACGCTCGATCCCGTATGAATTAAAGGGCGAGGCCAGCCTGCGGTTCAATCTTTCCGGATTGGAAGCCGATTTCCTGATCCCGGCGCAATACGTCCCGCCCACCGATTCGCAGTCGCAGGCGCCCGTGCAACCCCTATCGAGCAACGGCGAACCCGTGATGCAGGAACGCGAATCAAAGTCCCAATCCGCTCTGCCCCAAACCGTTCTGGTGGTGGAGGACAGCATGATCATCGCGCTCGACGTTGAAGAAAACCTGAGACAACTGGGGGTGGCCGATATCGATGTCGCCGGCAGTGTTGCAGAGGCGCTGAACGCGATCAGCAAGCGCGAGCCGGATTTCGCCATCGTCGATTTTAATCTCGGGACCGAATCGAGTGTGCTTGTGACGCAGGAATTGGCGCGGCGCGGCGTGCCATTCGTGCTCGCGACCGGATATTCCGAAATGAGCGAAAAATCGCGCGACGTTGGTGCGTTGGCTGTGCTTTGCAAACCCTTTGGCCGGACCGAAATCGAGGAATTGCTGGCCACCTTTTCCGGCCGGGCGGCGGCTTGATGGCCTTGGGCAAAAAGCCGTGAATGCCGCAAACCGATCAGCGTGAGCGGGTCAACAGCGTCACCCTGGAGCCGCTGAAATCGAGCGCATCGAGCGTGGGGGCGAAAAGGCACTCTCCCGGCCCGGCTTTCGCAGGTGCTTGCGTCTTGGCATGCGCCGCACTGACCACACCATCCAGAGGCAGCGCCAAGACCCCCCCCGTGTAATGCGCGCGCAAATGCTCGCCCGGCTGCCCTTCGACCCGATCAAGCCTGAAATACGGCCCGTCGATCAGCGTTTCCCCGCGCTGCGCCACCGTACCGGCATGCTGCGCGCCATACGGCCCGCAATCCGCAACCGCCATCGCCCGGTCCAGGTGCAATTCGCGCGGGCGACCGTAATCATAGAGGCGGAATGTCGTGTCGCTGTTTTGCTGCACCTCGACCAGCGAAAGTCCCGGACCGATTGCATGAACCGTGCCTGCGGGCAGGTAGAAGATGTCTCCGGCAGCCACCTCATGCCAGGTCAGCAATTGTTCGATCGAACCATCACGCGCGGCCGCTTCGATCCGTTCGCGCAGGCATGGCTCGACAAACCCGATCGCCAGCTTTGCCCCCGGTTCGGCGTCCAGAACCAGCCAGCATTCCTCCTTGCCCGCCTCGCCGGGCAGGGCATTGGCGTTGGAGGGGTGGACCTGCACCGACAGTTTCTCGCTGGTGAACAGATATTTCACCAGCAGAACGGGCATTTCGGGCGGTGGTTCGAACCAGATTTCTCCGATCCGCGTGCCCGCCGGGGCCCTGAACGGCGCAGGCAGGGTGTCGCGGCCCCATACCTTTTCAACCATGCGCGTTGTCAGCTGGCGCGTGCCGATGGAACCACCGGCCACGGTCATTGACTGGCCGCTCCAGGCAATTTGCCGACCATCTGTGCGCCATTGCGGGTGGTCACCAGCACTTCATTGCCCGACACCACGATGCACACATCCTCCAGCCCGATGGCGGAGATGCGCGGCCCATCGCTGAACGCGAGCACATTGCGGCATTGATCGAGGTCGGCTCGTCCCCGAATGACATTGCCCCCTGAACCAGTGCCCGGCTCCTTGCCTGCGTCCGGCTCTGCCCCCAACGCATCATGCAGCGCGGCCCAGTTGCCAATATCGGACCAGCCCATATCGACCGGCACCATCGCTGCGCGGTGCGTGTTTTCCATCACGGCGTAGTCGATTGAGTCACCCTCAATCGCGGCGAAGGCATCTTCCTGCGGGTAGAACCGCGTGCCCTCGGTGCGACCCGTGGCGTAGGCCGCCGCGACCGCCTGTGCCATCGCCGGACGGTGGGTTTCGAGCGCGCTGAGCAGTGCCCCGGCGCGAAATGCGAAAATGCCGCCGTTCCAGCTGTATTCGCCGCTGTCGAGATAGGCTTGCGCGGTGGCGACATCCGGCTTCTCGACGAACTGAGCGATCTGATAACCACCGGGCAGCGGCTCGCCGCGATGCAGATATCCATATCCTGTTTCGGCACGTTCGGGCGCAATCCCGAAAGACACCAGCCAATCCTCTCGCGCAAGGTCTGCAGCGGCAAGGGCGGCAATCCGGAACGCACCCTCATCGGCGATGTGGTGATCGCTGGGGCATACCAGCATGATTGCATCGGACGGAAGCATGATCGCCGCCAGCGCTATTGCAGGAGCGGTGTTGCGGGCCATTGGCTCCACGATCAGGCGATGCTGACCACCTGCTCCGATTCCTCGCAATTGGCCCTCGATCAGGTCGCAATGCTGCGCGCCTGCGACGACGACAGGCGCGGCAAAACCATAGCTGCCCGAAACCCGGCCAATCGCCTGTTCGAACAGGGTCGCCTCACCGATAAGGGGCAGGAAGGGTTTGGGCATTTCCTTGCGGCTGACGGGCCACAGGCGCGTCCCGCTGCCACCGCAAAGGATCACGGGATGGATGGATGCCGCGCTGTTCATCACGGCGCAGCTATAGCAGGCGCCAAAGCCATTGCCAGCAACATATGCGGCAGGCCGTCGAGCGTATCGACCGGACCGTCCAAAGGACGCTCAAAACCAGCGTTGACGCCAGAAGAACGGCGCGGCGACAAGGTTTCCATCGGCATCGCGGGCCGGACGAAACCCCAGACGATTTTGCACCAGCTCGCAAGTGATGCGATCAGCCTCGGGATCAGGACTGGCGCGATAGACCGAGCAATCGCGCGCGCGCCCGTTTACGCCCACGATCACGCGCACAACCACCTCGGTTCCGCGCCGCGCCTGCCGCCCGCTTTCGGGGACGGGGTAATCACGTGCATTGTCGATAGAGCCGGAGATATGCTCGGGCTTCGACACGACCACTCCGCCGCGCCCGCTGCCTGCATTGCCACTGCCTGTGCCAGACCCCGATCCGGCGGCGCCGGTGCCATCGCCCGCATCGCGCGCGCCTGATCGGTTTTGCGTGCCGGTGGAAGACACGCGCGGAGCGGGCTGGGACTTTGGCAGCACGGCAGGCGGCGCTGTGACGGGCTTTGGCACGGCATCCTGCCCCGGATCTCCCTGCGCCCCTTCATCGGGTTCCGGCTGGTCTGGCGGCGGCGGCGGGCTGGGAACGGGCGGCGGAGAGGTCACATCGAAGGCCGCGATCACGTCACGCTCGATCGAGCGGGTGAAGTCCGGCGCCAAAGCCAGCGCCAGAGCATACAATATCGCCAGATGAAGCACCGCGATCAAGACAATCACCGGCCAGCGCACTCGCCGCCGCTGCGCGGAATAGCGCGCGGTCTGATTAATCTGAGCCTGATCGACCCGTCCTTGATCACCTGATTGTTTTATTTCGTCGTTCAATTTGCACCATTTCGGAGCGGATTTCTCCGCGTTCTGCGCCCGCTTTGTGCGCCCGCTCTCTATACCAAGGCATAAGGATTTTTCGATGGAGCACACCATCTTTAACAATGGCATGTCTGCTGACGGCACGCACCACGTGCGGGGGCCAGATATTCGTCCAGGCCTGAATAGGCGCGTGGGCGATACAGCGCGGGATCTGCGCGCCGCACCGCTGTTTCAGGCGCCCTTCGTCGCACTGGCACCATTGGATATGCGCAGTATCATCGGCGCTGCATTTGGCGCAGGGCTGTATCTTGTGCTTGCCTGCATCAGCCTCTCGCTATCCAAGTTCGACAGCGCTTTGGCGGCAATCTGGCTGCCGAGCGCCGGGGCGGTTGCCTTCCTGTTAAAGGCCCGTCTCCCAAACGAAGCCAGCTTCTATCTCGCAGCCTTTGGCGCGAGCCTGATGGCCAACGTGATTAGCGGCAACCCGCTCGAAGTGTCGCTGATGTTCTCGATAGCAAACATGCTGAATGTCTCGATCGTCACGTGGTTAACGAGGCGGGGTTGCGGCAGTCACCCGGACATGACCGATCTTGTCAGCCTCGCGCGGTTTGTCGGCGCGGGCGGGTTGATCGGGCCACTGCTTTCCGCGGTAATTGCGGCAATCGCAATGGCGCAGATCGCACCGACAGACCCCTCTGCTGCGGCGGGCATGACAGCCGCATTCAACTGGACCCTGGCGTGGGAGGGCGCGCGCTCTTGGTTCTTAACCGACAGTATGGGCATGGTCCTGATCGTTCCGACGGTACTGCTGGTGGGAGATGCCTGGTCCAGATGGCAGCTTCCCTCCGCCAGCCTGATTGCCGAAGGCGCGGCCCTGATGATTGCAAGCGTCGCCTGCGTGTTCGCCGTCTTCAGTCAGAACACCTATCCCTTGCTGTTCCTGATCCCGCCCCTCACTATGCTGCATGCCTTCCGCCTTGGTAGCATGGGCACCGCCCTGCATGTCGCGTTGGTCGCTGTAGTGGCAACCGCATTGACGTGGGTTGGGAATGGTCCGATTTCACTGGCGGATGTGTCCCCGGTGGTGCGACTGCATGTGCTTCAGGCCTTTATCGCTGCCAATTTTCTGACCGGACTGCCCGTCGCGGCAGTTCTGGCGGGCCGAGATCGTCTGACCGAAGAGCTGGCTGCGGGCCGAAGGGATCTTGCGCTGCTGGCAGATAACATCACCGACGCGGTGCTGAAACTGGATACTAATGGCATCTGCACCTATGCCTCGCCTTCGGTACGCGACGTGCTGGGCCGAGAACCGGGAGAGTTTATCGGCCGTCCGATCACGCAGCGCGCTCACGAGGATGCAAGCGACCGGATCGTGGATGCGCTGGAACAATTGCAAAGCGGGGCCTCGGAAAAGGAGCGGCTGACCTATCGTCGTCTGCTCGACGATGATGACGGGATGCCCGTCTTTATCGAGGCGGACTGCGCCATCGCATTCGATCCGGTCACCGCAGAGCGTGAAGGCATCGTGGTATCAGCGCGCGATATAACCGAA
>JBBRVR010000016.1:0-45208 GCA_038246695.1 Sphingomonadales bacterium
CAAACTGGATCATTTCGGGACGCGAGAGAAAGGCAAACATCGCCTCCCCGATCCGAGTGAGGCGATCTCGTATGGAGCCTGCAGCCATATCCTCGATCGAGAAGTGTCCGCGCATCTTTTCGCATTCACACTCGACTGTTGCGGTGAACAGCGCGCGTTTATCGCCGAAGTGATTATAGATCGTGACCTTCGAGACACCGGCGTCCGCGGCGACTTGCTCGATTGAGGTCGCGGCGAAGCCATCGGTAAAAAACCGTCGCGTGGCCGCATCGACGATTGCGCGCCGTTTGGCCTGATCAGAGGGGCGTCCTGGTTTTCTTTTCAAAGAACTGAAACTCGTCTCTATCGATGTGTTGACAAACTGAACGGGACCGTTCATTTGAACGCTCTGGTATACGTTGCCGTTCAATATTGTACGAATCCCCGACTTCAGCAACCCCCACGCGAAACAAAGGTTCCGTTTGCATGCTCTGGATCGCCATTAGAATGCTCACAGGCGATCCGCAGAAATTCTATGGCCTGTTGTTCGGCATCGGTTTTTCGACCCTGCTCATCACGCAGCAGCTGACGATCTTCGTCAATCTGGTCGAACGCGGGGCAAGCGGCGTCTACAACGCTCCCGAGGCGCAGGTGTGGGTGATGGACCCGGTCACCCGCACCACCGATGTGACTTACGCCATGCCTTCGACCGCGCTGGACGAGGTGCGATCGGTCCCCGGCGTCGAATGGGCGGTGCCGCATCTGCGCGCAGTCGCATCGGTGCGCACGCGAACAGGCGATTTGGAAGGCGTGACGATTGTCGGGGTTGATGATGCAACGCTGATCGGCATGCCCGAGCGCATGGTCATCGGCGACAAGTCGGTGCTGCAGCAACCTGACAGCGTGGTGATCGACGATGTCGGAGTGAACAATCTGTTCGGTAAAGGTAAAGACCCGATCGGGCAGCAGCTGGAGCTTAACGATCAGCGCGCCGTCATCCGCGGCGTGGCTGATGCCATTCCCAGCTTCACCAGCCAGGTGGTGCTGTATACCAAATACAGCCGCGCGCTGAACTACGTGCCGGGCACGCGCAACCGGCTAACGTTCGTGCTGGCGGGGGTAAGCGACGGGCTGACACCCACTGAAGTCGCGGGCAGGATCGAGGCGCAAACCGGCCTGAAGGCGGAAACGCGCGATGATTTCTCACGCGCCGGGGTCGATTTCATCATTCAGAACACCGGCATCCCGACCAATTTCGGGATCACCGTGGTGCTGGGTTTTGTTGTCGGGGTGGCGATTGTCGGCCTCACGTTCAGCCTGTTCATCCGCGACAACATCAAACAGTTTGGCGCATTAAAAGCGATCGGCGTCACCAATTCCAAGATCATGGGCATGGTCGCAGCGCAGGCCGGGCTGGTCGGCTTTATCGGCTATGCGCTGGGGGTGATCGGGACGGTCGCATTTATTCGCGGCTTTTCCAGCAACCCGTTTTTCAAGGGGTTCTATATCGCCTGGCAAATCCCGATCGTCAGTCTGGTTGCGGTGATCGTGATCTTGGCGATTACCGGCTGGCTGGCGCTGCGCAGCGTGCTCAAAACCGAACCTGCATCGGTGTTCCGGTGATGGAGGCGCAAACAATGTCGGATACGCAGACCATTTCAGATACGCAGGCCATGAAAGATAAAGGGCCGGACAATAGCGAGGCCGAAACCGCCATCTGCGCGCGCGGGATCGTGCGCGATTTTCAGGCGGGCCAGTCCACCATCCGCGTGCTGCACGGTATCGACACCGATATCCGCGCGGGCGAGATGACCTATGTCGTGGGCGAGAGCGGATCGGGAAAGACCACGCTTATCTCCATCATGTGCGGCATCCTGTGGCCAACCGAGGGCGAGGTGAAGGTGTTCGGCACCGATATCTACGCCCTCTCGGATACCGAGCTGGTCAACTTCCGCCTCCAGAACATCGGCTTTATCTTTCAGCAGTACAATCTCATCCCCTCCATCGACGCCGCCGCCAACGCCGCCGTGCCGCTGATCGCGAAGGGCTGGCCCATTGCCAAGGCGCGCGCCAAGGCGACCGAACTGCTCGAAGCGCTGAATATCGGCGATCAGGCCGAAAAACTGCCCCGCCAGCTATCGGGCGGTCAGCAACAGCGCGTCGCGATTGCCCGCGCGCTGGTGCACGAACCGCGGCTGGTGGTGTGCGATGAGCCGACCGCCGCGCTCGATGCGAAATCGGGCCGCCGCGTAATGGACCTGCTGCGCGAGGTAGCGGTCGCGCCCGACCGTGCCTGCATCATCGTCACCCACGATAACCGCATCTTCGACCTCGCCGACCGTATCATCGTGCTGGAGGATGGCCGCGTCACGCATGACGGCGCCGAGATGCCCGAAGATCATTGACCCCGCCCGCCGAATATCGCCCGCACCCTTCAGGACCAGATCGAGAAAACCATGGCCCTTCTCCCGAATAATGTGAGCTTCTCACGCCAGATCCTGCCCGTGTTCGCGGTGATCGGTATCATTGTTGCAGCCTTCCTGATATTTGGCGGACTGCCGGATCGTTCGACCGCCGAGACCGACCAGCAGCCGCCCAAGGCAACCGGGGCGCTGGCCGATGCGGCGCGGGTCGCGGGCTCGGGCCTGGTCGAACCGGCGAGCGAAATCATCGACATTGGCTCTGCACTGTCGGGCCTCATCACCGATTTGCGCGTTGCGCCGGGGGACCGGGTGGAAAAAGGACAGCCGCTGTTCAGCGTGGATGATCGCGCGGTGCGCGCACAGCTTTCCGAAGCGAACGCTGCCATCGGCGAGGCGCGCGCGGCAATTGCCGAGGCGCAGACCGCCCGTGCCACTGCCCAGCAGCAATTGGCGCTGTATCGCGGGCTGAGCGATCCCGCCGCCGTCAGCCGTGCCGAAGTGATCCGCGCCGAGGGCGAAGCCGATGCCGCCGCCAGCCGGTTGAGCGTGGCGCGCGCCCGGCTGAACGCGGCGCAGGCCCGCGCCGGTTCTGCCCGCACCGAACTCGGCCGATTGACCGTGCGCGCGCCGATTTCCGGCGAAATCCTCGCCGTGAACATTCGCCCCGGCGAATTCGTCTCCACCCAAGGCGGAGGCAATTCGCAGCCCTTCATCCAGATGGGCGAAACCAATCCGCTGCACGTGCGCATCGATATCGACGAAAACGAGGCCCCGCGCGTCGAACTGGGCGCAACGGCCATCGTCAGCCCGCGCGGCGCGGCCCAGAACCAGGTCAAGGCGACGTTCGTGCGCGCCGAACCCCAGGTCGTGCCTAAACGCCAGCTCACCAACAGCGCCGCCGAGCGCGTCGATGTGCGGGTGCTGCAACTGATCTATGCCCTGCCGCAGACTGATCTGTTTCGCGTAGGCCAGCAGGTCGATGCGTTCATCCCGGCGAGGCAGGCGACCGGGGACCGGAGCCCCAAACAGGCTCCGGCAAAAGCGGACGGGGAGTGACCGTCATGGCCCGCCTTCCCCGCCTGACTCCCCACCTGATATTGGCGCTGTCGGCCACATCCGCGCTGGCTGCCTGCGGGCTGAAGCCCGTGCCTGAAATCGCGACGCCGGCGCCAGAGTTGTCGCCCGCTTTCTATTACGCCCCCGATGCCAATGCGGCAGCCAGTGTTGAGGCATTACTGCCCTATGGCGATCCTGCGTTCGCCACGCTGGCCGAGGCCGCGCTCACCGATGCGCCCAGCCTTGCCGAAGCCATCGCGCGGATCGACGCCGCGCGGGGCCGCGCCGCGCGCGCCGGAGCCGAACGCCTGCCCAATATCAGCGCCGATGCCAGCGTCACCGAAAACCGGATCAACCCCAACCAGTTCGGCGATGCCGGGGCGAGCGGGCTGATCCCCAGCACCCAGACGTTCTACGGCGCAAACCTTGTCGCCAGCTGGGATCCTGATATCTTTGGCCAGTTGCGCGCGCAGGAACGCGCCGCGCTGGCCAGGATCGATGCCGCCAGCGCCTCTGCCGGGGCGGTGCGCAACGCGCTGCTGGCAGAGATCGCGGGCAGCGTGATCGACTGGCGCACTCTGGCCGCGCGCGCGGAGGCGCTGCAGGCCGATGTCACCGCCGCGACGCGGCTTGCCGCGCTGGCAAAGGTGCGCGAGGATGCAGGGATTGCGCCGGGATTTGACCGGGTGCGCGCCGAAGCCGCCGCCAGCGCCTCGCGCTCGCGCCTTGCTGCGCTCGAAAGCGAGCGGGTGCGGATCGTCGGGCGGCTGGTCACGCTGACCGGACAGGGCGCCGGTGAAGTCGCCGCGGCGCTGGCGTTGGCGCAGGATGGGCTTGAACAACCCCCTGCACCCGCTGCACTGCCATCGGAATTGCTAGTCAACCGGCCCGATGTGCTCGCCGCCGCAGCCACACTTGCCGCGACCGATGCCGATCTTGCCGCCGCCGCGCGCGCGCGGTTCCCAAAACTGACGCTGTCGGGCGTGCTGGGCTTGCTGGCGTTCAATCCGGGCGATATTTTCGACACGGATTCGATTGTCGGATCGCTCACCGCAGGGGTCGCAGGGCCCCTGCTCGACTTTGGCCGGATCGAGGCCGGGATCGACACTGCGGCGGCAGATAAGCGCGCCGCCTTTGCCGCCTATCGCGGCGCGGTGTTTCAGGCGCTGGGCGATGCCGAAGCGGCCTATGGCGTGATTGCGGCCAGCGATATCGAGGCAGAACTCGCGGTCAGGGAACAAAGCGAGCTGGACCGTGCCTCCGCGCTCGCCAATGATCGTTATCGCGCAGGGCTTGCGAGCTTTCTCGAAGTGCTGGAGGCGCGCCGCGCCGCCGATGCCAGCGGGGAACGCGCAGCCGCGGCGCTTGGCCGCGCAGCCCGCGCGCGCGTGCTGTTGTGGCAGGCATTGGGAGGTGAGGTGGAAAGGCCGGATAGCGCGCCGGAATAGGGCATCTTACCAGAGGCCCGGAATGGGCGACATCAGACGATCAGCCAGTACACCCCCATCGCCACCGCGCCCAGCGCCGCCGCACCGCCGATCAGCACCGCCAGCCCATCGCGCACGATCAGCGCCAGCGACAGGACCGCAATCGCCGCAAACGGCACCACGGCGGCAAACGGCAGCAGTTCCAGCGGCGGTATGAAACAGCACAGCAGCACGATCACCGCGCCCACCAGCCGCAACGCGATATCGCCGGTCAGCCATTGCATCCGCTCCTTGGCCAGCCCGTCGAGTATGCTGGCGACGCTCTCCAGTTTGTCGGTCGCGCCGGACAGCTTGTCTGCGGGGACGGAGCGGTCGGCGATGAAGCCGGGCACCCAGATGCTGTCCCGTCCGAACGCCAGCTGGCCTGCGACCAGCGCGATGATGACCGCAATCGTAGTCGGCACGCCGGGAATGCCGCCGGTGGGCAGCGCTCCGATCAGCGCAAGGATCAGCATGAACGGCGCGAACGATCGGCTGCCGAACTCGTCGATCACGGCGCGCACCGAAATCTGATCGTTGGAGCGGGCAATATCTTCGAGCCCGGCGACAATATCGCCCATCGAGCCTGCCTTGTGGGACTTGCCTTGTGCCATCATCCGCCCAACGCATCTCGCGCACGAAGGCTCCTGCTTTTTATCCGCGTCTCTTCAAAAGGGCCGACCTTTCGCAGCGGCACACCACTTCGCCGCGCTGGTTGAACATCTCGTGGATGAAGGTGACGATGCCGGCTTCGGGGCGCGATTTGCTGGCGCGCAAGTCCTTGACCTCGGTCTCGGCGCGCAGGGTGTCACCAATAAAGACCGGCGCGGGAGTCACGACGTTGTTAAAGCCAAGGTTCGCCACCAGCGTGCCCAGCGTCGTGTCCCCGACTGACAGCCCCACGAGCAGCGCGAACGTGAAGGTCGAATTGACGAGGATCTGGCCATAGCCGCTCGCCTTCGCCGCCTCGATATCCAGATGCAGCGGCTGCGGGTTGTGAGTCATGGTCGAAAACAGCAGATTGTCCGTCTCGGTCACCGTGCGGTGGATTTCGTGGATCAGCCGTTCACCCACCTGCCATTCGTCAAAGAATTTGCCAGCCATTGTCTCAGCTCCCTTTTGCCCAGCGGGCCACCACATCCGCGCCATCATCCGCGCTGGACCGCACCGCGCCCGGCGTCCGGCTGAACCGCGGTGCGGGGGCGGTGTGCCATTCCCCGTCGTGCTCAACATAGGCACCGCGCGCCTGCATGTGCGGGTGGTCGCGCGCCTCCTCCACATCCAGCACGGGGGCAAAGCACGCATCCGACCCTTCAAGCAGGTCGCACCAATCAGCTTGCGTCTTCGTTTTCATCAACGCGGCCATTTTCGCGGTGTAATCGTCCCAGTTCGCGGGGTTCATCTGGCCTTCTGCCAGCTCCTTGGGCGCGCCCGATTTCGCCAACAGCTCGGCATAGAATTGCGGCTCGATCGCTCCGATCGCGACCTCGCGCCCATCGGCGCATTCGAAACAGCGATAGAAATGGGCCGCCCCGCCCAGCATCCCCTTGCCGCGTTCAGTCGTGAGGTAGGGCCGCCCGCGCACCCCGAAGAAAAAGCTCATCAGGCTGGTCGCGCCATCGACGATTGCCGTATCGACCACCTGTCCCCTGCCCGATCGTTCGCGTTCATACAGCGCGGCCATAATGCCGAACGCGCAATACATCGACCCGCCGCCAAAATCGCCGACCAGATTCTGCGGCGGCACGGCGGGTTCGCCCGCGCGGCCCATGGCGGATAATGCACCGGTGATCGCGATGTAGTTGATATCGTGCCCGGCTGCCTGCGCCAGAGGCCCATCCTGTCCCCACCCGGTCATCCGGGCAAAGATCAGGCGCGGATTTGCGGCGAGCAACAGGTCAGGCCCCAGCCCCAGTCGCTCCATGACGCCGGGGCGAAACCCCTCCAGCACCACATCGGCATGGGCGCACGCCGTCTGCGCGAAGGTGAGCCCTTCTGCGCTCTTCATGTCCACTGCGACGCGGTGCCGGGCGCGTTCGACCACCGGGTTGGTGACCATCGCGCCGCGGCGAGTGATCGTGACCACTTCCGACCCCAGATCGGCCAGCAGCATTGCGACGTGCGGCCCCGGTCCAATCCCTGCAAACTCCACCACTTTCAGCCCGGCCAATGGCCCGGTTGCCTGCGTCATCTCTCAAACTCCCGTGTTCAAGGCGGACCTGGGGCCCGATCATGCCGCGCTGTTTGGCGTCGTTCCAGCGCGATGACAAGCCGCTCGGGCCATTGTGCGTTGCACCACGAACACGCGCTTGCTACGCGCCATTACCTATTGGTCGCGAAGCGGCCACGCGGAGGGTTCACGTTGCGAATTGCCATTTTTGGATTGGGGTATGTCGGCTCGACCGCGGCGGGCTGCGTCGCCAGTCAGGGCCACAGCGTGATCGGCGTCGATGTTGCGCAGGCAAAGGTCGACGCCCTTAATGCAGGCCGCGCGCCGGTGTATGAACCCGGTCTCGATGCCCTGATCGAAGCCGCGCACAAGGATGGCCGGATCGCCGCCGTGACGCAGCTGTCCCATGAGCTGGACGATTGCGACCTCGCCATCGTCTGCGTCGGCACGCCAAGCGGCGTCGATGGGGCGCACAATATGTCCTATATCGCGCAGGTCACACGCAATATCGCTGACGCGCTGAAGCCGGGCCGCGCAGAGCCGCTGACGCTTGCCTATCGCTCAACCATGCGCCCCGGATCGTGCGAGAACATCATCTGGCCGATCATCGAGGGCGCGTTGGGCAGCGAAGCCGCCAGCGCCGTAGAGCTGGTCTACAATCCTGAATTCCTGCGCGAAGCCTCCGCGATCGAGGATTACTTCAACCCGCCCAAGATCGTGATTGGCACATTGCATGGGCAGCCATCTGCCACCATGACCGCGCTGAATGAGGGGATCGAGGCACCGATTTTCGAGGTTGGCCTGCGCGAGGCGGAGATCACCAAGTTCGTCGATAACAGCTGGCATGCGGTCAAGGTCGCCTTTGCCAACGAAATCGGGCGGTTATGCCAGAATCTCGACATTTCCGCGCGCGATGTACACGCAATCTTCAAAAGCGATACGAAGCTCAATATCTCGGCCTATTACACCCGGCCCGGCGGCGCGTTCGGCGGATCGTGCCTGCCAAAGGACGTGCGCGCGCTGCAATACATCGCCGCCGACACCGGATCTGCCACGCATCTGGTGGATGCGCTGATCCGATCAAACGAGGCGCACAAGCACCACCAGTTCCTGAACGCCACGCGCGGGCTTGAGCGCGGCGCAAAAGTGCTGCTGGTCGGCCTCGCCTTCAAGATGGAGACCGATGATCTGCGCGAAAGTCCGGCGGTCGATATGGCGCGCAAATTGCTGGAGGCAGGATACGATCTCGACATTTACGACCCGCAGATCCAGCCGGAAAATCTGGTCGGACAGAACCTTGGCTATGCCTATGCGTGGCTGCCGAAGATTGACGATCTGCTGGTCACGCGCGACGAAGCCGAGACACGCGAATACGCACTGGTCATCGCCACCAACCGCCTGATCGACACGTTGGAAGTGAAGGCAGCGAGGCAAGTGGACGCAAGCAGCATTCCATGAACAGTTCTGCGATGGTTACCGCCGCCGAAGAGGGCATCCCCACCATGATTGAGGGTGAGCCACTCAAAGGGCGCCATGTCCTCATCGTGGTTGAAAACCTGCCGCTGCCGTTTGATCGGCGCGTCTGGCAGGAGGCCCGCACGCTGAAGGCGGCAGGCGCGCATGTCTCGATCATCTGCCCGGTGGGCAAGGGGTATGAGAAGCGGCACGAGGTGATCGACGGGATCGACATCTATCGCCATACGCTGCCATTGGAAGCGAGCGGCGCAATGGGATTCCTCGCAGAATATGGCGCGGCGCTGTTCTGGGAAACGGTGCTGGCTTGGCGCATTTTCTTCAAACGCCGGTTCGATGTGATCCAGGGCTGCAACCCGCCCGATCTCATCTTCCTAGTCGCGCTGCCGTTCAAACTGCTGGGCGTCAAATACATCTTCGACCACCACGATATCAATCCCGAGCTGTACGAGGCAAAGTTCAACAAGCGCGGGTTTTTCTGGCAGTTGATGGTGCTGTTCGAACGGCTGACGTTCAAGTTCGCGAATGTCTCCATCGCCACCAATGAAAGTTACAAGGCCATCGCCATCGAACGCGGCGGCATGGCGCCCGATTGCGTCCACGTGGTGCGGTCCGGGCCGGATCTGTCGCGGCTGAAACTCGTGCCTCCGGTCGATAGCTGGAAGAACGGACGCGCGCACATGGTCGGCTATGTCGGCGTGATGGGCGAACAGGAAGGGATCGACCTGCTGATCGAGACGGTCGATTATCTGGTGCGGTCAAAACAGCGCGAGGATATCCAGTTCGTGCTGGTTGGCGGCGGCCCGGCGCTGGCAGACCTGAAGGCGCTGACCGCGCAAAAGGGGCTGGTGGATTTCATCACCTTCACCGGCCGCGCACCAGATCAGCAATTGTTCGAAGTGCTCTCGACGATGGCGCTGGGCGTCAACCCGGACCGGGTCAACGCGATGAACGACAAGTCGACCATGAACAAGATCATGGAATACATGAGCCTCGAAAAGCCGATGGTGCAGTTCGACGTGACCGAAGGCCGCTTTTCCGCGCAGGAGGCATCGCTCTATGCCAGCGCCAACGATCCGGTCGACATGGCGGAAAAGATCATCGAACTGGTCGAAGATCCCGACCGGCGCGCCGCGATGGGTCGCTATGGCCGGGAGCGAGTGGTGAGCGAATTGAACTGGCAACACCAGATCGCGCCGCTGCTCGCCGCCTACAAGCAGGCTCTGGGCGATTGAAGCGTTCTACCCTCGCTTTGAATGCGCCTGAGTGCGCGTTGGGTGCGCGTTGTGTACGTCTTCATTGCTGGTAAAAACCTTGGCAACCATAACCCGATTTTAAGCCATTGCGGCCAATGACCTTCAGTAAATCCGAGGTATTGAGCCAATGAACGCACCCTTTGACAATGCCACTGCAATCGGCCCCGCCATTGGTCCGGATGCGGCCAGTCAGCCTGCGCCCGATCATCAGGTCGCGGTCATCGGGCTGGGCTATATCGGCCTGCCCACTGCGGCGGTGCTGGCCAGCTTTGGCTGGAACGTCTGCGGCGTGGATGTGTCTGAAAAAGTGGTGGAAACCGTCAATGCAGGCGGCGTCCACATCGAAGAACGCGACCTTGATAAACTGGTGCGAGAGGCCATCGCGTCAGGCCGCCTCACCGCCTCAACACAAGTTCCTGCCGCGAATTTCTACATGATCGCGGTACCCACCCCGCTGACTGCCGAAAATACACCCGATATCAGCTATGTAGAGGCCGCCGCGCGCGCCATCGCGCCCAGCATTCTCCCCGGCGCCTGCGTCATCGTCGAAAGCACATCGCCTGTCGGCACGACCGAGCGCGTGGCACAAATCCTCGCTGAGCTTCGCCCGGATCTGAAGCTGCCTGTATTCGGCTCGCAGGAAGCCGGCGACATTGCGCTAGCCTATTGTCCTGAAAGAGTTTTACCGGGAAGGATTGTGCGCGAACTGGTTGAGAACGATCGCGTGATCGGCGGTATAACACCCGGCTGCGCAGAGCGTGCGAAGGCGCTGTATTCCAGCTTTGTCGAGGGCGATTGCCTGATCACCAGTGCCCGCGTTGCGGAAACGGTGAAGCTGGTGGAAAACAGCTTTCGCGATGTCAATATCGCATTTGCCAACGAACTCAGCGTGATAGCGGATGATCTGGGGGTCGATGTGTGGGATGTGATCGCGCTCGCCAATCGCCATCCGCGCGTCAACATCCTCCAGCCCGGCCCCGGCGTCGGTGGACATTGCATCGCGGTCGACCCGTGGTTCCTCGTCTCCAGCTCGCCCAAGGCGGCGCGGCTGATCCGCACGGCCCGCGAGGTCAACGATTTCAAGGCGACCTACACCGAGCGGCGCATTCGCGGCCTGCTGGATGCGGTGCCGGGCGGCAAGGTCGCCCTGCTGGGCCTCGCGTTCAAGCCCGATATCGATGATTTTCGCGAAAGCCCCGCGCTTGAAATCGCTCTCAGCCTGGCGCGCACACGCGGGGGAAGGATCATGGTGGTGGAGCCTTTCGCCAATGCATTGCCCACCGGTTTCGCCGGGACAGGTGCGAAGCTTGCCACCCTTGACGAGGCGCTCGCCACGGCTGAGATCATCGTCGTGCTTGTCGATCACACCGCGTTCAAACACCTCACCCCGCAAGCGCTTGCGGGAAAGCTGGTGTTCGATACGCGCGGCATGCTGAAACGATGAACCACAGCCCGCCCGATCCCACCGGGCGCCCGCGCATATTGGTCACGTTCGGGACCCGGCCCGAGGCGATCAAGATGTTCCCGGTGGTCCACGCGCTGCGCGATGCGGACCGGTTCGAAGTGCGCGTCGCCGTCACCGCACAGCACCGCGAAATGCTCGATCAAGTGCTCCAGATGGCCGGGATCGAGCCGGATATCGACCTTGATCTGATGCAGCCGGGGCAAAGCCTCGACGCGCTTTCCGCGCGCATCATCACCCGCTTTGGCGAGGCGCTGGACATCGAACGGCCCGATCGCGTGCTAGTGCACGGCGACACGCTGACGACGATGATGGCGACGCTCGCCTGCTATTTCCGCCGCATCCCCGTCGGCCATGTCGAAGCGGGCCTGCGCAGCGGCGATATCTATGCGCCCTGGCCCGAGGAAGTGAACCGCAAGGTGACCGGCGCCGTAGCTGACCTGCACTTTGCGCCGACGCAGCAGGCTGCCGATGCCTTGCGCGCGGAAAACGTTCCCGCCAGCGCCATCCACGTTACCGGCAACACCGTGATTGATGCGCTGCTCGCCGCGCGTGAGCGGATCGCTGCGGACCCCGGACTTGCCCCGGTCGTCTCCGCGCTGAAAGAGCGGTTCAGGGGCAAGCGGATAATCGCCGTCACGGCACACCGGCGCGAAAATTTTGGTGAAGGAATGCGCCAGATCGCCGCCGCGCTGGGCGAACTGGCGCAGCGCGCGGATACCGCGATCATCTATCCGATGCACCCCAATCCCAATGTCGCGCAAGTCATGCGGCCCGCGCTTGGCAAGCTTGAGAATGTCGCGCTGATCGAACCGCTGGATTACCTAAATTTCGTGGCGATGATGGAGGCAAGTGACATCGTGCTCACCGATTCCGGCGGCATTCAGGAGGAAGCACCCAGCCTCGGCAAGCCGGTGCTGGTGATGCGCGATACAACCGAGCGCCCAGAAGGCGTGGCTGCTGGCACGGCAAAGCTAGTCGGCGCGCAGCAAAAGCGGATTGTCAGCGAGGCCTCGCATCTGCTGGACGATACCGTCGCGTATGAGGCGATGGCACGCGCACACAATCCTTACGGTGATGGCACTGCCAGCCTTGAGATTGCCCGGATACTCGTAGCCCGGCATGATGTGTTTGTCGCCCGTCTGCCCGGCCACACCACGTGATCTTCAGCGCATGGCAGCGCTTCACTGCCGCCTGCCAACCACCCTCACATAAACACCCGCGCACCCCATAACCGCCATGCTCGTGCCAAGATCGACCAGCCAGTTGAGTTTCAGCGGCCCGTACAGCAGGCTGTCGACCGGATGCAGCGAAATCAGCCGCAAAACGATCAGGACAATCATGCCGAAACAGGCAGAAGCCGCAATGATTATCGCCAGGTTGCGCCGACCGTTCACCCGCACGATGACCCGGTGGATCCACCAGAACGAAGCCGCAACCGTCATCGCGATGACGCCCGCGGCAAGTGGGCGCTGATACGCGCGACGTCCATCATAAGCACCCTGCGCGCGCAGAGTATCGCGCCATTGATCTTGCAGCACTTCCTCAATGTCGAGCAGGCGCAGAACTATAAAGCCGCAGAACAGCAGGCCTATGAGTGCCCAACCGCGCATGTGCCAGGGCATCTGGCGATGCCGCGCTGCCGTGGCTGCCGCGAGGCCGCAAACCATTGCAACAGCGCCATACAGGCCGACCGCAGCAATGCTCAGCAAGGATGGCCCGGCAGACATCATACCTTTCTTGTTTCAGATATCGAAATAACGACCGGTATCGGGGCCTTGCCTTGATAAGCCCGGCCAACGCGTGCACCAGCTATCTGATCTGGCAGCAGAGGATCAAGCTTAAATCGAGCATCGCTCAGGTGCTCCGAGCCCTTTGTCATCGCCCGGACGCAGTCCTGCGGCGCGCGCCCATTCATCAATTCGAAACCGTGCAAGGCCCCGATTATCGCTGCTTTCCCCAATGTGTTGCACTGCCGCATTCCTATGTCTATGGGTTATTACCTAGCCATGGAGAGACCGGTGACCAATCGAAAATTGCGCGATAGATTGTCAGCGGCGGCTACCGCGCTGACATTGGTTTTTCTGGCTGGTTGCGCATCGAGCCCTGAACCGATCATTGGTGCCAGCGTCACGCAACCACGGGCCGATTTTGGCCAGGCCAATTACAGTTTTCAACGCTCCAGTACCTATCTTCTGCGCCCTTCGGATCAGATTTCGGTGATTGTTTTTCGGGAGCCCGATCTGTCGCTCGAAACCGTGCGTATCGGAGTGGAGGGCAACGTCTCTGTGCCGATGATCGGTTCGATCCCGGCTGCGGGAATGACCGCAAAACAGCTCGAGGAAGACCTTACCCGCAGGTTCGGTGCCGTCGGGCTGAAAGTTCCGATGGTCAGCGTCAATATCGCTGAATACGCATCGCACCTTGTTACGGTTGAGGGCGCGGTGGAAAAGCCCGGCGTCTTTACTTTCCAGCCTGGAGCGCGGCTCTCGTCGGCAATTGCGCTGGCATCCGGGCCAAAGCGATCCGCGAAAACCGAACTCGTGGCAGTCTTCCGCGAAAATGCCGATGGCATCGCTGTCGCCAAGTTCGATTATGGACAGGTCATGCAAGGCACGATGCTGGATCCGGTGCTTGAGCCGGGTGACAGGGTAGTTGTCGGGACCGATGGGCTGACCGTCTTCTGGGACGATCTCCTGAAGACGCTTCCTGTATTCAGCGTGTTTGCGGCAGCTGGCGTTTCAGGAAATTAATGACATGAACGATCGCTCTATCATTCAGGCCCCGGAGCCTGATGGTCGCGGAGCGTGGATGGACGCCTATTTACCCGATCAGCAACTGGCGCAGTATCAGCCGCGTCCGCAATTCATCAGCATGGCGAGCATTCGCGGAATACTCTACCGGCAACGCTGGATGATTGCTGGCGTAATTTTGATCGCTGCCACTGCCGGGCTGATCTGGACCTTGCTGACGACACCGATGTACGAGGCGCGCTCAACCGTCAAAATTGCGCCATTTGGTAACTTTGTTGTCGAAGGACAGGATGTCGACCAAGGCATTTCAGGCAATCAGGTCTACGATTACCTCGCCACCCAGATCGGAGTTATCAAAAGCCGCAGTCTCGCGCAGTACGTTGCCGAAGAGCGTGGACTTGGTAACCGCTATGACCTGCTTGGCAATGATATCGACGAAAGCCGTCCACCCAATCTCACGGATGCTCAGTGGGTCGAAGAAAAAACGAAAATCGCGGCCAGCATTCTGTCGGGCTCGGTGGTCGCCGAAGTGCCGGAGAGTAACTGGATTATTCCGATCGGGTTCCGCTCCAGCAATCCGGCACTCGCGGCGGAAATGGCCAACGCCTATGCGGACGCCTTCGTGGCAAGTGACAGCAGCGATACGATAGCAGACAACCAGTATGCGCGTGAATATCTGCTTGAACAGATCGAGTTGACACGCACCAGCCTGCAGGAGGCTGAAGAGGCCGCGAACTTGTATGCGCGCAACACCGGAATGGTCGTTGCCCAGACAGTCAGCAGCGAAGATGGCGGCGGGACGGTGACGCTCACCAGTTCAAATCTTGCGGGCATCAACCAGCGGGTGGCAGAGGCGCGCGCGCAGCGAATTCGCGCTGAGCAGCGCTGGCGCTCGGTTCAGGGCCTGCCCGCGGCCCAGCTGCCCGAGGTGCAGACCAACCCGGTTCTGCAAACCTTGGTCAGCGAGCGCACTGCAAGGCAGGCCGAGCTTGCCAGTCTGCGTCAACGCTACAACGATCAGTTTCCCGAGATCGTTAAGGTCCGATCGCAGCTTGATATCCTCGAACGGCAGATTGAGCGCAGCAGCGCCGACATCAAGGCTGCCATCAGGAACGACTACACTGTTGCACGCAACCAGGAACAAGCCCTCGAAGGAGAGCTTTCCTCGGTGACGGGCGACACGCTTGCCGAACAGGATACGCGGGTTCAATACGGTGTTCTCGAACGCGAGGCTCAGGTGCTCAGGGATCAGATGCAAGCCCTGCTCACGCGTTACAATCAGATCAACAGCGCAGCCAACGTGAAGACAGGCGTCGTGACGAAGCTAGACGCGGCGACGATCCCCGGCGCCCCTTACGCCCCGAGCCTGACGCGCAACATTACACTCGCTCTGGTGTTCGGCGTGGCACTTGCCGCGGGCCTTGCGGTGCTGCGTGAAACCCTTGATGATCGGATTCGTTCTCTTGATGATGTCGAGAGCAAGATCGGATTGCCGCTTATCGGTCACACTCCCTATATCAAGGATGGTAGTGACATTACCACAGATGAAACCAATCCATTCAGCGCATTGATGGAGGCTTATTCATCCATTCGGGCGACAATCGATTTTACCCTGCCTCGCAACCGCGCCGTGCTCCATCTGACCAGCAGTCAGGCCGGAGAGGGCAAGTCAACGACGGCTGTGATACTGGCTGAACTGTTCGCCAGTCTCGGGCGCAAGACGCTACTTATCGACGCCGACCTTCGCCGTCCGTCCGTGACCCGATTGCTTGGTATCGAAAAGCCAAAGCTTGGCCTGGTCGAAGTAGTCCTTGGCCATGCCGAGCTTGATGAAGCCGTGATCAAGGGTGTCCACGATAATCTCCAGATTTTGCCTGTTGGCCAGCTTGCGCCGAACCCGGCTGAACTGATTGCTTCGCAGGCACTGGGCGATTTCATCGAAAAATGCCGTGACGAGTATTCGCTCATTATTATGGATTCATCGCCGGTAATGGGGCTGGCGGATGCCCCCATGCTTTCCCGGCTTGCAGACGCGACCATCTTCGTCCTTGAGGCCAACAAGGTACCCTTTGCACAAGCGCGTGCCGCAATCCGCCGCGTGCAGTCCGCCAATGGCAATGTGGCGGGCGCCATCCTTACCAAATACAAGGCGCTGGAGGCCGGTCAGTCCTATGGCTATCAGTACGGATATTACCAATACGGCGACGACAAACAGACAGATTGATTGGCTCTCTGAGCCGCAGTTGCTCTCCGATCGACTGTAGCCCTCGCGGAGTTGCAATTCGGGGACGGTTACATCCTTTGAGAACCAGTGCCGCAATGACGATTGGACCAGAGACTATGAGCGTTCATTCGCCCTTCACCGTCATCGTCCCGGCTCACAATGAAGCAGCAGTCATCGCTCGCTCGCTCCATACGCTTCTGGAAGGGGCGCCATCGGGCCATTGCATGCAGGTGATCGTGGCGGCGAACGGCTGCACGGACCGTACGGTTGAAATCGCTCGCAAGTCAGCCCCCCAGGCGCTGCTTATCGAATTGCCGCAAGGGTCCAAGACGCACGCAATGAATGCCGCAGCGCGTGAGGCCTCGCACTTTCCGCGCATCTATCTCGATGCGGACGTGCAATGCGACTATCATTCGCTTGCCGCAATTGCCGATGTGCTCCGCCAACCGGGCGTGATGGCGGCTTCGCCCGCACTGAAAATCGACCTTTCGCGTTCAAGTTGGCTGGTTCGCGCGTATTATCGCGTTTGGCTGACCCAGCCGTACGCCACTTGCTCCATGGTCGGTTCAGGATGTTTCGGCCTTTCGCGCAGCGGCTATGAACTAATCGGCGATTTCCCCGACATTACCGGAGATGACATCTGGGTTCACTCGCGCTTTTCAGAAAGCGAACGGCGCAACATATCCGTTGACCGCGATGGCCAGCCCGTATGTTTCGTAGTGTCTCCCCCGCGCAGCGCAATCGATCAAATTCGGGTGGAAACGCGCCGACGATTGGGAAACAAGCAGGTAGACGCACTCTATCCCAGCCCTCGCCACGCCGGATCGAACTCATCAGGGGATCTTGGCACCGCTCTGCGCCAAGGGGCATCGTTCTTTGATCTGGCGATATACATCGCGATCAAGGGAATAGTCAGGCTCCGGGCAAGCTGGATGAACCGACGCAGCACAACGATTGTCTGGGAACGGGATACAGCGGCAAGAGAACTGGGCAGACCATGAACGATGCCGAACCGCTGGCCCGCCAGAATGGTGAGATGCGGGCAGCCACGCGCAGATTCAGGCAGCCTGATGAAGCAACACCGGATGTGTCCATCCTGATTGTTGCCTACAATTCTGCGCAGCTGATCGAAAGTTGCATCGATTCAATCAGGTCAGGCGCGCAGCGACATTCGTGTGAAGTGCTGTTGGTGGATAATGGCGACGGCTTAACCGAGAAACTGGTCGCACAGGCTTTTCCCGATGTCAGGATCATTCCCGGCAAGGGCAATATCGGCTTTGCTGCGGGTAACAACATGCTGTCCCGGTTCGCCCGATCAGAACATTTGCTGCTGCTCAACCCGGACATGGTTGCCCTGCCGAATTCGATCGACATTCTGCTGGACGCGGCGGACCATTACCCCGGCGCTGCGGCATGGGGTGGGGTTACGGTCGACCCATCCGGAAGGCCCGATACTGGCAATGCCATTGCAATGCCCTCGATGACCGAGTTCCTGAGCGTCGCGATGGGCCGATCGCGCATCGGCAGTGAGGCAGTTAAAGGCCTTGAGGAGGACGCCCGTGTCGATGTGCTTATCGGGGGCTTCGTGATGTTCACCCGTGCTGCGTGGCAAGAACTGGGCGGCCTTGACGAGCGCTACTTCCTGTATTGCGAGGAGGTGGATCTGTTCTTTCGTCTGCGCGGCAGGGGGTATGAAGCTTGGCGCATTGCAGCTGCACGGGGACAGCATACAGCCGCACATGGCAACACGCTTTCACCCAGCCGGTTGCTCTATCGTGCGGCAGGGACAATGGAATTCGTAAGGACGCATTGGTCGTTTTCCGGTCGCGTGCTGGCCGCATTCCTGGTCTGGATCGCTGCGGTGGAACGATTCCTTGCCGGGAAACTGATAGGTGGGCGACACCCGCACCTGCGCCAGTTGGGCGATGGGTATCGATATGTTGCGCTGCACCCCAATTACTGGATTTCCGGATATGACCCCAAATCCGGTTTGATGGCCAAACTGGCGCGTGAGCCACTTGGTCAGCGATCCTGCTGAATTTAGCCAAATTGCCATTGGCTCTCAATATTCTTGTTTGAGGGAAACCTTCAGTGCGGCATTTCGTCCTAACGCGCTTCAACATTGCCAGTGCCGGCCGCGAGGCACCGATCCGAAACTCCGCCGGATGGCTGAAACGCCGGTTTGAATTGTTCGAGACGTATTGCCTGCCCAGCATGGCTGCGCAACAAGCGGGCTCGTTCCGCTGGCTGATCTATTTTGACGAGGCCACACCGAAGGAGTTTCGCGAGCGCATTGAAACGGCTCAGGCAGCGGTGCCTTTCGACGCCATTTTTGTCGGGCCTTTTCGTGCAGGGATGGCAGCGATCGACGTGGCAGCCAGGCTTGATACGCGAACGGGGCGGCTGGTGACGACCCGGCTGGACAATGACGATGCCATTGCGAGCGATTTTCTCGAACGGATCCGGCAGGAGGCTTCGGGTCTGCCAGATGGGACCATTCTGAATTTCCGGAACGGCGCGGCGTTGCGTGACGGGCGCCTCTACTCAGCGGCCGATGAAAGCAATCCGTTTACATCACTGGTGGAAGATGCGGCCGATTGCAAAACGATCTGGGCGGCGACCCATACTGAACTGGGCAGCAATTTCCCGCTTCGACAAGTCGTCACCCAGCCGTGCTGGCTTCAGGTGGTTCATGGTGAAAACGTCGCCAATCGGATCAAGGGGCGAAGATTGGCTGACAGCAGTATCGCGGCACGCTTCAGCGTGCATGAGTGTGTTAGCGTCGAGCCGACCAGCAAGAGCGCGCTTATCCTGGATCGGTTCCTGCTTCATCCCGCGCGGCAATTGCGCGAAATCGCAATTGCGCTAGCGAAGGCGATTCTTCGGCGTCATTGATCTGAGCCAGTTGCTGCGGCCCGTCTGGATGGCGCCTTTGAGGGGCACAAATCGACGCACGGGAAATGGAATGAGGGCCTAGTTGGCACGACGAAGGACTTTTCGCATCATGCGCCAGAGTGCCGGATTTGTCCTTACCAACCGTTGCACGGTCTTGCTTTGCTTCAAGGGAAGTATGATTGAGGCCAACGGGCCAGCCTTGAATTGACGTTCGAGGTCAAGTTTTACCTCTCCCGCTTCAAGCCTCATGGGGCGCACCACCTCGCCCTTTTCGAAGACCACAATGCTGGGATAGAAGGTAATTGACTTGATCGAACGAGTGGCTTGGTCAACCACAAAGCTGCTCGACTCCGAATGCCAAGCGTTGATCTGATCACACAACCGCTTGGCAAATTCGATGAACGTTCCGCGTCTCCGCAAACCGCCGCCATATCCCGCGCGGTAGGACGTGTGACAATCTTCGCAGATATATACCCCGCCATCGCTCAACATCTTGAAGAATAGATGCTGGAAAGAGGCGATTTGATGAACTGGAATATGGCTGCCATCATCGATTATAATATCGACCTTACCAACAGCTTCGATCACGTCGTCAAGAAACTTTTCGTCCGATTGATCGCCGATAAATATCTTGACGTTCTCACTCTCAAACCTTCGACAATCTTCAAGGATGTCGATCCCTATAACTTTCACATCCGATTCGAAGAAACGCTCCCACATTTGAAGCGACCCACCATGCTGCACCCCGATCTCAACTATAGTTGGGCTTTTTCCTCGAAATTCAGACAGATAACGGTCATATATCTCGAAATAATTCGAGTGCTTCTGAACCGATCGCTCATTAACTTCTTTAAAGAGATCTGAAGTAGATAGATGTAAGGACGCCTTGGTCATCGATTATATCCACCTAAAAATGGTTCGTGTAATAGCTGCGCTCATATCCTAAGATTGCAGTGGTGTGACCGGCTTGAGTGCGCCTGATCTATTTAATGGGCCAACAGCTCCAGCGGTCATGTTTCCCGAGCGCATCTTCGACATGGACACGCATAGACCCATTAGCATGTGGAACCAAACCTGTGCAGCCAACCACATGGATACAGAAATTGCCCCGAGAGCAATGGACGCCATAGCGATTGCAAGACCGATTTGTGTCCGCTTGTCGACCAGATTCGAATGTGTGGAATTGCGCAAAAGTTCCACTATCGCCCATATTATTGCGAGACCAATCAGGACCGGCGTCACCAGACCAAACTGGATCGCCATCAACAGCCAATAATGGTCGATTGATGATCCCATCCAGACCGGACGCTCCCAATCGCTGTATCCAATGCCAAACCAAGGGTTCTTCACAACGTTTTGCGTCCCGAAACGCCAGATGAGCGTGCGGTAAAACGCGCTATCGGAATTGAGCGATCCAAATCGAACGAGCAGGTTGAAGGTCCCTGATTTGGTCCCGAGCTCAGCCGCAAACGCGAATAGACCGAACACGATGAAAAAAAGTTGCCATGTGACGTTCGCGATCCGCTCAGTCAGCCAATTGTAGAAGATCAGGCCTGCTCCCATTGTGAAAGCGAGCAGCGCGGCCGAGCTTACCGTAAAAAAGCTCGCCAGTGCGGCTGCAATACCAAATACGCGCGGCCAGGCACGCAACCCGGAGAGCCAGTACAAGGGGAGAAAGCTAGCAAAGAAAACGCCGGCCAGGATCGGATGAGGGAAAGGGCCAGCAGCTCTGAGCAGCCCAAGCCGCTCACTCGTAAGGGTATAGCCCCCACCAGTTCCCAAAAGAGAACTGAAAAATGGCTGGATTATGTGCGTCTTTGTTACCGATTCAACGACGATAACCGCTGCAATCACGGCAAGACCTGGAGCCATCATCAGCAGGAACAATCGAAGATCGTGCAGCGAGCGAAACGCGGATCGCGCGAAAAAGTAAGCCACCACAATATCTGCTGTCTGCGCTACCGAAGCGGTAAAGAAGTCGTTGAATTCTGACGTTATGTAAAAGGCAAGCCAGATCCATAAACCTGCCACCACCATCAGATAATCTGGCACAACAAACTGCCAGCCGCGCCTCGCCCAGGTTCCCACAACGTAAAGGAGTGAAGCGATCAGGAAAAATCGGTAAGGCGGGATCACCGATCCGCCAACCACCACATTGAACTGGGGGGGCAGCAGCAGCAGGTATCCGACAGCGACCGCGAATATGACCCCGGAATTCACGCCCTGTCGGCCTGTCGGCCGAACGGAAGAGATCGCCTGCGGCTTATAGATTTGTCTGGTCGCCACCGCATCGTCATAGACGAAACCCGACTTCTATCAAGCCGGATATCCCGCCGCCATTCGACCAGAACATAGGTTTCGGCAAGTCAATTTGAAGGCTTTGCGATGCCCTTCATATCCTCACCAATCCGCCGCTCGCCGACCTGCCTGGCGGGTGAGCCTGCAATGATGCTCATCGCAGGAAACTGCCCTTTCACAACCGCACCGGCAGCTACAATCGATCCGTCGCCGATGATTGTTCCGGGAAGTATCACCGCACGCGTCGCTAGCCATACGTCATTGCCCAGTGTCACATCAGCTTCAGCCATGGGCTGGTCGGTAACCGGGCTGCCACAATCATACCGATAGGTGGAAGCTGTGATCAGAACCTCAGGGCCGAGCAAAACATCGTCGCCCATTCGAATGATGCCGTCGCGCGGGCCCGCCCACAGGTGACACCGTGACCCGATCCTGACCCGCTCGCCGATGACGATCCTTGACGGGTTTTGGAACACCGCGTCGGGACTCACGTTGCGTGCTCCTGCAAAACTCACTTCGCGCAAAGGGGCAACGTGCGAATAATTGTAATAGTTGACGATCTTCAAGAGGTGGATCCAGGCTCTCGGGTCGAGAACCGATGCCAGTAGACGTAATGCTCTTTGAAGGCGGCCGGGACTGTCTTTGTGAGGATTGTCTGCTGCCGACATGCGATCAGGGCCTTTTTCACGAGTTACAGCCTATGCACTGATCTCTGCTCAAAGCCAACCGGGGCGATAGCCGATAACGGCTCAAAAAATCACCTCAGCCTGGCTGTTCCTGCAGCCTCGGGAGCATCAGCACGAGCGGCCTGAGTGCATAGCAGAGAGCAACGAAAAACAGCTTTCCTACAGCAATCCAATTTGGTTTATTGAATACAATATTAATAACCAAAAAGGTGAATTAGGATGAACGACCCCTTCAGCACTGCAAGCGACAGCCTGATCGCCCCCGCCAGGTTGGCATTCACGATTTCTCCATCCGATGCCAGCGACCTGCCAGATGTGGCGAAGGCAATTTATGTCGGCACTGGGGGCGATATAACGCTGCGTTCGGTTGGATCGAGCGAGGACGTTGTGCTCCGCAACGTGGTCAGCGGGAGTGTCCTTGCGATCAGGGTGAAGGCCGTGCGCCAAACCGGCACGACTGCCAGCGACATAGTGGGCCTTTCCTGATGAGCTGGCATGGTATCGGCCTGAGTTCGGGAAGTTGGATTCCGCTGGTCCGCTCAAAGACCGCACCCTCCGAACTGGCAATTCTCGCACCCGCCCTTGCTTGGACCGGCACGGCGGGCAGCGGCTTTGCCAGCGCGCCGACCGACCCGACGCGCACCCTTGCTAAGCCTGCGCTGCGCCTTATCACCCCGCCCAACCAGCACTTCACCAGCGAGTTACTCGTCGGCGTGATCGCGATGGCGGACGATGGCGGCTCGCTGTTCGACAACCTTGGCATGGCGGGGGTTGAGTTTCTCTACGAAGGAAACACCGTCACCGTGGATGCGCCGCGCTGGCAGGCTGTGGATACGCCGCGAGGCACGCGCCTCTATTTCGGGTGGTGGGTGCGGCTGCAAAAAGAGATTGGCAGGATCGGAAAGGCGCAACTCTATATCAGGGGAACCGCGAACGATCCGAGCTTTCAACAGCGCGTCATCGGGCCTTACCTGTTCTCTCCGCAAGACGTGGGCCACGATCTGGAACTTGAAATCAATCCAGACCTGCCCGTCATCACCGGGCAGAGGTATCAGGCGTTCGGCCCGGCGATTGCCTATGCTGGCGACCAGTCTGCGCAGAACCCGCGCTTCACTGTCACCAAGGCGGGCAAGTATGATTGGGGCAGCGTCTCTGCCAATCTCTTTGCCCATTGGGATATCAGCGGACGATATACGCTGGAGGCCAGCGTGCCCGGCGTGTCGATCGGGCGCAATGCCTACACCACCGATGCAGAAACCGTCCTCACTTCGCATTCCGCGTTCTGGCGCTTCAAGGGGCCAAACGTCACTTTCGATGCGCGCTATGGCGCAACACTGAAAACCAATGTGCTGTTTCCCAAGGGTGGCGGCGGGCACCATTGGGCCGATGGCTGCAATATCACCAGCACCTCGCCGCTGGGAAAGCGCGAATTGATCCGGGGCGGGCAATTGCCCGTCGGCGGTTTGACGAACAACGTCTGGTATACCGAAGCCGAAGTTACGAAGGTCAATCAGCCGGTAGTGGATGCTTCGCTGATCCGGGGCACCAATGTCGCGGACGTTCAATCCGACATTGCCAGCAACGGCCTGTGCATCGTCAACAGCACGTTTCAGCAGTCCGACCAGATTGACCTCAACGGCAATCGATCTGCTTTCACGATGGTCTATGACGGACCCGAGAGCGTCGCCACGGCATCGCGCAGCGGCGGCAACTATTCCTCAGGCGGCGGCGGACTGTGGACCGTTGTAATCGGAGCGACCACTTACACCTTTGACCATGCAAACAGCACCGAGGCATATTACAACGACATGCCTCCCGGCGGCTATCGCGGTGTGTCTGGCCTCGGCGGCTATTGGACCACCGATGTGGTGGACTGGCTCAACACGCTGCCGGGTGTCACAGCAACGCTGACGCCGCAGTTTGTTGCGCAGGATCGGGCCGCTGCGGCGCTGTCTGTGCGGGGTATTGCCGGGCAGGGTTTTGGCACCGGCGCGCAGAGCGCAACCTACAATACTCCGCGAAACTTCAAGACCACCCCGCTTGAAATCGTGTGGCACGTAGACGCTCATGGCGACTTCTATCAGCACACCCGCGACAATCTCGAAAACGTGATTGTTGCCTTCAACCGCGCATGGGAATTGGAGGTGCAGCTGATCTACCTCGCACCGCCCGCGCTTCTGCCCGAGTTGGGCGGCGTGTCGAATGAGCGCGACATCTTCTTTGTCGGCAATCAGCTGGCGCAGATCAAGATTGCGACGGTGAGCCAGGACCCGATAAACGGGTTCTCGCAATTCACCCGCCGCTGCGATTACAGCCATGTGGTAATCAGCCACAATTCCATGCCGAACCAGGGCTTTGTGATCGACAGCCGACCGAACCAGAGCGTGTTCCTAAACAATGTCGTGTTTGCGAACAACGCGATGCGCAGCATTGGCTATCGCGAGGGTCCACTTTCCAATGTCGTGATCGAGAACAATCACACGCACGCGGCAAACCCGAGCATTCCCGGCGGCATATTCAACATATCGAGCGGCAATCAGGACAGCCTGTATGCTGACTTCGCGAATGGCGACTTCACACCGACAGGCTTGCTGAAAGCAGAGGGCTTCGTGCCGCGCCTGCCGCTTGACCTCAACCGCACGGCATTCGCTTCACCAGCATCACCCGGCGCCATGTCCGTGCCGGCCGATGTGCTGCGCCTGTTCGCGCCCAGCTTCACGGCGAGCGAAATCACCGGCGATGCAGCAGATGGCAAGGTGCTGACTGCAACCTACAACGTCATTGGCTCCGCCCCGATCGCAGTCACATTCCAATGGCAGCGCAACGGGGTCAACATTGCGGGCCAGACCGCACAGACGGTAACGCTCAATGGGGCGGCGATGGGCCTGGTGAATACCGATACGATCAGTTGCGAGATCACGGCCACCAATTCCGTGGGCGCGGTGGTGGCCGAAGGCACAATCAGCTTTGGCAGCAGCTTCATCGACGCGCTTGTCGCATCATCCGCCACGGTCGCAGTCTACGACTGGACCAACACTGCCAGCATGACAGCGGGCGATGGTGGAGCGGTCTTGCAGGGCGCGGGCGATACGATTGCAATTGTCCCAAATGCCAAGGCACCCGGCACTCGCAATCTAGCGCAGGCGACCGTGCCTGCCCAGCCTGTCTACAATAACGGCGCGGTTTTCGATGGCGCTGATGACTTTATGGCAGCTGCGTTCACAGCCAACACCGGCCCGGCCAACGCCACGTTGGTCTATGTGGTCAAGACAACCGACAACGATTTCATGCTGGGCGGGACCAACAACACTTCCTTCTTTGCAGGCGGTGCTACCAGTGGTTCTGGCGCAGCACCGCACTCTGGCACCGGCATGACGGGCACGACCTATTTTGCCAATGGCGCGGCGGTCACCCCGGTTACGCGCGGCGGGCTGAATGCGGCATGGGCAAAGGGCACGCCCGTAATCGCACGGTTGGCAGGCACCAACTTTAAGAACGCCTCAATCAGCGACATTCGCAATCGCTGGGGCAATAGCGGGTTTAACTTCAACGGCAGATGTATGCTGGTCGCGATCCTGAACGGGGGCGATGCAGACTATGCAAATGCACTTGCCGCCGCGGAGCAAGAGGCGGCGCGGGTCATTACGGCACTAGGGCTGTGACCAATCCGCTCGCCTAAGTCCATGGCTGAACCCATGTCCGTCACGCCCAATATTTAAAGCATCAGCCGGGCCGTGTGATGCACTGCCCGGCTGACACCTCCCACTTTGGCCGTGCGTGACCAGCTGATCGGATCGATCCCGGATATAGGACCTAATGCCCCATCAAAGCGGTGAGCTTCAACCGGACTTGCGCGGGCATCTGAAACCAGATCATGACCAACAACACGGCCGTGCATAGGCTCGCGACGGCAATGGCCAACGTCCAATCCTGCGTCCACCGCGACATGAAGAAGGCAGACAGAATGACGATGGCGGGTCCAACAAGCCTGACAGCGACTTTGCGGTCCCACAATTCCGCCTTACGAAACAGGATCACGCAATCCAGCATCGCTCGCAGAGAGAAGGCCAGCGCAATGCCGTAAAGGCCAAGCGTAGTCCCGAACCCATAAAGCATGGCGAAGTAAACCGGCAATTCGATAACATGCAGGACAGCTGTGAACCGAGGATTGCCCCGTGCCTGGATCAACGAATACGGAACGTTTGCGATTGCATTAGCCCAGAAACCGATGAGCGCGATCTGGCCGACCATAACGGAGCGTTGATCGAAACCATCGCCGAGCCAAAGCCTTAGCAACGGTTCGGCAAGGCAGATCAAGCCAGTGACCACAAAGGCATAAGTTTGCCCGATGACCACGACTGCGTCCTTGCCCAACAGGGCGGCATCATCGCTCTCTTGTGATGCAAGGCGCGGAAACAGGGCCTGGACAATCGCCATCGGGAACATGACAGTACGAGATGCAATCTGGAACGGGACAGAATAGGCCACAACAGCAGCGGCACTTATGGCTGCGCCGATCACGACCCGATCCGACATCGTCATTAACGGCCCGACTATCGCTGTCAGCATGATCCACGCGCCAAAGGAAAAGAGTCGGCGCAGCTGCGAGGTGGAGGGGTTGATCGGCTGCGCACGCAGAAAGACAAACCACATGCTGACCATGATCGGCAGCAACCCGATTATCCTTCCCACCAGCGATGCGCCAAGCAGCCAGCTGATTTCGACCGAGTGGAACATGCCGACCAGCACCGGCAGGATCTGGAATGACAGGTTGCCGATGGTCGTCCCGGCTGAGACGATCCCGAACCGCTCCAGCCCGAGCAGCGCCCCCGATGAAACGCCGGTGAACATGATCACTGGCACGCACAAGGCAAACAGCCAGGTAGACTCCAGCACCTCGGCTCTCAGACCAGCATCAGCTTCGAAAAACGATCCGAAGAACACATTTGCCGCAAGGTAGACGAGCGCGGCGCCCACCGCCGCAACCACGCTCGCCCCACCCAGCGCGGACCAGACCACGCTTGCCCGTTCCTGAGCACTTGCATTCGGCATCGACGAAAGACGCTGGGTTATTGCCCTGCCCAGCCCGAAATCGACCTGCCCGAAATAGCCGAGCAGCACGAAGGCGATGAGCAAGGCACCGTACCGCTCTGTGCCAAATACCGAGATATAAAAGGGCACAGTCGCGATGCTGACGACCACTCCCGCCACGGTCGGCAGCAGACTGAAAAGAGTGTTTTTGACCAGAGTCATCAGCCGACCGCGTTGCGCGATAGCGAGAAAGCAGTTTGCCCATCATGGGCTGATTTCGATAGGTATGAAGGGCAAACGGACACCCGGATTGTCGCTGTCACTTTGCCACGCCCTGCCCTTCCTGTGCCAAAGCACTTGTCACGGCGGCCTTGCCTGTGCCAACCGCATTTCGCAACTGCGGAATAAGATGCCGGGGAATTGAAAGATACCGCACAGCGATAATTTCGAGGATGGATCAGACCTGACTGTGCAAGCAATCGCGATCAATCTGCCGCACTTGCATCCCGTGCCAATTGACGACCAGCGGTGAAGGCAGGAGTATCTGTCGAGACACGAAAGGCTCAAAGCGCCATATTGCCCTTAAGCGATCAGATTGAAGAGGACGCAAGCGTGTCAAGACTGCCTTTACCCGTTCAATCGAAACCAGACCCGTCAAACGCGGTGGGTAAGACCTATGGTCCAGATGATTGCCTCGAAGCTGTATCCAGTTGCCTGTTCTGCAATTCCCGCGAATCCGAGTTGGAATGCGAGGGTGTCAGAGATTTGTTCTTCCGGGCGGATGACGGCGAGTTTTCGTATCTTCGCTGCAACGGGTGCCGCAGTATCTGGCTGGACCGCCGCCCGGTGGGCGACCGCCTGCTGCACGCATATTCGGCGTATTATACCCACGCGGCCCTGCGATCCTCGGATCATCGCGCCGGGCTTCGCGGCGTTTTGAGGGAGAGCTACCTCAGGTCAAGGTTCTCAAGTTCACCCGGGCCGATCGACAGTCTCGTCATGGCGGCGACGCGGATCGCGGGCCGCGACAATTCCATCATCGACGAGCAATATCGGTTCGCACCCAAAGCCCCTGCCAGCATCCTCGATTATGGCTGTGGGAGCGGGGAATACCTGTTGCGCATGAAGCGGTTCGGATATATCCTTCATGGTGTAGAATACGATCCCCATTTGCTGACCGGGCTATCGCAACAGGGCATAGCCATCGAAGACGTGGCGACGATTCAGGATGATCGCTGGCACGATGAGTTTGACCACATTACCCTTGCTCATGTGCTCGAACACGTTCCTGACCCTCAGGCTCTGCTGCGTCGACTTTTCGACTGGCTGAAACCGGGTGGCACACTGTTTGTCGAAGTGCCCAATGCCGATGCGACGGGGCTTGCGATTTTCGGCCGTTACTGGCGCGGACTGGAAGCGCCGCGGCACTTTTCCCTGCCCGCGTACACTGCCCTGATTGCTGCCTTTGAGAGCGTCGGTTTCGCCATTGATCGTCGGCAAGTTAATGGTTCGGCACGGCTCTGGGTATGGGAAGAATCGCTGGGCGCAGTCCCGGCGCCCGATCGCCCGGAGTTCGAGGCGGCGATGCAATCGGCTCCGGCAGAGACGCAAACGAATGCCGAATTCCTGACATTCGTCGTGCGAAAACCGGTCTGACGATGGTGTCGTCCGGACGATCCTTCCTGAAACGCAACCTCCCTCCCCAGGTTAAGGCGCTGATCCATGGTCTGCGCAACTCGGTCGCATCGCCGCCGATTGATGATGTGGTGCTGGCCGATTATGCAGTGACGCGCGATGATGTGGCAACACCGCGGCTCACCGTCGTGCTGCCGATGCTGCAAAAAGGCTCCGATTTCGGCGGCACGGTCACCGGGATCGAAATCTTCAGCCACCTGTTGCTTGCACTGAGGGCGACTAGGCCGGTCGATCTGCGGGTGATTATCACCGATGTCACCGCCGAAACCGATCCCTCGATCGTCATCGCCCGCGCCGCCAGAGCGGGGCTATCCATAGCGCCCGATCACATCGAGCTGGTGCGACGCGCGGACGCAACAATTGCCGTTCGCGCGCACGAGATGTTCATGACCTATAATTGGTGGACCACGCTCAACTTTGCCAAGGTTCGCGGCGCTCAGGCCGAACTTTTCGGTCAGGCACTCGCGCCGATGATTTGGCTGATGCAGGATTACGAGCCGTCCTTCATGGCGTTTTCATCGGCTCACGTGCTGGCGCGCGCGGCCTACGATACCTCCGATCCGCTGTGGGGCGTGATCAACAGCAGCAATCTGGCGCGCTATATCGACGCGGTCGGCCACCGGCCGACGCGCGCTTTCGTATTCGAACCGGTCATCTCCGATGCTCTGCGCCCCTATCTTGATCGGGTGACCTCATCCGAGCGAAAGAAGCGGGTGCTTGTTTATGGTCGGCCCACGGTGGAGCGCAACTGCTTCCCCGCGCTCGTGCGGGGGCTGCGCCGCTGGGCGCGCGATTATCCGCAATACGTCGATTGGGAAGTGATATCGGCCGGGGTGCCGCACGATCCGGTCGATCTGGGCGACGGGCGAAAGCTCACTTCGGTCGGAAAATTGTCGCTCGATGCCTATGCCGAGACGCTGCTCAGCTGTTATGCCGGGGTGAGCCTGATGGCATCGCCCCATCCAAGCTATCCGCCGCTGGAAATGGCACATTTCGGCATGCGGACCATCACCAACACTTATTTCAGCAAGGATCTGTCGGACTTCCACCCGAACATCACATCGATTCAGTCCATTGCCGAAGACCCGCTGGCGGCGGCGCTGGCCGATGCCTGCGCGCAATTCGGCACGCCGCCGGTGGCGGATAACAATCCCGATTACCTGCGGACCGTCCCTTACCCCTTCATGGACGATTTGAGAGACGCCGTGCTCGAGGTGCTGGGCTGAAATGATCGTGAGGAGATGCCCGTCAGGCCGAGGCTGAACGTCTGATCCATAAAAGCGCTCGTTCCTCAACCAGATGCCACGATACAATCGCGAAGATCAGGGTAATCGGGGCAGACACCGCCATGTTTACAAGTGGCGATGCGCCGGGAATCAGGTGTGCCACCGATTGCTGAACCGGGAACGCGTAGATGTAGATCCCGTAGGAATAATCGCCCAACCGGTTGTACGAGAGCAGCCCCCCCCCCCCCCCGGTACAAAGCCCAGCCAGATCGCGGAATACCCGATGGCCAAAACAATTGCCGGAGCGAACACGATCGAACCCGCTGTCGCCAATACCAGCAGCCAGAGCAGCGCCGCGATACGCAGGTCCAGCACCAGCGCCGCGCGCCATACATAGGCGAGCATGCCCAATGCAAAAGGAAATCCCAGCGTCGCAAGCAGGTCCAGCCGATACGCAAGGCCACCCGCCGGGCTCCAGATCGTGCTGAAGACGAACGCCGCCGCGACTGGCATAAACGTGAGGGTGAACAAAAATCGTGCTCGCAGCAGCCCGAGCAGCCCGATGACCACGACGCTGCCATAGCACACCACCTCGTAAAACAGCGTCCAGAGACTGCCATTGATGCTGCGCGGATAGGGATTGGCCTCAAACACGCCTGGCAGCTCGGGTTGCAGGAATGCGAGAGTGAGGTTCCTTGGCACATAACTCAGCGTTTGGGGTGCCGCAAAGAAATCGGCGAGCGGCAACTTGGTGAAAATGGCTCCGAGCCCGATTGTCAGAACCAGCACCACGATCAATGCCGGAAACAGGCGCATCGCGCGAGCCAGAACAAATCGCGCAAGGGTGCCTCCGCGATCGAAACTACGGGCGATCAGCAGGCCTGACAGGATAAAGAATACCATGACCGCATGAGCGCCGAGCGTCATTCCGGTCAATCGGCTCAGCGGTTCCTCCGCTCCATCCCCCAATGCAATAGGGAAGGCATGGGAGACAAGCACCGCTGCGGCAGCGATCATCCGGATCAGGTTGAGGTTGTTGTCCCTTCCCTTGAGACGATCGGCAAGCTTTGGTCGATCGCTAAATCCCGGCATGGCGCGCCTATCCGGCGGCAAGCAGCGCTCGCCACCACGTTTCGTGATCGAGATACCAGCGAAGGGTATGGCGCAGACCTTCGTCAAAGCCGCGTTGCGGTGCATAGTCGAGCTCGGCGCGCGCCTTGGTCTCGTCAATCGCATAGCGGCGATCGTGCCCGGCGCGATCAGTCACGAAGGTCTTGAGCGTTTCGGTCTTTTCCCCGCGTGCGGCGGGTGCATCCGGATATCGAGCCGCCAGACCGTCAACTTCTTCGAATGCGCGGTCAACCTCACGGCAGATCGCCGCGATCACTTCCAGATTGGGTAGCTCCGCTCCGCCGCCGATATTGTAGGTCTCACCCGGCTGGCCGCGCATCAGGCACGCCTCGATCCCGCGGCAATGGTCCTCCACATGCAGCCAGTCGCGCACGTTCATTCCGTCGCCATAGATCGGCAACGCGCGGCCATGCAGCGCGTTCAGCAGAAACAGCGGGATCAGCTTTTCCGGGTATTGGTACGGCCCGTAATTGTTTGAACAATTGCTGGTGGTCACCTCCAGTCCGTAGGTGTGGTGATAAGCGCGCACCAGATGATCGGATGCAGCCTTGCTCGCCGAATAGGGCGAGTTGGGCGCATAGGGCGTGGTCTCGCTGAAAGCCGGGTCATTGGGTCCGAGCGATCCGAACACTTCATCGGTCGAAATGTGGTGGAACCGGTGATCGCGCCCGTCGCCTGCCAGCCAAACCGCGCGAGCGGCCTTGAGCAGACTGTTGCTGCCCAGAATATTGGTATCGATAAAGGCATCGGGTCCGGTGATCGAGCGGTCAACATGGCTTTCGGCGGCGAAGTGAACGATGGTGTTTATATCTCGGTCGCGCAGCAGCGTCTCGACCATCTCGGTATCCCGAATGTCCCCTTCGACCAGTTCGGTGCGATTGGCCCCAGCAAGCGTCGAACGGTTACCGGCATAAGTCAGGGCATCGAGCACGATGATTCCATCCTCGGGATGGCGCGCGTTCCAGTAATGCGCGAAATTGCCGCCGATAAAGCCGGCCCCGCCGGTGACGAGCACATTAGCCAAGGGAAGCTTCCTCTTTAAGCATGAGGCGCAGGTTGGTGCGCCAATGAACCGGCGCATCGCCAAGCAGCTCGCGCGTCTTGCTGCAATCGAGCAGCGAGAACGCGGGGCGCGCGGCTGGGGTCGGATAGTCGGCTGTGGCAATCGGCTTGATTGCCGGAATGCGCGCAATCAAGCCGAGCGCGTGCGCTTCTTCGGCGATGGCGACCGCAAAGTCATACCAACTGGCATCGCCTGCATCACTGTGATGGAAGGTGCCGCTCGCGCCTGCTTCGATCAGCCCCCAGATCGTATGCGCAAGCCCCGTCGCCCAGGTTGGCGATCCGATCTGGTCGGACACAACGCCCAGCTCGTCGCGCTCGTTCATCAGGCGGATCATCGTGCGTACGAAATTGGCGCCTCCCGCCTCGTAAACCCACGCGGTGCGCACCAGCAGATCGGAAGGGCGCAGATGATCCTCGCCCGCCGCTTTGGTCCGGCCATAGGCAGAGATCGGCGCGCGCGGGTCTTCGGGCAGGTAGGCACGTGAACTTTGCCCGTCGAACACGAAATCGGTCGAGACGTGCACCAGCTTGCCGCCCTGCTCTTCCATTTCCTCGGCCATGATCGCGACCGCATCAGCGTTAATCGCCTGCGCCAGTTCTTCGTCGCTCTCAGCCTTGTCGACAGCGGTGTAGGCAGCGGCGTTGATGATGATATCGGGAGATTCCACGATCAGCCGAGCACGCAGCATCGCGTCTTCAGTGAAGTCCACATCATCGATGTCGATGGCATTCAGATCGGCATGGTCAGGAGCGGTGCGCTGCAACGCGCCGCCCAATTGTCCGTTCGCGCCGGTGATGAGAACTTTCATGTGCAATCCAGCCTGTTATTTAAATGCGGGCACATTGGCGAGCGCGAGGCCGACAGTGTCCTTTTCCGAAACTATCGGATCGACACCTGTAACCGGCCATTCGATCCCAACTGCGGGGTCATCCCACGCCAGCGTGTGTTCGCTTGCCGGAGCATAGGGCGCCGTGCATTTATAGAGAAAATCGGTGTCGTCGGCCAGCGTCAGGAAACCGTGCGCAAAACCTTCGGGCACCCACAACATCCGCTTGTTCTCGGCGGTCAGTTCGACGCCGATCCAATTGCCAAAATGTTCGGACGATCGGCGCAGATCGACCGCGACATCAAACACCGCGCCGCGTGTCACGCGCACCAGCTTGCCCTGCGGGCCGGGGTTCTGGAAATGCAGCCCGCGCAGCACCCCTTTTTGCGAATGGCTGTGGTTGTCCTGGACCCACTGCATATCGAGGCCCGCCGCGGCAAATCCGCTCTCGTTCCAGGTTTCCATGAAGAACCCGCGCTCGTCACCGAATACGCGCGGTTCAAGGATCAGCAGACCGGGAATGGCGGTCTCGACAATATTCATCCGCGCACCGGATGCTCAAGCAGCCGCAGCAGGTATTCGCCATAGCCGGATTTGCGCAAAGGTTCAGCGATACGTTCCAGTTGCTCATCTGTGATGAAGCCCTGCCGCCATGCAATCTCTTCGGGACAGGCGATCTTCAGACCCTGCCGCTCCTCGGTGATGCGCACATAGGTTGCCGCATCCAGCAGCGATGCGTGGGTGCCGGTATCGAGCCACGCAAACCCTCGCCCCATCATTTCGACCGACATCGAACCTTCATCGAGGTAAAGCCGATTGAGATCAGTAATTTCCAGCTCTCCGCGCGGCGATGGCGCAAGGTCACGCGCGCGATCGACCACCGTATCATCGTAAAAATACAGCCCGGTCACCGCATAGTTCGATTTGGGCTCGGCCGGTTTTTCCTCGATCGAGATCGCCTTGCCCTGGGCATCGAACTCCACCACGCCAAACGCATGGGGATCGCTGACCCGATAAGCGAATACCGTCGATCCGCTTTCGCGAGCATGGGCGTTTTTCAGCAGATCAGGCAGACCGTGGCCATAGAAGATATTGTCACCGAGGATGAGCGCGCTCGGCCCGCCGCGAACGAAATCGGCGCCGATATGAAATGCCTGCGCCAGCCCTTCGGGTCTGGGCTGCTGCGCATAGCTCAGATTGACGCCAAAATCCGATCCATCACCCAGAACGCGCTGAAACTGCTCGGCATCTTCGGGGGTGGTGATTACCAGAATTTCCCTGATCCCCGCCAGCATCAACGTGCTGAGCGGATAGTAGATCATCGGCTTGTCAAAGATTGGCATCAATTGCTTGGATACGCCGCGTGTGAGCGGATAGAGGCGGGTTCCCGATCCTCCGGCGAGGATGATACCGCGCCTAGCAGAACCGCTTTTCATAGGGGACCCCTGACTGACTTGTCTTGTGGATTCGATACGAGCACGCGCGGCATTTGCAGCATGCCAACAGCGGGTCAATGGCTAATCGCCAACCCACTTGAAACCTCCTCGAAATTGTCTAGGGAAGCGCTCGACCTATTAATCGTCTTGAGGGCCATTGATCATCATTTCAGTCGGCAGGGCACTAGGTACTCTCAGTCTGGGACAAACGCCGTTGTGACGGAGCAAAGTTCTTGACGACAGAATCTATTGACCACCTTCTCGCACTGTTTGTGCGCCACGCAGCCAGAGGCGAGCCACTGCCGCCGTGGCCTGCTGAATTTCCGGAAACTCACGCTTTTTCCGAAGCAGTCTTCGCACGGATCGCCTTTCACGGTATTGCTCTGCTCTTAGTCGGCAATGCTGCCACGCTGGCGCAATGGCCCGATACGGTGCGAGTCTTGGTTCGCGACGAAGCGCGGGCGCAAAGCTTCTGGGAATTGGGACATAGCCAGATGCTGGCCAAACTGGTTGGGGCACTCGCCGGGGCCGGGATACCAACTGTGATCACCAAGGGGACCGCGATTGCATACACGCTATACCCCGAGCCTGCGGTCCGGCGGCGCGGAGACACGGACCTGCTACTGCCCGGCGCCTCGCGCGAAGCAGTGCGCAAGGTGGTCGCCGGCCTTGGCTTTCAGCGCGCAGGCGATGCGCGCCCGCTGCAGGAAAGCTGGGCGTGCGAATGCCCTTTGGGCTTTACCCACGTGTTCGACTTGCACTGGCGAAGCAATGCCAGTGCCGTCATCTCGCAATGCTTAGACCGAGCCGGCATCGGCCAGAGGACTATCCCGCTCAACCGTGTCAGTGAACTGGCGAGGGCAGTCGCACCGACCGACAATCTGATCCTCATCGCGATCAACCGCGCACTACACGGCCAGTTCGGGTATATCACCGGCATGGACAAGGCATTCGAGGAAAACCGCCTGATCTGGGCGCTAGACCTCGATCTAATGTGCGCCGCATTCGGCCCAGAGGATTGGCAGCATCTGACTGCAACCGCGCGCGTCAGCGGAACCTCGCCGATAATTTTGTCCGCGCTGGCTTTTGCCGAAGCAGCATTGGGAACGACGATCGGGGCGGGGGTCATGGCTCAACTCGCGCGGCAGCCGGGAGACACAAAGCTGATGCGCTACCTCAGCGCCATGTCCAGCATTGCCCGTTTGCGCCTCGAACTGTCAGCCTGCCCAACCCTGGTCGATAAGCTGCTGCTGACCCGCTACACTTTGTTCCCGGGGGCCGAAGTGCTGCACGAACGCTTCCCAGAAGCCACCAACTGGCCCCTCCCCGTCCTGCAAGCCCGACGCCTGCTGGCCGGCATGGGCAAGCTGGTTCAGAGGCGTGTCTGACGTGAGCCGCGATCTGGGTAGTGACGTTGCGATAACGTTCCTGCTGCGCTGGGCACGGCCCCACGCGCGCAACCTCGCGGTGATCGGCGGGCTATCGCTGCTGGGCTCAATCGCGACTCTGGCGCTGCCCTGGCTCGCCGCGCAACTGGCGGCGGGTATTGCCGGGGATGAAACAATCGATCTGGGGGCAACGCTGGCGTTGCTATGCGTTGCGCTGATCGGGCTGACCGCGATCAGCATCCTCGTCTCGATCCTGTCGGAAGCAGCATCCGGGCGCATCCTGGCGCGGCTTCGCGAAGGGGCTTATGCTCACATTCAGGCCATGCCTGTATCGTTTCATGACAGCAATCGTCAGGGCGATATGCTTTCATTGATGAGTTACGAGGTACAGAACCTCAGCTCCTTCCTCACCACTACGCTGGCGCAGATGCCGGCGATGCTGATGACCGCCGGCGGCGCGGTCATCCTGCTGTTCCTGATCGACCCAGCGATGGCGTTGGTCGTCCCGGTGCTGGTGCCGCTATTCTACCTCGGCATGAAATGGCTTGCTCGGCGCTTGCGCGTGCTCGGCCGCAAAGTGCGCGAGGCCGAGGTCGATGTGCTTTGGATGGCCGAATGCGATCTCGAAATGCTGCCTGCGATCAAGGCCTTCGCGGTGGAGGAGCACCATTTCGTGCGCTATCAGGCCGCGATCGAACGGGCGCGGCTAATCAAGCTGACCCAGGCCCGGATCACCGCCTTCATCGGTCCGGTCGTCGCGCTGGTCGCGGCGCTGGCGGCGATTGCGATCCTGGTGATCGGCAATTCCTCGCCCGCCTCCGGAGATCGCGGCCCGGGCGAGCTGTTCGCATTCCTGTTCTATGCTGCGCTCCTGACCCGTCCGGTGGGGAGCCTCGCCAGCACCTATGGCAGCTACCAATTGGCGCGCGGGGCGCTCGAGCGGCTTGAAGCCGTGCTCGCGCTGCCGCCTGAGCCGGGTTATGCCCGGACGCAGACGCTCGGCCGTGCGCAGGGGTCCATCACGTTCGATGAAATCGATTTTGCCTATCCCGAACGGCCGCCCGTCCTCACCGGGTTCAACCTCAGCATTGCCCCGGGCGACGTCGTCGCGCTGACCGGCGCCAATGGGGTCGGCAAGTCGACGCTGATAAACCTGCTGCTGCGCTTCTACGAGCCGGATCGCGGGCGCATCACGCTGGATGGGATCGATATTGCCGCGCTCGATGTGAAGGATCTGCGACGGCAGTTCGGCTTCGTCCCGCAGCGCCCGCTGTTACTCGATGGCACCATTGCTGAAAACATCGCTTTCGGCTTATCCGATCCGGACCCGGGCAGCATCGAACGCGCAGCACGGATGGCGCAGGCGTGGGAGTTCATCAGCCAGCTGCCGCAAGGCCTTGCCACCCCCATCGGCGATGATGGCGTGCGCCTGTCGGGCGGGCAGCGCCAGCGCATCGCCCTCGCCCGGGCGCTGCTGCGCAATCCGCCGATCTACATCTTCGATGAGGCGACCAGCATGTATGATTTGGAGGGCGAGGCCGCCTTCGTCGAGGAGTGCATCGAGGTTTTGGCAGACCGTACGGTGATCATCATCACTCACCGGCCGGCGAGCCTTGCGCTGGCAAACCGGATCATCCAGCTGACACCTGCTGAATTTACCACGGGCGGCCGACCAGGTTGACATGAGCGGGATTTGCGCAAGCCTGCGGCTGGACGGCCAGCTTGCCGAGCGCGGCGAACTGGCTCCCGTGCTGGCCCGGCTCGCCGCGCGCGGGCCTGATGGTTCGGCGATCATGGCCGAAGGGCCGGCCGCGCTCGGCCATGCCTTGCTGGCGACCACGCCCGAGGCACTGACCGAGCCGATGCCGCTGCGCCTCGCGCTGACGGGATGCATGATAACCGCCGATGTGCGGCTCGACAATCGTGCGGAATTGATCGCCGCACTGGACCTCGATCCGGCCGGACGGGTGATCGGCGACGGGGAGCTGATCCTGCTCAGCTACCTGCGCTGGGGCATGGACTGCCCTGAGCGCCTGCTGGGCGACTTCGCTTTCATTCTGTGGGACCAGCGCCATCAGCGGCTGTTCGCCGCGCGCGACAAGGTCGGGATGCGCCAGCTGATTTACCATCACCATCCGGATCGGCTGTTCGCCTGCGCCACCGATCCCCATGCCCTGCTCCAACATCCCGATGTGCCCCGGCGCGTCAACGAGGCGCGGATTGCTGATTTTCTTGAGCAACTTGAGGCGATCGACCATGTCTCGACCTTCCATGAAGGTCTCCTGCGTCTGCCCCCTGCCCATGCGCTGGTGGTGGAGCAGGGGGGGCTTAAGGTCTGGCGCTACTGGCAACTCACCCCGCAGCCGATTGTTCGGCGCGCGAGCAACGCCGCCTACGAAGAAGCTTTCCTTGCCGTGTTCACCGAAGCCGTGCGTGCGCGGCTGCGTTCGCCCGATCCGGTAGGATCAATGCTGTCGGGCGGAATGGATTCAGGCTCGGTCGCGGCGATTGCTGCGCGGTTGCTGCAAAAGGCGGGTGCGCCGCCACTCAAAACCTTCTCGGGCGTCGATCCCGATCCCGCGTGCGAGGAAAGCGCGTGCATCCGCGATGTGTTGCAGACCATCCCCCACATCGCACCCGAGCTTGTGTCACTGGACAATCCCGAGCGCTACCGCGATGACGTCGTCCGCCTGACGCGCGAGGAGAGCGATCCGTTCGATGGCCACATGGCGATGATCCGTGCGCTCTATGTCACCGCCCAGGGCGCCGGGGTCAAGGTGATGCTCGACGGGGTAGCGGGCGATACAACTCTGCCCACCGGAAATATGATCGAGTTCCATCTCGCGCTTGGAAACCTGAATAAATCGTGGAAGGAAGCGCGTGCACAGGAACGCTTCTGGAGCGGGGAGGTGAAGGCAGGCAAGGCATGGCGCGCTGCGTTGAAACGCACGATGTTGCCGCGCTGGGTGCAGGCGCTCAGGCAGCGCCGCTGGGAGACGGCTGAGGCGCAGCGCGAAGCGCGCGAAAGCATCGTCCACCCCGATCTCGCCAAGCGGGTGCACATGGCCGAACGTCGCCGCGCCAACGCACGGCACGTGCATTTCGGACATAGCTGCGATCCGAGCGCGCAGGCCCTGCGGATGCTGCACCCCTTCATTATCGTCGGGCGAGAACGCTATGACCGGGTGGCAAGTGCCTGCGGGATCGAGCCGCGCGATCCGTTCCTTGATGAGCGTGTGCTCGAATTTTGCCTGACACTTCCAGTGGAGCAGATCCACGCCAATGGCTGGCCGAAGGTGATCGTGCGGCGCAGTATGGCAGGCATGTTGCCCGATTCGGTGCGGTGGAAACCCGGCAGGCACCATGTCGGTTGGCGATTTGCAGAAATCTGCGCCACAACACGGCTGGATCAGTTGGACGAAACTATTCTTTCAGAACTCGCACACTATACCGCGCGGGGTACCAATGGCGCAAAATTTGCGTTGAATCGCAACACAGACGGGCTTGAGTCTGAAGCCGAGTTGCTCTATCTCAGTTGGTTAATAACGCATTTTAAGTCTTTTGAGAATTAACGGAGATCATCATGTCGAACAGCGAGAAGCTTGCAAAAGCCACTTACGCGCGGCCCAAGCTTATCATCTATGGCGGTTTTTCGCAGCTGACGGCTGCTGGCAGTGCTGGGCTCGTTGAAGGTAGGGCGATGACCAACGTGAATCGCATCCGCGCCTGACACTTCGCATCATGGTCAGGCGCGGATGCAGTTGGCTGCTTCCCCTAGTCTGGTTTGGAATATGAAAAGTCGGCCCCGTCCAATCGGCTTTGGCCGACTTTTTTCATGGCGGCTTCAGCAAGATGTGGAGCCGGCTCCGCGCCGAGTGGGCCCACTGGCACACACTGGCTCATCGCTGGTCAGCGATGGCCTCGATCCGGTGATCGAGCATGCACCGCCCGCTTCACTAACCATGGCGTTTGGCCAGATCGCGCGCTTTCGAATTTGCTTTGATGATCAGACAGTCCGGCTGATCGCAGCCCACCCGCAGGCCGATCAGGACACCATCGACCATTTCGTGGATGATCACATCGCCCCACGCATCATTGCATCGGGCGGCGAACTGGTGCTGCACGGCAGCGCTTGTGTGATTGGCGAACAGATCGCAATATTCCTCGGGCAGAGCGGATCGGGCAAATCCACCCTCGCCGCCAGCTTCCACTCCGCTGGGCACCGGCTGCTGGGAGACGATGCGGTGGTGATCAGCGAGGCGAACAGCGCCTTCCTGGGCGAAGCTGTTTACCCCAGTTTGCGGCTGTATCGCGAGTCAATCGACCAGGTGTTTCGCGAAAGCGTCGACACCGCCGCGATGGCGTTCTATTCGGACAAGCTGCACGTTGCCGCCGCAAATCTCGGTGATGCCGCTGCCGAGAGTGTCCCACTGGGTGCAATCTTTATTCTGACCGATGGCGAACGAGGCGTGACGCTCGACCGCATTTCGCCCGCCGATGCCTGCATGGCATTGTTGGAAAACAGCTTCGCATTGGACCCGCATGATCCGGCTGCGGCGGCGCAGCGGATGGCGCAGGCCGCGCGCGTGGCCGCAGCAATACCGTGTTACGAACTGGCTTACCCTTATGATTTTGGTCTGTTGGGCGAAGCTCGCGTGCAGGTGATTGCGTCGCTCGCCCACCTTGAAAAGCCCGCGTAACGCGGCGACCTCGAAGAAAGCCTCTCAGCATGATCCGCCCCGCCGGCTATTCCGTTATCGACTACGGTAACATGATCGAATGCGAACCGCGCATGAGCATCTACGCCGAGGCGCTGCGCCGTGCGGTGACGCCGGGGTGCACCGTGATCGATCTGGGCGCGGCATTCGGTGTATTCTCGCTGCTCGCGTGCAAATATGGCGCGAGATCGGTGATCGCGATTGAACCTGACCCGAGCATTGAATTGTTGATGCCGCTGGCGCAGGCCAATGGCTGCGCTGACCGGATCACCGTGGTCCGGGATATCTCGACCAATTATACGCCCGAAACCAAGGCCGACGTGATCGTGTCCGACTGCCGCGGCACTGTATCGCTGTATCAGCACCATATCGCAACACTGGCTGATGCCCGCGCCCGTCTGCTGGCGCCGGGTGGCACGCTGCTACCGATGCGCGATACGCTGCGGATCGCACTTGCCCGCTGGCCCAAGACCCACCGCAGCCGCACCCGCCCATGGCAGCGCAACAACTACGGCCTCGACCTCACAGCAGGGCATCGCTTTGCAGTGAACAGGGAGCTGAAAGCCTATCTCAAGCCGCGCGCGCTGAGTTCGGCTGTGCAGGATCTAGCGGTGCTCGATTACCGGATAATTACCGAGCCGAACCTTGATCGCAAGGTCGAACTGACAGCGGAGCGCGATGGCGCGGTGCACGGGTTGTTGGTGTGGTTCGATGCAGAAATTGCCGAGGGCCTCACTTATTCCAACGCGCCGGGGCAGCCCGAACTGGTTTATGGCCAGATGTTCCTGCCGCTCGATGGCGAGCCGCGCCTGACGACCGGCGAGCGGATCACTGCGCGGGTGCGCGGCACGCTGGTCGATGGCGAATATGTCTGGTCGTGGGGCTGGCAGGTGATGGCAGCCGATGGCACGCCGCGCGGGGCGCTGCTGCAGCAATCAAGCTTCCTTGGCCGGATCCATTCGCCGAAGGCGCTGGTGGCTCTATCAAATAAGCACACACCCGAACTAGATCCGAAGATGATGTTCGACCGGGATTGCCTTGTGCTGGTCGGGGAGGGAAGAACGCTGGACGTGATCGCAAAGACGTTGCAGGAACGACACCCTGAGATGCTGACGTCATACAAGGCAGCGCTCGATCATGCTTCGGAATGTCTGGGGCGGTACGCCAATCGGCCCGGCTAGGCCTGGCCAGGTAAGACCACCCGCCGCGATCCACACCTTTTACCCCGGAGAAAATATAGTGTCCAATGCCCTCGAAGCCCGTTGGCGCATCAGCGAGCAGGCGATTGCCAATTCAGTGGCTGACGAAACGGTGATCCTTCATCTGGGCAATGGCACCTATTTCGGGCTCGATCCGATTGGCGCGCGCCTGTGGGAAGCGCTCAAGGCTGGCGAAGCGCCCGTGATGATCTGCGATACGGTTCTTGCCGAATATGAGGTTGACCGAGCGACGCTCGAAGCGGACCTTTGTTCGCTCCTCGAAAAGCTTGCCAGCAATGATCTGGTTGAGCCCGCCTAAGTCGCTGACTCTATCGGCAGTTTGACCTTCGCTCGCTGCAGGACGGATGCTTGCGCGATCATGGGAGCTCGATTTTCCCTTTCGCAACTTATGTGCTGGTCTGTGCGGGCATTGTGTAGGAACTCGCCGGCCAACACTGGTTAAGCTGTAACCGGATCGCGAGCGCAAAATAACTGCCGCGACCGCGGATCGAAGGTGGCGAAAGCGAAATCCCCGCGCAAATGGTCAAGGCAATCCGTCCCCCATCGCCGATCTGGGCCTAGGTCAGCCGAATTTTGAGCCGGTCTTCGAGGCCGCAATTGCGGTCCAGCCGCATATCGGCGGTGATGACGCATCCGGTGGCCTCATCAACAAACGGCAGGGTTTCGCCCAATGCCTCAGGCGTGGTCGCTGAATACGTGTGGCCCGGCGCAACCGGTCCGGCTCATTATCGGTAGGCGCTCAACCCATCCCCCGAGGTCCGGCCTTGTCGCCCAATGTATCGGTCCTGTCGCTGGCGATCAGCACCTTGAATCGCGAGATATCACCGCCAACAATGATCGATCCTTCATGGATCAGCCAGGCATGGGCTTCGAACAGGTTGGCATCCGAAAGATCGGCGCCGATCTGGATCTCGCTTGGCATGTCATTGGCCGCCAGCCAGTTCTGCGCCGCGATTGCCTGAACAAGGCAATCGCTTTTCCAAGGGACGTAACGACCCAATAACGGAATCATGAAGCTGACCCTGTCGAGCACGAGCGATTGGTGCCTGTCCGAGCGCTTCGGGACCGGCCTTTGCTGTTGGGCATTCAGTCGGATAACTTCATGGCCGCTCAATCGAGTGAGCTTCACCCTTGCCCGCGCCAGTTCCCAGATGCCCCGCAATGCCTGCAGAGGCAGGCCAAGGACATGCCGTCGGCGCATTCCATGCGGCCGTAACCTGGCGGGCAAGTGAGGGTTCGGGTCTGCCATCTTGGATCAGATAACGTCCTGCTGCGCTGGGAACAGGTCCCGCGCAGCTTGACGGCCGAACGAGGTCCGCGCTTGTCGACGCTGATCGCCGGCCATCTCATGCGGGACTGACTGGATGTGCTCGTGGTTTTGGTTGCGAAGTCGGATAGCGGACAAACCTTCGAGGCCTACAGCCTCAAACTGGCGTAGAAAAATCGCGTGATACCAGCATCGGGCAAAGATACTGCGAAAGGACAGAGCCGCGGTCAACTGCGGCTCCATAGAGGCCGGATCGCCCAGTTTGGTCCTGATCGCTTCGTCCATGATCCGTCCAGTTCCTGACCTTTTCGTGATGCCGCCAACGCGCGCTCCCGGTTCTAGGCAGCCGGTTGGCAATGCGCAATCGTAGCTGGGATCGCTTGGCAAACAGCCTCCCCGCCAAAATGCAAACTGATTGACACTACCTCGCTTCGAGGCGTGCTTTTCATCGGTTGCCAGACTGATCGCCACGGGTTGTGCTTGCGAAGTGTCGCGGGGCAGATGGGCCCATGTGACCGGTCGCATTGCAGAAACTGGGAAGTTGCAATTTACGTTGCACTGCACTACGAATAGTCTCCTACATGTATTCACGAGGGCCAGTTATGATCAAAAGCATCTCCCGCACAATGATGGCAGCCGCATCGATCGGACTGGTTTTTGCTCCTGTCGCGGCTCAGGCCAACACCCGCGCAGGCGATAGCGCACAGGTATACACTTCAGGAGCGGTTTCGCAGCCTGGGGTCGGTCGTTCCGCCGAGGGCGAATCGCTCGTAGCGCCGGGCTTCCTCTTTGCAATTCTGGCCGCTCTGATCGCGGCCGGCGTCATCGTACTCATCGATGATGGTGGCGATCAGTCGCCCGGAACCTGATTTGTCACGCCAATCGCGTGATTAATTCCTGGGACCCATAATTAACAACGCGCGGCAGTGATTGCCGCGCGTTTTTCATGCCGGAGCCGGGTTTTTCGCTGCCCAAAGGTTTCCTACGCACATTGCAGTTAGAGGTCAGTGTTGGAACAGAACCGCGCAGACCGACCGCAGATGTTAGTCGCAACCGGAGCCCTGGCGCTCATTCTTGTCGTGGCATTCGCTGTGGGCGGAGGGGGCAGCCGTTTCGGCATTGCGAACCTCGCCGTTCAGCTTGCCGCACTGGCTGCACTGGCCCTGCACCGCGCGCAGTTTCTTTCCTTCTGGACAGATGCGCCCACTGCCATTCGGGGTCTTGTGGCGGCCACGCTCCTGCTCCCCGCTCTGCAAATTGTCCCGCTTCCGCCAGCTATCTGGACTGCCCTGCCCGGCCGGGATCTTGTTTCCCAGTCGCTTGATCTGGTTGGCGGCGCTGGCTGGATGCCATTCAGCGTCGACCCGGTTCGGACATTGCTGGCCCTGACCGGGCTTATCGTGCCGCTGGCGATGCTGACAATCGGTTGGGCACTGCCTCGCGATCGCCTTATCCTGATAGCGGCGCTGGTGATCTGCCTCGGCCTTGCCACCGTTCTGATCGGTGCAGTGCAGGTGACGGGCGAAGGCAATTTCGGCTCGTTGTTCGCGAACCAGAAAACCAGCCCGTTGGTGCTGGGAACCTTCGCCAACCGCAATTCGACGGGGCTCCTGCTGATTTTCGCGCTGGCGCTCACGCTCACGCTTCCCGCGTCAAGGCCGCACCCGATCATCCTTCCGATACGACTGGCGATCAGCGCTCTGCTGATCGTCGCGATTGTCCTTACCCGTTCACGCACCGCACTGGTGCTCACCGCCATTCCTGTGGCTCTCGGCTTTATCAAAGCGCTGTGGTGGATGCGGCAGGCGCATACAGTGAAAAACAGCGGCACAGGCGGCGTCCAGAGCTTTGCTTCAGCCCGACCGGTCTTGATTGTCATGGCGGTTCTCGGGCTTGGGGCTGCCGCGTTGGCCACACTGGTTGTAGCGGCGCCAACCCGCATCGAGCAGACGCTGGAAAGGTTCGAGGCAACCGATGATCCGCGGCGTTTCATATGGGAAGATGCCGCTTACAGCGCGACGCGATATTGGCCGGCAGGAGCTGGAATTGGCACCTTCGACGAA
>JBBRVR010000017.1:0-43837 GCA_038246695.1 Sphingomonadales bacterium
ATCTATTCGACCTTCCTTCAGCGCGCCTATGACCAGGTGGTCCACGATGTCGCGATCCAGAACCTGCCGGTCCGCTTTGCGATCGACCGCGCCGGGCTGGTGGGGGCGGATGGCTGCACCCATGCCGGATCGTTCGACATCACCTATCTCGCCACTCTGCCCAACATGGTGGTGATGGCCGCGGCTGACGAGGCCGAACTGGCGCACATGACCTACACCGCCGCGGAATATGACGATGGCCCCATCGCGTTCCGATACCCGCGCGGCAACGGCACAGGCGTGCCGATCCCGGAGACGCTCGAAAAGCTCGAAATCGGCAAGGGCCGGATAGTGCGCGAAGGCACCAAGGTGGCGATCCTGTCGCTCGGCGCGCGGCTGGAAGAAGCGAAGAAAGCGGCCGACCAGCTGGAGGCCAAGGGGCTTTCAACCACGGTTGCCGACATGCGCTTTGCCAAACCGCTCGACCACGACCTGATCGCCAAGCTGATGCGCACGCACGAGGTTGTGGTGACGATCGAGGAAGGCGCTATCGGCGGCCTCGGCGCGCATGTGCTGACCTATGCTTCGGACGAAGGGCTGACCGATGGCGACAGCGGCGCCGCGCTGAAAGTGCGCACGCTGCGCCTGCCCGACACGTTCCAGGACCACGAAGATCCGTATAAACAATACGACGAAGCCGGCCTCAACGCCCCTCAGATCGTGGAATGCGTGCTGAAGGCGCTGAAGCACAATTCGGCGAGTGTTAAGGATGCGGAAGGCGCGCGGGCTTAGGGTGCCTTAATCGGAATGGCTGTTAGCGACCCAGTTGCGAACGTCAGATCATCATGCGATCCAAGAGTTATGAAACGGTACCAACGCAGTCCTATTGCGAAGTTGGTAATGATCTTAATGATGTTAGCGATCTCCGCCTGTGCTGAAGGTTGGGAAGCAAGTAGGTCTGAAGCACGTGAATGGCTTCCCGAAAATCTTCCATACTTGCAGCGCGTCATTGTTCTATTGGGCGAATGCCATCCAATGAGGGAAAATGGCTATCACACCATTTGGGTGGATGGATCGAACGATGACGTCGCGCTTCAGTGCAAATTCGGCAGCGATGCCCAAATAGCTGAAATACGAACTGAACTACGCAAAGCTAATGTCCTGGGAGTAGCTCAAACGCCCACTGGACACCCTGGTGATGAAGCGAAATGGGCGAATTTCATTCTGCACCGGTCAGGCATGGTTACATCTGGTTCAATGACTTCGATCGATTTCTCTTCGCAATCAAAGCCATGTTTAAAAGAACGGGAAGGCGATGAGAATTACCAAGTGTTGCACTACCCGTTGACACCCGAGCCTTGCCAATGGTTTTGGACAAGATCAGCAAACTAAAGCGGACGGTCCGCTTTCCATCCAAAAGCTGACAAAACGCGCGGCCGATAGTCAGGGCAAGTGCGGCGCTGCGTGGGGGTGACGCGCCATGCGGCTGATGGCATGGAACCTTCCGAAAGGAACGCCTCCTATGTCACTCCTCAAAATCACCCAAGACGGCCCCGTCACCACGCTCACCATCGACCGCGCCGATACGATGAACCCGCTGGGCGCACCGGGTGATGGTGATGAATTCGCCGCCGCCGCTATCCAAATCAACCGCGATATGGAAACCCGCTGCGTCATCCTGACAGGCGCCGGACGGGCGTTCTCCGCAGGCGGCGATATCAAGGCGATGCAGGCGAAGACCGGCACGTTCGGAGGCAGCACGCCTGCCATTTCGGACGGGTATCGCGACAATATCCACCAGATGCTGCGTGCGCTATACAACCTGCGCGTGCCAGTGATTGCGGCGGTGAATGGCCCGGCAATCGGGCTTGGCTGCGATCTTGCGTGTCTGGCCGATATTCGCATAGCCTCCGACAAGGCAAAGTTCGGCGTAACCTTTCTCAAGCTCGGCATCATTCCGGGCGATGGCGGCACGTGGATATTGCCGCGCATCATCGGCCCGGCGCGCGCGGCGGAACTGTTCTACACCGGCGATGTTATCGACGCTGCAACCGCGCTCGATTGGGGCATGGTTAGCCGCGTCGTGGCCCCCGATGCACTGATGGAAGAAGCCCACGCCCTCGCCCTCAGGGTCGCCGCGCAGCCACCCCACGCGCTGCGTCAGGCCAAGATGCTGCTGCGGCAGGGCCAGCAAATCGGTTATGACAGCGCGCTTGAACTCGCCGCAAACACGCAGGCGATGATGCACACAACGCGCGATCACGCAGAGGGCGTGGCGGCGCTGATCGAGAAGCGCACGCCGAACTTTACCGGCGAGTAGGTTAGGCTGGCAATGCGAGCTGCGGCTCTATAGCGCGATCCAGCGCCATACACCGGCGGGTATCCCGCCGAGCGGCATGTGCAGCCAGCTAAGCCCCGCGAACAGCGCGATTCCAACGATGAGCGGAACCGGCCCGACCGAGAATAGCTTGCGCCAACGCGGCCAATAGCTTGTCCGGCTTTCCCACTGCGCCCACGCGTCGCCCATCAGCACCCGCTTTTTGCGGTCCTGCATATGCGCCCCGACCAACGCCAAGAACCCCATCGCAAGCGCGAGAACAACCGTGCGCGTGCTCCACCACAGGATGATGTGCGAAAGCGCCCACAGCGCAAATCCCCACATCATCGGATGCCGCGTCATCCGAAATACGCCGGTGGGCTCCGCCCGCGCCTGCTCTTGCGCCATCGGTGTGGGTAGGGCGGGATTGCCGATCAACGATCCTGCAAACAGCACCATGGCGGGCAGCGTGAGGATGGTCGCCAGTGCCCAGCCCACCTCTCCCGAACCCGCCAGATCCGCGGGCGGTGCAGCCTTGAACGCGAAATATACCCACGCCAGCGTGGCAAAACTCACCAGTGAATAGGCGATCTGAAATCCCGTCGCGCCCAGCGCCTTGGCCATCGGCGCGCGCAAAGGGTGAGACATGGCGAAATGCGAGCCGACAAAGGCGATGTTTGCGGCGATAAGTTCGATGATGGCTGCGTTCATGGCGACAAGGTTACCATCGAACTGACCAACGGCCTAGCTGGCTCGATCAGGAGCCAAGCCCGGTGGGAATGATCGTCGCTTGCGCGGTCGCGACTTGGACCGGGTCGCCGCCGTCGGTTTCTGCCCAGACATCGGCGCGCACGATAACCTGCCGCTTGCCCGGCTTGATGACTTCGCCTTTTGCGCGCAGCCGATCGCCTTTGGCGGGGCGCAGGAAATTGATCGTGTAGCCTCCGGTCACGACATCGCCCGCCACCGATGCGCCCGCCCAGGCGCAGGCATTGTCGGCCATCAGGCCCACGATTGCGCCGTGAGCAAAGCCGTGATGCTGGGTCATTTCAGGCCGCAGGGGCAGCAGCAGTTCGCTTCGTCCGGCCCACACCAGCAGCGGCTCCACCTCAAGCCAATTGCTGAAGCCCGAGCCTTTGACGGCGACGCGCTTCATGTATTCGAGGGAGGCTTCGGGGCTATCGAAACGGGTCTGGGTCATGATGGAGGCTCGCCTTTTAGTCTGATTCTCAGACGTTATGGCTCTTGTCAGCGAGCGCCGCAAGTCTGATAAGCAGACCGAAAGGAACGGCATGAAAACCTATCAACCCTCCCGCTCGCCCTGCCCGATTGGCCGCGCGGCGCGTATTCTGGGGGATCGCTGGATCATCCTGATCCTGCGCGAGGCGTTTCTGGGTGTGGACCGGTTCGAGCAGTTCATAGACCGGCTTGCCATCAACCGCGCAGCGTTGACCTCGCGGCTCGATATCCTGCGCGAAGCAGGGCTGATTGTGCGCGAGCCACCTGAGGGCAAGCGCGCGCGTTACGTTCTTACGCAAGCCGCGCTCGATATGGAGCCACTGTATCGCGAAATGGCCGCGTGGGGATCACGTCACCTGTTCGACCGGCACGAGACGCGCGGTCATTGGTCAGCCGAGCAGGCCGGGGATCACCAGTCGTAGGCTTTGGGCAGATCGCTTTCATCGAGGTCGCGATACCGGTCGCGCAGGCGGCTCTGGTGGTTGTCGAGCGGCTGTTCGACGCCGCCGATATAGACCTTGGTCGGGACTGATCCCACTTCCAGCGGATCGCCATCCCACACCACCACATCGCCGATCGCGCCCGCTTTCAGCACGCCCGCGCTGCCGCCGAGCCCGCTGATCTGCGCCGGGATCGAGCTGATCGCGGCAAACGCCTGACCCCAGCTCAGCCCGGTAGCGCCCGGCACCCTCGCAAGCGCCACCAGGTTGCCCGCATGTTGCGGCAAGCGGCGCGGGTCTTGCATGGCCGATGCATTGATCGCCACTACCACCCCGGCATTGACCATACGGCCGATATTGCTTTGCGTCGCGGCGAGCTGTTCGAAACTGCTGGGCAGATCGTCAAGGCTGTCGGCAATCACCGGCACGCCCGCGCTGGCGATTTCATTGGCGACCAGCCATCCCTCGCTGACGCCGACGAGCACCATATCGAGCTTTGGAAACTCAGATCTCAGCGCGAGCACGGCGCGAATGTCGGATGCACGCTCCACCCTGACATAAAGCTTCTGTTCGCCTCGAACCACGGGCACCAGAGCCGCTGCGTCAAAGCGCGTCAACAGCACATCGCCGGCGCGATCGGTGTCGCGTCCGGACAGTCGCGGATCGACGGGCAGGTCGTCCCCTGTGGCAACCCTGCTCTGCCGTCCGCTTGCAGGGATCAACGCTGCGTAGCCGTAACTGCCCGCTTCACGCAAGGCGTTGCGGAACAGGGTATGGGCCGCCGCCCGGCTTCCCCCTGCGATGCGTCCGCCGCGTTCCCCCAGATCGACCATCTGGAAGGCGCGCGCTTGCATAACCGGGGTGCCATCGCTGTCGAGGTCGATGATCGCGCCTTGACCCGCAAAAATCGACGCCGATGGCTCGGTTGTGGTGGTTGCGCGCGTGATTCCGGCTGCGCGGTGAACCAGAATGTGCTGCGAATTGGGATTGATGACCGGCGCTGTATCGAGCGACGCGCTGAAGGGGGCGCCGCTCGCGCGCTCGTCATTCGATTCGCTGACCGCGCTGACATCCACGATCCCGAGATTGGTGACGGTCGCGAACAGGCCGGGAGTGACCCACGCCCCGCCTACATCCATCGTCGGGAGGTCGGCCGGAGCCGTGACGCCCGCGCCCGCCGCAACCACTTTCCCGCCGCGCACAACAACAGTGCCATTGGCAACCGGTTCAGACCCGTCGCCAACGACAACGGTGGCATTGGTGATCACCATGTCCTGCGCCGCAGCGGGGCTTGTGCCGATGACGAGGGCCGAGAGCGCGCCCAGCATTCCGGATACCAGAATATCCCTCATTTCACGTCTCCTTCACCGGGCTGGCCAAGCTCGAAATCGCTCACTGGGCGACGTTTGCGATCCATTGCATCGTACATCAGCGCGCCATCTATCCAGACCTTTTCGGGCCGCGAATAGACACTGAGCGGGTCGCCGTTCCACAGCACCACATCGGCCATCTTGCCCGGCTGGAGGCTGCCGGTCATTTTGTCGATACCCATCGCCTTTGCCGCATTCAGCGTGATCCACTGGACCACGGCTGCATCGGAGATGTCGATCCCGACACGCCGACCAGCCGCCTGCGCCTTGGCGGCTTCCTGATTGAGCCGCTGGATATCGTTTTCATCGTCGGAATGGATCACCACGCACGCGCCCGCCTGTTGCAGGTAGGCCGCGTTTTCGCGGATCCCGTCATAGCTTTCCATCTTGAAGCCGTACCAATCGGCCCAGATTGCGCTGCACACATCGTTTTCGCGCAGCAGGTCGCCGATCTTGTAGGATTCCACCGCGTGATGGAAGGCAGTGACCTTGTATCCGATCTCCTTGGCCATATCAATGACCAGCGCCATCTCGTCAGCGCGGTAGCAGTGGTTGTGAACCAGGATATCGCCCTTCAACACGCCGACCAGCGTTTCATTGGCAAGGTTGCGTTTCGCCTTCTTGTCGTTGGCGTAATTGATCGCGTCGTACCAGGTCTGGCGGTTGACCGCAAAATTGCCCATCCGGGTCGAAGGTTTGCGTCCGCGCCCGCCATAGACACGCTTGGGATTCTCGCCGCACGCCATCTTGAAGCCATAGGGGGCGCCGGGGAACTTCATGCCCTGCACGGTGCGGCTGGGCACATTCTTTAGCGTGGCGGAACGTCCGCCCATCAGGTTTGCCGAACCGGGCAGCACCTGCAGGCTGGTGATCCCGCCATTGGCAAGAGCGCGCGAAAAGCCGGGGTCCTGCGGCCAGACCGAATGTTCGGCCCAGACATCGGGCGTGGTAGGATCGGTCGCCTCGTTACCATCGGAATGCGCATCGACGCTGGGCGAGGGATAGTCGCCAAGGTGGGAGTGAATATCGATGATGCCGGGGGTAACGAACTTGCCGGTTCCATCGATCACCGCGTACCCTGCGGTCGAGAGACTGGCATCGCCTGCCGCCACAACTTTGCCATCGCGAAACAGGACGGTGCCGTTATCAATCCTGCCGCCTGCGCCATCGTAAACGGTCGCGCCGACAAGAGCGGTGGCGACGCCGGGATAAGCTTTATAGGTGGAGGGGAAGGGGTTGTCCGCTTCGGTCTTGGCCGCGAATTCCGAGGTATCGTCATTATCGGCAGTCCCGGTCGTCGTGCACGCTGAGAGCGTGAGAGCGGCAGCGAGCGCCGTGGCCAATCGCCCGAACGCCCCAGATCTGGCCAAACAGCCGCCAAAACGCATTCCAGAAAACCGCATCAACATCGCTCCCCATTCCCGCGCCCATTCCTGCGCGAAGGCCGAACCTTGGCGGGAACAGGGGGAGTTGTCCAGTTAGTCAGACGGCTTTTTGTCGGACTTAATGGACGGTTATTCGGCGGGGCGGGTCGCCGGGCGAATACCCGCCGCCTGCGGCTCGCCGACTTCATCCTGACCGAGCAGATCATCGCCGACGGTGTCATCGGTGAGCGTATCGAGGTGCATCAGTTTCTTGACCAGCGGGCTGACGATCATCACCGCGATGCCGACGCCAATTGCGACCAGACCCATCGTCCAATAAGCATCCAGCGCACCTTCGCGGGTCATGGTGCCCCCTTCGCCTTCGCCCATCAACGATCCCATGAAGCCTGCAACATAATTGCCGCCCGCGGTGCCGAAGAAGAAGGCGGCCATCATCAGGCTTGCCATGTGGCGGGCAGACAGCCGGTTCATCGCCGACAGACCGACCGGCGACAGGCACAGCTCACCCGTGGTCGACAACAGGTAGAATATGAACAGGAACAGCACCGGCATCATGATTTCGCCCGCTGCCGTGGTGACGCTGAAGGTATTCGCACCCCAAACCATCACCACAAAGGCGAGGCCCATCTGCACGATGCCGAGACCCATCTTGGCGGGCGTTGACGGTTCGATCCCGCGCCGCGCCATGAACTGCCACAACCCTGCGAACACGGGGCCCAGCAGGATAATATAGATTGGATTGATCGACTGGAAAAAGGTGGTCGGAATTCCGTCCTTGTCGACGTGCCGGTCAGTGAACAGGTTGAGCGATCCGCCCGCCTGCTCGAACAGACCCCAGAACAGCGGCATGAGCAGAATGAGGAAGATCATCGCAAACACCCTGTCGCGAGCTTCGTTATCGAGCTTGAATGCTTCGAACAAAACGTAGCCCAGCAGAGCGAGGCCCGACACAAGCAGGATGCCTCCGACCAGTGACTGATACTGGATCAGCACAAAGATCACACCTACGCCCAGCAAGCCCACGCCATACAGCAGCCACTCGAAGTTGATGCCCGCAATCTTCTCTTTCAGCTTTGCAGGAACGGGCGGTTCGCCATGCCCTTTCAGCAGAGGTTTGCCGATGATGAAGACGATAAGGCCAAGCAGCATGCCTACTCCGGCGAGGCCGAAGCCCAGCGCCCAGCTGACGGTTTCACCAAGAAAGGCTGCGATAAGAACGCCGGTCGCCGCACCAAGGTTAATTCCCATGTAAAAAATGGTATAGGCACTGTCGCGACGGATATCGGTGCGAGGGTATAGATGACCGACGATCACCGAAATGTTCGCTTTCAGAAAGCCCGAGCCGACGATTATGAGCGCGAGAGCCAGCCAGAAAAAGTTGATTGCCGGGTTGTTTTCATAGCCCAGAGTGGAATCGCCTTCGAACGCCATGAAGAAGTGCCCGAGCGTCAGCAACACCGCGCCGAACAGCACCGCTTTCCGCTGACCGAGATAGCGGTCGGCCAGCCACCCGCCCAAGACAGGGGTGATGTATACAAGTGACGTATACGCCCCATAGATCAGGTTGGCGCTGCCATCTGAATACAGCCAATGTTTGACGAGATAGAGCGTCAGCAGCGCGCGCATGCCGTAGTAGGAAAACCGCTCCCACATTTCTGCGAAGAACAGCATGTAGAGGCCCTTGGGGTGGCCGAAAACTTCTTCGGTGGGCCGAGTAACTGCCCAAGCGCCAGCGATCAGAAAAACTCCGAGAACGCAGGAGGCTGCAAAGGCAGCCCATTCGCCATAGCCCCAGACTGAAATATCGAACATGTGTTGTAGATCCCTGAAATGGCCGGATCGGATGGTGCCCGGTCACTAAATTATGCCCCGCACCCTAGCGGGCAAATTCCCTATGTGAAGCCTTGATTACAACCGCCGCGCGCAGCGGTGCACCAGAGCGCCCGGGTGGGGCAACCTTGACCCGCATGGCTGTATTATGGCACTGATGCACCTTGCGAAGGACGCCTGACCCATGACCCAATCCCGCCCCGTGTATCTCAAACTGCGCGATCTGATCTCCGCTGCGATCATCGAGGGTGATTATCCCGAAGGCGAAATGCTGCCGTCCGTGCGCGCTCTCGCTGCACAGCAGGGGGCGAATCCGCTGACCGTGGCCAAGGCGTATCAGCAGTTCCAGAACGATGGACTGGTCGAGGTCCAGCGCGGTGTGGGCATGTATGTGGTATTGGGCGCGGCGGAGAAACTGCGCGCGCGCGAACGCGACCAGTTCCTGCGCACCGAATGGCCCGAGATTCGCAGCAGGATAAAACGGCTCGGCATTGATCCGGCGCAGCTCGCGCAGCAGGCCTGACGGCCCACGGTGATACAATACCGAATGCCAGCTTGCTCAAATTGCGTCGTTCTGTCAGAACCGCCGCTTGATAACTGCTCACCGGGTCTGAGCGGGTTGGGGAATCGGGTGTCTCGCAAAACGGGCACCTTACGTTAGAGCTAGGCTCGCTGCGTAGGATATTAACCTGGGGGGTGCGCCATGAGCGGGAGATCGAAATGATCAGATCCGAATTGCTGGCGGAACTGCACAAAGACAATCCAGAATTACGGGCAGAGGAAATCGAACAGGTCGTCGATATCTTCTTCGATGAAATCGCCCGGCGCCTGGCCGAGGGCGGGCGCGTGGAATTGCGCGGTTTCGGCGCGTTCTCGACCCGCGATCGTGAGGCGCGCACCGGACGCAATCCGCGCACCGGAGACGCTGTGAGTGTGCCTGCAAAACGGGTGCCCTATTTCAAGGCTGGCAAGGAAATCCGCGAGCGCCTGAACGAGGAGTGATCCCGTGCGCCGCCGTCGCGCGGCAGTGCGGGGCGTTGGCGCGGACAGTCCTTACGCAAATTCGAGCGCGAAGTCTTCGTCCTTCGCGATGTAGCTCACCGGCTTGCGGCGTTCCTGCCCCAGCGCACTGAATACCGCGTCGATCATGCGTTCGGCACCGCCCGATACGCCCATATCGACCGCGACCATCCCCAGATCATCGAATTCATCCATTTCGAGCTCATCGGGTACGGCGATGACGCGGGCAATCCCCGGCAGGCGTTCTTCGACCAGCGGGGTCAATTCGCGGGAAATCGCGACATTGCCGGTTGCGATCACCACCACTTCGCGTCGCTCCATGCCCAACGCGTCCCAGCTGCGCGGATCGGCAGGGTTTGCCTGATGAACATGATACCCGTCGGCCAGCGCGGTCTCGAACGCGCCAAGGCTGCTTTCAATCCCGAGATAGCCGATATCGTTATACGCCAGCGCGTCCGCCACCGCGCGGCCCGTATCGCCCAGCCCGATGATCAGGACCGGGGCGTCATCGCCCGCCAGCTTTTCATCGGGCGGCCCGGCCCGCAGCTTGCCCGCAAGCTTGCGCCCGACATTCGACACCACCGGCGTAACCGCCAGACTGATCGCGATAGCGGTAACGAGGATTGCAATCAGGCGCGGCTCCACCAGTCCCGCCACCGCCGGCAGCGCAAACAGCACGAGCGCGAACTCGCTCCCCTGCCCGAGCAGGAAACCCAGCTGGATCGAGCCGGGCACTGACCAGCGATTGGCCAACCCGGCGGCCACATTGAACGCGCATTTCAGCGCGATCATCGCCGCCGCAGCAATGATCACGATCAGCCAGTTCTGCGCCAGGATCACCGGATCGATGCTGAGCCCGACCGAAATGAAAAAGAAGCTGAGGAACAGCCCGCGAAACGCATCGATCTCGGTCTGGACCATGATGCGATAGCGCGAATCGGCCACCGCCATGCCGCCCAGAAACGCGCCGAGCGTCAGCGAAAGGCCCGCAATGCCTGTCGCCCAGCCCGCCGCGAGCGCGAGGAACAGCGCGGTTGCGGTGTAAACCTCGCTGCTGCCCGCGCGTGCGATCAGGCGGAACAGCGGCCCGGTAAGGTACCGCGCGAACACCACCGCGACCGCGAACGCGGCAAGTGCCTTCAGCCCCGCCATGCCCAGCGCAGGTGCAATCGCGCCGCCTTCGGCCAATGCTCCTGCCGTCACCAATAGCAGGATCGCAGCGATATCCTGAAAGATCAGGATCGATTGTGCCGCGCGTCCGACCGGGCAATCTTCCTGTTGGCGTTCGCGGATCAGTCCGATGACAACCGCGGTAGAGGAAAGTCCCATTGCGAACCCGCCTATGATCGCAAATGCGAACGGCAGGCCAAGCGCATAGAACAAAAGCGCGAACGCTCCGCCTGCGACCAGCATCTGCAAGCTGCCAAAGCCGAAGATGTTGCCCTTCTCCGACCAGATCCGCCCTAGTGAAAAATGCAGGCCAAGATTGAACAGCAGGAACATCACGCCCGCTTCGGCCATTGTGGCAACCACCGGACCTTCGAAATCGCTGGCGAAACCCAGCGCTGACAGCGCGAGCCCAAGCCCCAGATAGCCGACGATCGGATTGAGCCTGCACGCCCGGCTTATCAGCGCTGCGCCGATCCCCAGACCCAGCAGCGTGATTGCAGGCTGGATCGTTTCGACAACCGCTTGTGCATTTTCGCCTGCCATCACGGTCCCCTTCGCGCGCTGTTGTCGCACGAAATGGCGCGTGTGAGCGCAAGTGGCAAGTGCGCTGGCGGTTCCGGCAGCAATGCCATGTTGTCGCGCGGCGCGCGGGTGGCTATCGCGGGCCCCGCGCGGGTGTGGCGGAATGGTAGACGCCGGGGACTTAAAATCCCCTGAGCTTTGCTCGTGCGGGTTCGAGTCCCGCCACCCGCACGTTTTTTCTGTCCTACCGCTTCGCTACGTCAGGACGGTTTGTGTTTTCTGTCCTATCGCTTCGCTACTTGAGGGTGGTTTGTTTTTCGCATCGCATCCGCGATGCGATTTCCTCGGGCCTAGCAGCCCTGCGGGCGGGCGGTCGCCCCAGCGGCCCTTCGGGCAGTTACAGCGCCAAGCAGCAAACAATGTTATGAGTCTTAAGGCGGAGCACGGTTTGCAAAGCAAAACGCGCGCCCCATTGGGCGAGCAATCACGTGAACCACATGACAAGCCCAGACCACTTGCCGGTAAGCAGTGCGCATAATGCTGCGCCGGGCAGGGTGCTGGCCTCGCTGCATAAATACGCTAGGGGACGGGCAGACAGACCTCAGGCGAGCAAGGATGCCATGCATTTTCAACCGACCGATCAGCAGCGCGAGCTTCAGGAAACCGCGCGCAAGTTCGCACGGGCAGAATTGCCGGCGCTGGCCCGCGACATGGAGGAAAACGACTATCCCGTTCCGCCCGACATGCTGCGCACTTATGGCGAGATGGGCTTTCTGGGGGTCAACCTGCCGGAGGAATATGGCGGGCTGGGGTTGGGCCATTTGGAGGCTCTGCTGGTGCTGGAGGAATTTGCGCAGGTTTCCAACGCGGTCGCGTTCCCGGTGTTCGAGGCGCTGACCGGCCCGGTGCGCACCATCGAGAAGTTCGGCAGCGCGCAGATGAAGGCGCGCATCCTTCCGCAAGTGATCCGAGGAGAGAAAATCGTCGCGGTGTCCATGTCCGAGCCCGATGCCGGGACCGCGCTGACCGATCTCACCACCAGCGCGCGCAAGGACGGCAACGCCTACCGGGTCAATGGCGCCAAACGCTGGACCAGCGGCGGCGGGCATTCCGATTATTACGTCACCTATTGCCGATTTCCCGATGATGCGCCCGATGCCTCTGGCGCGAAGGGGATCGGCGCGATCCTGCTGGAAAAGGGCATGGAGGGCATGAGCTTTGGCAAGCGCGAGGAGCTGATGGGATTTCGCGGCATTCCCACCGCCGATATCGCCATTCAGGACGTGAAGGTTCCGGGCGATAACGTCATCATCGGCGCGGGAGGGTTCGGCAAGCTGATGAGCGCGTTTGGGCTGGAGCGCTGCGGCAATGCGACGCAGGCGCTGGGCGTGGCGGCGGCGGCGCTGGAACACGCGCTAGCCTACACGCAGGAGCGCGAGGCTTTCGGCAAGCCGATTGTGGATTTTCAGGCGGTCCAGTTAAAGCTGGCGGACATGGCGATGAAGGTCGATGCAGCGCGCCTGTTGATCCACCGCGCCGCAGTTAACGCCGATGCTGAGGCTAATGGGCTGCCGACGGTGTATGAAAGCAGCCTTGCCAAATGCTACGCCAATGAAATCGTGCGCGAAGTGGCCGCGCTGGGGATGCAGGTGATGGGCGGATACGGCTATCACAAGGATTACGGCATGGAACAGCGGCTGCGCGATGCCTATGCCTGGGGGATCGCAGGCGGCGCGATCGACGTGCAGAAGACCAACATCACTGCCGCCATGATCGGGCGCCGGTTCAATCAGCGCGGGTGAGGACGAATGGACGGTGGCAAACCGCTTGCATAGGGGCGCTGTGTTGCTCATGTGAGGCACATGGATACAATCGCCGCCACCGCCCCTTCATCCCCAGCCTTTCCGGCCAGCGCGCCCGCATACGTTGATGAGGCGCTGACCCGGCTTGACCCGAATTACGTCACCGCGTTGCGACTGACTGCGCTGGTATCCGCGATACCCTGCGTGATCGGCGCACTGGTGCTCGAAGGTGTGCTGGCAAGCGCGGGTGAGGGCGGCTGGCCTGTGCCGTTCGGTGTCATCGTGGGGGTTGTCACGTTCATCGCGGCCGTTTTCGTTATCCGGCTGCCCACGCGCCGATGGCAGGCGCGTGGCTATAACATGGGCGCAGACCGGCTGCGCGTGGTGCGCGGTCTGTTGTGGCGCTATGATACGGTGGTGCCGTTCGGGCGCGTGCAGCACATCGATGTCGATCAGGGGCCAATCGAACGGTTCTTCGATATCGCCACTCTGACGCTGCACACGGCGGGCAGTCACAATGCGTCGGTCCATCTGCCGGGCCTCAACCACGCGATTGCGACCGAAATCCGCGAGGAGATCCGCCAGCATATCAAACGGGACAGCCTGTGACCGCGGATGTGCCTGCTCCGATTGTGCCTGAGCAGATGGTGACAGTTCCGAAGGTGACGGGGCCGAAATTCGCTACCGAACCCGCGCTTGAGCCGCCAGAACCCCGGCGCACCGCGCCGCTGAGCGTGGTTGCGGGCGCCTTGTCGAGCTTCCAGAACGCGATCTTCCCCGCTTTTGCAGCGGCATTCGGCATCGGCATCACCGGGTCCGGCGTCCTGATCGGCCTGTTCGTAATCCTCGCCATCGGCGTGGTTGGCACCGCGTTCAGCTATCTGAGCTGGCGGCGGCTCACTTACACGATTGGCGAACAGGATATTCGCGTCGAAAGCGGTGTGCTGAGCCGTTCGGCCCGCTCGGTTCCGTATGAGCGTATTCAGGATGTGAGCCTTGAGCAGAAATTGCTCCCGCGCCTGCTGGGTCTCGTCTCGGTCAAGTTCGAGACCGGTGCTGCCGGGGGCGAGGATCTGGCGCTGACCTATCTGGCCGAGGCGGAGGGCGAGCGCCTGCGCGAATTGGTGCGCGACCGACGCGACGATGCGGAGGCTCCGGCAGATGCCGAGGGCGCGCGCCTAAGCGACGCTTCGAGCGCGCGGCAGGATGACGCCACGCCGCTGTTCGCAATGGGGCCCGGGCGATTGCTCACTTTTGGTCTGTTCGAGTTCAGCCTTGCGGTGTTCGCGGTGCTTGGCGGCCTGCTGCAATATGCCGACACCTTTCTCGATGTCGAAATCTGGGATTTTGACCTGTGGCGCGACTTTGCTCAGGAACAGGGAGGCTGGCTGCTGGAACTGAGCGCCTACACCCAGATTGCCAGCGCGATAGCCGGGCTGATTGCGGTGTTCGTGATCGGGTCGATCACCGGCATCGCCCGCACCTTTGCGCGCGAGTGGGGCTTTCTGCTGGAGCGCACCGCACGCGGCTTTCGCAGGCGGCGCGGGCTGTTTACCCGCACCGATGTGGTCATGCCGATCCACCGCGTGCAGGGCCTGACCCTTGGCACCGGCCTGCTACGCTACCGGTTTGGCTGGCATAGCCTCAACTTCGTAAGCCTCGCGCAGGATTCGGGCGCATCGAGCCATGTCGTGGCGCCCTTTGCCAAACTGGCGGAGGTTGATCCGATTGTGAGCGCGGCCGGGTTCCATCTGCCCGCAAAGGATGCCGACTGGCACCGCGCGACGATTGCGTATCGCAATGTCTCGATTGCCCTCGACATGGCGTTTTTCGCCGGCGGGGCCCTGATTGTCGGCGTTGGCACGCGGCTGTTCGCGCCCGAATGGACACCATTGGCTGTCGGCATCGTGCTGGCCATGGCCGCGCTCAATGCGGTGGCGGGCGTGATTTCGTGGCGGTTCAAGCGGCACGCGCTCGATGCCAGCCAGATTGTCGCGGTCGCAGGCGTGCTGGCCCCTGCGACGCAGATCGCGACGCGGGTTAAGCTGCATTCGGTCGAGATCTCGCAAGGGCCGCTCGCGCGTCACTTCGGTTTCGCGACGCTGCATCTGGGGTTGGCGGGCGGCGAGTTTTCGGTGCCCGGCATCCCGCTGGATCATGCTCGCGAGGTGCGTGCCAAAGTGCTCGAAACGATCGCCGCGACCGATTTCTCAGAGCTGGAGAATGCTCATGCTCGCAATTCGGCCCAGTCCGGGTTCTGATCGAACTTTCTGGCGACAAACGAGCATTGCGGCACAACCTTGAAATCGTGCGCCCGCGCATCGGCGATCAGGCGGTCCACCAGCAAGCCCGCAATCCCGCGCCCGCCGATCTCGTCGGGAACGATGGTGTGGGTCGCAACGCGCACATCGGTGCCGACATCCACTTTGGGCAAACCGGTCAGCGGCTCCCATTCCAGGGTTCCTTGCGCGCTTTCTTCTGCAATCCGGGCGACATACTTCCCACCCTGACCTTGCGCGTGATGGGTGATCGTTACTTGTTCTTGAATGTCGGCCATCGTGGCTCCTCTCTTGTCATCAATGCAAGCGTGGCTACAGGCGTTCCGCGATGACAAAATTTCTCTCCGACAACGCCGCCCCCGTCCACCCCAGAGTGTGGGAGGCCATGCGCGCCGCTGATAGCGCCGACAATCCCTATGACGGCGATGCGCTTTCAGCTGAGCTGGACGCGCGCTTCACAGACCTGTTCGGGCGCGAGTGCGCAGGCCTGTGGGTGGCGACGGGCACGGCGGCAAACTGCCTTGCGCTCGCCACGATGTGCGCTCCCCACGGCGGTGTCGTGTGCCACGAAGAAGCGCATATCGAAGTCGACGAAGGCGGCGCGCCCGGATTTTTCCTCCACGGGGCAAAGCTGATCCATGCGCTGGGCGAAGGCGCAAAGCTGACGCCTGAAGGCGTTGCAGCGGTGATCGACCCGATCCGCAACGATGTGCATCAGGTGCAGCCACACGCGCTGGCGATCACGCAGGCGAGCGAATATGGGCGCAGCTACACCGCGCATGAGCTCGCAGGCCTTGGCGCATTCGCGCGCGAGCGGCGGCTGGGCCTGCATATGGACGGCGCGCGCTTTGCCAATGCGGCGGCGTTTCTGGGCGGGGATGCGGCCACAGCCGCCAGAAGCGCAAGTGGCCCGGTCGACAGTCTGGCGTTTGGCTTCATCAAGAATGGCGGCATGGGCGCAGAGGCGGTGATCCTGTTCGATCCCGAAGCGGCTGGGCAGGTGCGTTACCGGCGCAAGCGGGCAGGCCATCTGCAATGCAAGGGGCGCTATCTCGCAGCGCAAATCCTCGCGATGCTGGAGGATGACCTGTGGCTCGCCAATGCGGCCCATGCCAATGCCGCAGCTCAGGAAATTGCGGGCGGATGCGCGGATCGCCTGATGCACCCGGTCGAGGCGAACGAATTGTTCATCCACCTAACCGGGCCAGAACGCGAGGCATTGCGCGCGCAGGGTTTCCAGTTTTACGACTGGGGCGCGGGTGCGGCGCGCTTTGTCGCGGCGTGGGATACCCGCGCCGAGGATGCGAGCGCGCTGGGCAAGGCGATCCAGTCCCTATGAACGGCCCCGCCGCCGGGGGTGAACCGGCACCGATGCTGAATTGGCGGATCATTGTCCCGTTCTTTTTGACCGGCACGATCTGGGGTTCGACCTGGTTCGTCATTACCGGTCAGATCAACGGCGTGCCTGCCGCATGGTCGGTGTTCTACCGGTTCGCGCTGGCCACCCCTGCGCTGTTTGCGGTGGCGGTGGTCATGCAGCGACGGCTGCGGCTGAACCGGCCCGAACACATGCTCGCCATCCTCGTGGGGATTGCGCAGTTCAGCGGCAATTTCCTGTTCGTCTATCATGCGGAGCTGTACATCACTTCGGGCATCGTTGCGGTGATGTTTGCCCTGTTGATGGTGCCCAATGCAGTGTTCGGGCGCGTGTTTCTGGGGGAGCGGGTTCAGAGTGGGTTCCTGCTCGGCAGCGCGGTCGCCATCGCCGGGGTCAGCCTGCTGCTGGTGCACGAATGGAGCGCCGCGCCGCGCGCGGGCGTGGTCGGCGGCAATGTCGCGCTCGGCATCGCGCTGGCGGTGGGCGGAATGCTGTCCGCCTCGCTCGCCAATGTGGTGCAGGCCAACCCGACCGGGCGCGGTGTGCCAATGGTCAGTCTGCTGGCATGGGCGATGTTGTATGGCACGATCTTTGATCTCGGCTTTGCCTTGTTCACCGCCGGTCCGCCGCCGGTGCCGGTTGCGTGGCAGTTCTGGGCTGGCACCGCCTATCTCGCGCTGATCGGATCGGTCGTAACCTTCCCCCTGCACTATAATCTGGTGCGCGAGATCGGCGCGGGGCGGACGGCGTATAACGGAATTGTGACCGTATGCGTCGCGATGCTGCTGTCGACCGCGTTCGAGGATTATCGCTGGACCACTCTGACGGCCAGTGGCGCGGTGCTGGCGCTGATTGGCATGGGGCTTGCGCTAAGATCCAAGCAGCGCCGCTAACCCCTCCACATAGGTAGGATAACGCGGCTGCCACTCCAGCACCCGTTTGGCCTTGCCATTCGCGACGCGGCGGTTTTCCGCATAGAACCCGCGCGCCATTTCGGACAGGTTCGTCTCCTCCAGCGTCTCCATCGGCGGCGGCTCGATCCCCAGCAATCGGCAGGCGTGTTCGGTCACCGCGTTGCCGCTGGCGGGCAGATCATCGCCCAGATTATACGCCCCGGCGGGGGCATCGCTGGTCATTGCAGCCACTACTCCGCTGGCAATGTCATCCACATGCACCCGGCTGAACACCTGATCAGGCAAATCTATGCGGCGCGCCTTGCCTTCCTGCACCCGGTCCAGCGCGCTGCGGCCCGGCCCGTAAATGCCCGGCAGGCGAAACACCCGCGCGCCCAGCTCCATCCACAGCGCATCGGCGTCTGATCGCGCATTGCGCCGACCGGTGCCCGTCGGGGAGCTTTCATCAACCCATGCGCCCTGCTGATCGCCATAGACGCCGGTTGAGGAGAGGTATCCATACCAGCCCGTACCGAAATCGCGGCCATAGGTGTTCAGCACCGGATCCACCCCGCTCTCGCGGTCAGGCGGCACCGATGACAGCACATGCGTGGCCCGTTCCAGCGCCGCAATCACCGCATCCCGGTCGCCAAAATTCACACTGCCGTCGCTGCCCGTGGCATCCACTTGCCAACCCAGGACACGCGCGCGGTCTGCAATGCGTTTTGCCGTGTAGCCAAGGCCGAAGATCAGCAAATGACCGCTCATTGATCGAGATACCCGGCGGGCGGCGCATCAATGACCGGGTTTTCGACATTGTCGGCCTTCCACTGCATCGCCATTTGAACCCGTGTGCGGCCTGACGGATGATCGAAGAACAGGAACTCCTCCAGCGCGCCGGGTTCGATCTTGCGGTATTCGGATAGCCGCATGGCGATGCGGGCAAATCCATCAGGTTCCTGCGCCGCTTCCAGCCCGAACGCATCGGCGTCGCTTTCAGCCCAGCGGACCAGCGAGTTCAACGCAGGCGTGGCGATGAAGAACATCAATGTCAGCAATATTCCGATCACCGGCAACGATGCTGCATCAGAGAGATCACGCACGCCCCAACGGGGCCCATACCGCATGATCAGCAAGGGCGCGGCCCGAGCGATTACAAAGAAGCTGGTGCCGATGATCAACAGCATGATCGCAATGATGACGAATGTATGCCCCAGCTTGTAGTGGCCCAGCTCGTGTCCCATCACCGCCAGAATCTCTTCTTCCGAGGTCCGTTCCAGCAGATTGTCATTGAGCGAGATCCGGATGGTCGGGCCAAGGCCTGAGACATTGGCAGAAATCCGCTTGTGCTGTTTGGACTGGTTGAAGACATAAATATGCTCGGCTGGCACATCGTAACTTTCGGCCATCGCGACCAGGCGATCACGCAGCGGTCCATCTTCAAGCTCAGTGTAGTCGTTGAACAGCGGCGCAACGAAAACCGGGGCCAGCAGCATGGCGAAAGCGAGGGCTATGCCGACCACGCCGGTGCTCCACAGCCACCATGTTCTGGGAGCGCGCCGGATCAGTGCATAGACCGCGACCACCAGCAGCGGCGCAACGATCAGCTCCACTGCGAGCGAAATCACTTGCTCACCAAACCAGCCGCCAAAACCGAGGTCGAGCAGGCCATAGGCACGTTCGCGGAAGAACGCGGTGTAGATCACCCACGGCAGCAACATGACCCAGGCGACGGCTGAATAGAGCGCTGCGGTGATCCAGGTGACCAGCCAGCTGCGCTGGGTGATGCGTTCACCAAGACTGCGAAAAGCCGCGCTCATCCGGAAATTGAGGATCAGCCAATCGACCAGCACTGCCACCACGGCGCCCCACACAATCAGCCAGTAGCCACCTACAAAATAGGCGTCTGACTGGTCACGGGCGGGCCCTTGCAGCGTATCGAGATATATCCGCGTTGCGGCTTCGACGTCGAATCCCGACGCCGCGCTTGCCAGCAGTTCAAACATCGTAATCGGCCCCTCTTACAGAGCTGCCGGGCGTGCTTTGGCACCAGCCGCATGTCAATCGCCGGGCCGCCCATCGCTCTGCGGGCAGGGCAGACGATCCGACGAATGTGCCCGAGGTGGGCGACGAAGGTTGGACGCGCGGCGATTTCGCTCTAGATCACGGCGCATGGATATCGCAACCACCCCGCAAAACCCCGAAGGCAACCCAGAACTCGCCGATGCCGCGCGGATGCCAACCGATCCGCCGGTAATCCGGCGAGCTGATTACGTGCCGTATCCTTGGACTGTGCCGCAAACGACGCTGCATTTCGATCTGGGAGCAAAACAGACCCGCGTGACCGCGAGGCTCACCGTAGAGCGCAATCCGGCGGCAGAACCAAGCCAGCAGTTGCGTCTGAATGGCGACGGGCTGACCGCGCATAGTGTCAGCGTGGATGGCGCTGGCGTCAATGACTGGACGATGGACGGCCCTGACCTTGTCCTGACGCTGACCTCAGATCAGCATACGGTCGAGATCACTACCCAGATCGACCCTTCCGCCAACACCACTCTGATGGGCCTGTATGCATCGGGCGGGATGCTGTGCACCCAGTGCGAGGCCGAAGGGTTTCGCCGAATTACCTTCTTCCCCGACCGGCCCGATGTGCTGTCGACCTATTCCGTGCGGATGGAGGGGGACAAATCGCAGTTCCCGATCCTGCTGTGCAACGGCAACATGACTGCATCGGGTGATCTGGAAGGCGGGCGGCATTTTGCCGAATGGCATGATCCCTGGCCCAAGCCGAGCTATCTGTTCGCGTTGGTCGCGGGCGATCTGGTCGCCAATTCTGCGCCCTTCACAACCGTTGGCGGCCGAACGGTCGATTGCAATATCTGGGTCCGGTCAGAAGATCTTGCGCGCACCGAACACGCGCTTGAATCCCTGCACCGCTCGATGAAGTGGGACGAGGAAACCTTCGGGCGCGAATATGACCTTGATCTCTACAACATCGTCGCTGTCAGCGATTTCAACATGGGGGCGATGGAGAACAAGGGGTTGAACGTCTTCAACACCAAATACGTGCTGGCCGATCCCGACACAGCGACCGATGCCGATTTCGATGCGATCGAGGGCGTGATCGCGCATGAATATTTCCACAATTGGTCGGGCAATCGCATCACCTGCCGCGACTGGTTCCAGCTTTCTTTGAAAGAGGGCTTCACCGTGCTGCGCGATCAGCTGTTCTCGCAGGATATGCGGGGCGAGGCGGTCAAGCGGATCGAGGATGTGCGCATCCTGCGCGCGGCGCAATTCCCCGAGGATGCCGGGCCGCTGGCGCACCCGATCCGCCCGGACAGCTATCGCGAAATCAGCAATTTCTACACCGCGACCGTCTATAACAAGGGCGCCGAGATCATCCGCATGATGCGTACGCTGGCGAACTTTGGGGCCGAGGCAGAAGCGTTTCGTACAGGCACCGATCTGTATTTCGACCGTCACGATGGCGAGGCGGCAACCTGCGAGGATTTCGTCACAGCGATCGAGGATGGCACAGGGCTCGATCTTGTGCAGTTTCGCCGCTGGTATTCACAGGCGGGTACCCCGCGCGTGACGGTGAGGCAGGAACTGGGCGATGGCGGACTGGTCCTCACGCTCAGCCAGAAAACGCCGCCGACGCCCGGCCAGCCTGACAAGGTGGCCGTGCCCATCCCGCTTCGCGTGGCGGTGCATTGCCGCGAGACGGAGGCGCTTGGGGCCGAACAACTGATCGTTTTGCAAGACGACGAGGCGAGCTTCACCCTTCCGCTCGCCGGGCCTCAACCCGTTGTCTCGATCAATCGCGGCTTTACCGCGCCGGTGATTATCGAGCGTGCGCTTGGCCGCGAAGACCTCGGCTTTCTGGCTGCGCGCGATGATGATCCCTTTGCCCGGTACGAGGCGATGCAAGAGCTGGCCGTGGGGCACCTTGTCGCTGCCGCCAGCGGTGAGTTGGACGAGGCGGCGCGCGCGGCGGGGAAGACTGCGCTGAGCAATGCGATGCGCGCGATCCTGACCGACGAAGCTCTCGACGACAACATGCGCGGCGAACTGATGATGCTGCCGAGCGAGACGTACCTGTTTGAAGCAATGGCGACTTCTGGGGCGACTGAAACGCGCAAGGCCGATCCCGGTGCGATCCATGCCGAGCGCGAGCAGGTCAAGGCGATGCTGGGCATCACGCTGAAGCGCGAGCTTGAAGGGCTCTATGCGCGCTGTGATGCGGTGGCCTTCGATGACCCCGCAGGCATCGGCGCGCGCAAGGTTGCAACGCAGGTGCTCGCCCTGCTGGCGGCTGGCGACCCTGCGCTGGCCGCGACGATGGCCGCGCGCCAGTTTGACCGGGCGGACAACATGACCGACCGGCAGGGCGCGCTGATGGTGCTGTGCGGCCTTGAGACCCCGCTGCGCGAGGACCGGCTCAAGGCATTCTACGAGCGTTATGAGGATAACGCGCTGGTGGTGGACAAATGGTTCACGCTGCAGGCGCTCTCGCTCCACCCCGATGTGATGGCGCAGGTCGAGGCGTTGGCCGAGCATCCCGATTTCACCATGAACAATCCCAACCGCGTGCGCTCGCTCTATATGGCATTTGCCGGCAATCCGGTGGGTTTCCACGCAGCGGACGGGACCGGATATCGCAAGATCGCCGATGTCATCATCGCGCTTGATCCGATCAACCCGCAGACCGCTGCACGCTTTGTCTCGCCGCTGGGACGCTGGCGCCGAATCGAGCCTGTTCGGGCTGCGCTGATGAAGGGTGAGCTGGAACGGATCGCAGCGGTCGGGGGCTTGTCGCGCGATACATTCGAGCAGGTGAGCCGCAGCCTTGAAGGTTGAATTCGATATCGAGCGTGCTCCATTGCTTGAAGGCGTGGCGCACGGCTTCTTTGGCTCTGGTGCCGCTAATGGCGGGGGCGAACACCAGTTCGGTTACGGCGGACCGGGGGAGGTCGCGGCGGTGCGGGCGATACGCGCGGCGGCGGCCAATGCGATTGCGCCCGGATCCCGCGTGGTCATGCCGAATCAGGTCCATTCGCCCGACGTCCTCACCGTCGATGAGCCATGGCAAGACACGGTCGAAGGGCGACCGGTTGCCGATGCGCTGGTCACCGCAAGGCCGGGGCTTGCGATCGGGATTGTCACAGCCGATTGTGCTCCAGTGTTGTTTGCCGATGTCGAGGCAGGAGTGATTGGCGCGGCCCATGCAGGGTGGCGCGGTGCGCATGGCGGCGTGCTGGAAAATACCGTTGCGGCGATGGTGCGACTGGGCGCGCAGCGATCGCGCATTGCAGCAGCCATCGGGCCCACGATCGCTCAGCCAAGTTATGAGGTGGATGCGCCGTTCCGGTCGCAGTTCGAGCCTTCGGACGATCGCCATTTCATGCCTGCCCCGGCACGCGATGGGTCGCCGCGCTGGCTGTTTGATCTGCCAGGATATGTCTGCGCCACACTCTTGAAGAGCGATATTACGCGGATCGACGACTGCGCGCGGGATACTTTTGGCTCTGACGAGCGTTATCATTCTTATCGCAGAGCCACGCGCGGGGGAAGCTCGGATTATGGCAGACAGATCGCGCTGATTTGCCTTGTTTGATCCGATCTTGCATCAAAGCGAATGGCCGATGCTGAAAAGACAGTTGGATTTGATGTTATTTCTGGTAATTGCCGCGACGAGGCCGACATTCGAAGTGGCCAGAGCGCCGCTGGCGACGGTTGGCGCAGTATCGTTTTTGCCAACGTCACCAAGACCGCGGCGCGATAAATTTCACAGCACTGCCTGGCCTCGCATCGGGGCGGCGGCGATCACACGGGCTTCACCCATGGGACGCCGGATCGGCAGAAAGAGCAGGGTAAACGCAGATGGCTTCCACCGGAGCTGACATGAGCACCACGCAAACCGCACACGGCTCCCCCACCGAAGAGGGTGTGCGCCGCCGCGACTGGATACACATTGCCGCGCTTGGCACAGCAGGCGTGGGCGCAGCGACGGTGCTGATCCCGCTCATCAGTCAGATGGGTATGTCCGACGACGTGAGAGCGGCGAGCACGACGGACGTGGATATCAGCTCAATCGAAGCCGGGCAGACTGTAAAGACAACCTTCCGCGAGCAGCCGCTGTTTGTGAAGCGCATGGTTCCCGAAGAAATTGCGCGCGCGAATGAGGTCGATATTTCTTCCTTGCGTGACCCGGCGACGCTTAATTCTCGACTGGGTGAAGGCAACAGCGACATGCTTATCATGCTGGGTGTTTGCACCCACCTCGGATGCGTGCCGTTGGGCGCTGCCCCAGGCGAGGAAAAGGGCGACTTTGGCGGATATTTCTGCCCATGTCACGGTTCGCACTACGATGTCGCGGGCCGCATCCGCAAAGGCCCGGCGCCGCTCAATCTGGTTGTTCCCGAATTTTCGTTTACATCCGATACCGTCATCCGAATAGGCTGATCGTGCGTAACTATGCCAACCCAAATCTTTTCACACTGACAGAAGTCGAGAGAAAACCATGAGTTTCGCCTGGGCAAAACAGTATGAGCCGAAGTCCGATTTCACTAAGTGGATCGATGAGAAACTTCCGCTGCCTCGCTTGGTCTACAACGCGGTTGGCGCCGGGTATCCGGTTCCGCGCAATCTCAATTACATGTGGAATTTCGGGGTTCTCGCCGGCGTATTCCTGATGGTGCAGATCATCACCGGAATTGTGCTGGCGATGCATTATCGGTCCGACGTTACGGTTGCATTCGACTCGGTCGAACACATCATGCGCAACGTCAATTACGGCTGGTTGCTGCGTTATGCGCACGCCAATGGCGCAAGTTTCTTCTTCATCGTCATCTACATGCACATTTTTCGCGGCCTTTTCTATTCGTCCTACAAGGCCCCGCGCGAGATGATCTGGCTGCTTGGCGTGGTCATCTTCCTGTTGATGATGGCTACCGCGTTTATGGGATACGTTCTGCCCTGGGGCCAGATGAGTTTCTGGGGTGCCAAGGTTATTACCGGCCTTTTCAGCGCCATTCCGTTTGTTGGCGAGCCGCTGCAGACATGGCTGGTCGGTGGTTATGCGCCAAACGGTGCGACGCTCAACCGCTTCTTCTCCCTGCACTTCCTGTTGCCGTTTGTGATCCTCGGGGTCGTAATCCTGCACATTTGGGCGCTGCACATCCCCGGATCATCCAACCCGACCGGCGTCGAAGTGAAGAAGGAAAGCGACACGGTGCCATTCCACCCGTACTACACGGCGAAGGATGGCTGGTTCCTGGGCCTCGTACTGGTTTTCTTCTCGGCGTTCGTGTTCTTTGCACCTAACGTGCTGGGGCATCCGGACAATTATATCCCTGCAAATCCCCTTTCAACGCCTGCGCACATCGTCCCCGAATGGTATTTCTTGCCCTTTTACGCGATCCTGCGTGCGTTCACCGGCGATCTTGCAATCTTCGGCATCACTTTGATCCCGGCCAAGCTGCTCGGCGTGATTGCGATGTTCGGCTCGATACTCGTGTGGTTCTTCCTGCCGTGGCTGGACAAGAGCCCGGTGCGTTCGGGCAGCTACCGTCCGCTGTTCAAGAAGTTTTTCTGGTTCGGCCTCATCCCGACCATGATCGTTTTGTTGATTTGCGGCGGAGCGCCAGCTGAAGAGCCTTATGTTATCATCAGCCAGATCTTTACGGCGTATTACTTCCTGCACTTCCTGGTGATCCTGCCGATCATCAGCCAGATCGAAGTGCCCAAGCCGCTGCCGTTCTCGATCACCGAGGCTGTGCTGGGTAGGGATGACAAGCCGGGCGGCACCGACGGTGGCGGGGAAAAACCCGAAGCCGTGGTCAAGCCGCTTCCCGGTAACGATGGTTCGCTGCAACCGGCAGAGTGACGGGCGGGCCTGCTGGCCCACCTGCCATCCATACCTTCTGACCCGATAACGAGAAAGAGTTTAGGTCATGACAATCCGCCTCGGAGGCATAATCTTCGGCCTCGCGATTACTGCTATCTTGTTGGTCTTTTCGCTGGTTCCTGGCGCTTACAACCTTATCACCCAACCCGCGCCCGAAAAGCCTGACTATTATGCCTACCACGAAGAGCCCATCCAGCCAGCGGGTGGTTTTTCGTTCAATGGCGTTGCGGGGACTTGGGACAACCAGCAGCTCCAGCGCGGCTATCAGGTCTACAAGCAGGTCTGCTCGGCATGTCACAGCATGAAGCAAGTCGCGTTCCGCAACCTGACGGATCTGGGCTATACCGAAGCGGAAGCCCGCGCCGAAGCAGCCAGCTGGACCGTTCCGGGCATCGATCCAACTACCGGTGAGACGACCACTCGCCCCGGTGAGTTCACTGACCACTTTCCGTCACCGTATCCCAATGAAGTTGCGGCCCGTGCGGCCAACAACAACGCGCTTCCGCCTGATCTTTCGCTGATCACCAAGGCGCGCGAGGATGGCTCGAATTACGTGTATTCCTTGTTGCAGGGCTATGGCGACCCTGATCCGGAAGACGTGAAGAAATCGCCGAATTTCGAGACACCCCCGGGCCTGTATTTCAACGAGTATTTTCACAGCGTAAACATTGCGATGCCGCCGCAGCTCTACCCCGATCTTGTCACCTATGCCGACGGAACCAAGGCGACCGAAGAGCAAATGGCGCAGGATATTGCCTCATTCCTGACTTGGACTGCTGAGCCAAAACTGGTGCAGCGCAAGCAAGTTGGCTGGGCGGTGATCGGCTTCCTGCTGTTCCTCACCGGCCTCGCCTTCTTGTCCTACAAGCAGATCTGGGCAGCCAAGAAGCCGAAGAAGCAGAAGGCCTGATCGGGCTCACTCCTTCCGCGACCACATCACGCCCCGTCATCCGCAAAGGATGGCGGGGCGTTTTGCTCTGCGACAACACAAGTTCATGGGTCCAGCGCGCGGCACCCCTGCCCGACATCGTCCCTTGCAGATAGCGGACCGGTCATGCATTGAACGGGGCGAGGCTGTGCCAGAGCGTTGCGTGCCCGATTGTGCGCAGAGGCGCGACTGACAGAGGACCATGAATGAGCGGCAATCTCTCACCCCACGAGCTCAAGGCCCTGATCCGCACTGTCCCGGATTTTCCGCATCCCGGTATCCAGTTTCGCGACATCACCACACTCATAGGCCATCCGCGCGGCATGGCCTCCAGCATCGCTCATCTGGCTGGTCTGGCCAAGGCGAGCGGCGCGCAGAAGATCGCCGGGATGGAGGCGCGAGGGTTTATTTTTGGCGCGGCGGTCGCGGTGCAACTGGGGCTGGGTTTCGTGCCCGTCAGAAAACCGGGAAAGCTGCCGATCGAAACGATCGGGATCGACTATGCGTTGGAATACGGCACCGACCGGCTGGAGATGGACCCACAGGCCGTCACTGCGGGCGAACGGGTGGTCATCGTCGATGATCTGATCGCCACCGGCGGCACCGCGCTGGCCACCGTACAATTGCTTCGCGCCGCGGGTGCCGATGCCAATCACGCGCTGTTTGTGATAGACCTGCCTGATCTCGGCGGCGCGGCAAAACTGCGCGCGGGTGGTGTTGTGGTGGAAACCCTGATGGAATTCGAGGGCGAATGACAGCATTGAAAGCGGGCCATTGGAATAGCCAAACGCAGATGATTGCTGCCGCCAGTGCGGAACGCATGACCTTATTCATCCATTGATACAAACGCAGCGCCAAGGATAAACATGCAATCGCAAGCACTCATGATCGCTACGATCGGGGTCCTCGGCATCGGGGCGCAGTGGCTCGCGTGGCGAACCGGATGGCCGGCAATCGTGCTGATGCTGGCAGCGGGCTTTCTGGCCGGACCGATTGCGGAAGAACTGGGCTTTCGCCTGATCGATCCCGAAGCGGCGTTTGGCGATTTGCTCGAACCGGCGATCAATATCGGCGTGGCGTTGATCCTGTTCGAAGGTGGCCTCAGCCTCGACCTGCGTGAATTGCGCCACTCGGGCAGCGCGGTTTACCGACTGGCGACCATCGGTGTGCTGATTGGCTGGGCGTTGGGGGCGCTGGCCGGGTTCTACATTGCGGGGCTGGTGTGGCCCGTCGCGGTGCTGTTCGGCGGCATCCTGATCGTGACCGGCCCTACCGTCGTAATCCCGCTGCTCAGACAGGCAAACGTCCAGACCCGGCCCAACGCGATTTTGAAATGGGAAGCGATCGTCAACGATCCCACCGGCGCGCTGTGCGCGGTGATCGCCTATGAATATTTCCGCCGCATCAACGAGTTTCCCAACGCCTCGCTGCTGGACGTGGTGCCGCCGCTGATCATCGCCGCCATCCTCGCCGGGCTGGTCGGCTATGGCGCGGCGCGCGTGATCGGATATCTGTTCCCGCGCGGCGCAATCCCGGAATACCTCAAGGTCCCGGTTCTGTTCACCACCGTTATCGGTGTGTTCGTCGTCACTAACGCGATCGAACACGAAGCGGGTCTTGTCGCGGTTACGGTGATGGGCGTGACGCTGGCCAATATGGAAGTGTCGAGCATGCGCTCGATCCATCCGTTCAAGGAAAACGTTGCGGTGCTGTTGGTATCGGGCATCTTCATCCTGCTCGCCTCCAGCCTTTCCTTGCGCGAACTGGCCTATCTCAACCCGCTGGAACCGGTCGGTTTCCGGTTCATGCTATTCCTGCTGGCGCTGCTGTTCTTTGTGCGCCCGGCCACCGTCCTGATCACTTTGCTGGGATCGCCGGTGCCCTGGAATGAGCGGCTGTTCCTCGCGTGGATCGCCCCGCGCGGTATCGTGCTCGTCGCGATCTCCGGCCTGTTTGCTCTGCGGCTTGGCGATCTTGGCATTGATGGCGGGCAATTGCTCATCGGCCTCAGCTTTGCCGTGGTGGTCGCAACGGTGGTGGCCCACGGGTTTACGATCAATCTCGTCGCGCGCTGGCTGAAAGTTAAGGGCAATTCGCGCCCGGGCCTGCTGATCGCCGGCTCCACCGCGTGGACCATTGCGCTGGCGAAGGAATTGCAGAGCCTGCAAGTGCCCGTGATGATCGTCGATTCGAGCTGGCAAAGGCTCGGCCAGGCACGGCGCGAGGGATTGCCATTCTACCACGGCGAAATCCTGAACGAGGCGACCGAACACAACCTTGATCTCGCGCCCTATCAGGTGTTGATCGCAGCCACCGATAACGAGGCCTACAACACGCTCGTCTGCAACGAGTTCGCGCACGAGATCGGGCGCGACATGGTCTATCAACTGGGTGAGACCAGCGATAATTCGGACGACAAGAACGCGCTTCCCCCGTCGCTGAGAGGACGTGCACTGTTCCAGAGCGGATTTGGCGTCGACGAGGTCAATGCCCGCCAGCAGCAGGGCTGGGTGTTTCGCAAGACGAAGCTGTCAGAGGCGTTCGATTTCGAACAGGCGCAGGAAAAACTGGGCGAGGGCGCGCATATGCTGCTGTTGCTGCGCGGAGAGGGGGCGCTGCGGTTCTTCACCCATGCCGCCCGGCCCGAGCCGCGCGCAGGCGACACGATAGTCTCGTTCTCCCCTCAGCATATCCGTACCCCGGAAGAACGCGCCGCTGAAAAGGCGGCCAAACGCGCGGCGAAAGATGCTGGCGCCCCGTCCAGCTCTGCGCCGGCCAAGCCGCAGACAAGCTGAACCCGCCAGAAAAGATCTCCATCAAAGAGGCAATTATGCAATTCCCTAGATCATCCATTCCCTTGTTCGTCTGTGTGGCTCTGGCTGCCTGTAACGCCCAGCAGCCTGGCACAGGTCCGGATACTGACAACGGCGCTGATAGCTCAGGCGGCGCGTCCGAAGCCAACACTTCGCCGGAGCCTGGGCCAACCGACACCGTGTCGATCCTACGCCCGGAATTACAGGGCGCACCGGGAGATGCGGCAGCTGAACTGGTCGGCCCGCTCGATGTCGTCATCGGCTTTCCCCAAGGCGGCAACCAATTGGATGGCGACGCAATTGCGGCATTGAAAAAGGTTCTCGAATCCGATCAAGTTGCGCTTGGGCGCCCCATAAGTCTGCGCGCACACGGCGACTCGTCAGGTTCTTTCGATGCCAATCAGAAGGCATCCGAAAAACGCGGTCTTGCGGTCAAGAAATGGCTGACAGATCAGGGGATCGATGCTGATCGCATCACAATTATCGCCTTTGGCGGGCAGAACCCTGTCAAACCAAACGCCCTGCCAGACGGGTCACCCAACGAAGCTGGACGCGCTGCAAATCGCCGTGTCGAGATCGCGATTGAGGGAGAACAGACGAACTCTCCTGCTGAAGAGATGGTAGAAGAGGCCGAGCAGGATGCGGCATCATCCAAGACCGGCAACTAGCTCCAGCACCCGGTGCGCCCATTCGGGGCGACAGATCAGCAGATCGGGCAGATAGGTGTCCTTGTTGTTGTAGCGGATTGGCGATCCGTCGATGCGTGAACAATGCAGGCCATGCGCCGTGGCCACGGCAACCGGGGCGCAGCTGTCCCATTCATATTGCCCACCCGAATGGAGGTATATTTCCGCCTCGCCGCGTACCACAGCCATTGCCTTTGCGCCCGCGCTGCCCATGCCGACCAGTTCACCACCGAGCGCTTCGCACACGGCGACGGCTTCGGCTGCCGGGCGGGTGCGGCTCACGAGGAAGCGCGGCGTGCTTGACGCCTCTGGCAGTGCGCCGACCTGATCGGTGCGCAGCACCACTCCCCCATCTAGCCCCGGCCCATTCAATCCAGGCAGGGCCACCGCACCAACGGTGGCCACGCCGTCGATCGCCAGGCCCACATGCACCGCCCAGTCGCTGCGCTGTTCGCCATATTCGCGGGTGCCATCAACCGGATCGATGATCCACACACGCGATTGCGACAGGCGCGCGGTGGAGTCCTTTTCCTCTTCTGACAACAACCCGTCATCGGCGCGCGCCGCGCGTAGCGCATGGCAGAGAAATTCGTTGGCCGTGGCATCGCCCGCGTTGCCCAGCGCCTTACCCTCAAACGCCCCGCTGCTGCGCACATCGAGCAGGATGCGCCCAGCCACTTGTGCCAGATGGGCTGCTAATTGAGCATCGGTCATTGCGGTCACTGCGGTCATTGCGGTGCTCTCGGTTATGGTCTTTGCCCAGGTGCCCGTCACTTGAGCGGCAGAATCTGAGCGATGATGTAATCCGCCGCTTCGGCCGGGGTCATCGTGACGGTGTTGACGGTGATCTCAGGCGATTGCGGCGGTTCATAGGGACTGTCGATTCCGGTGAAGTTGCTGATCTCGCCCGCGCGCGCCTTTTTATACAGGCCCTTCACATCGCGCGCCTCAGCCACCTCCAGCGGGGTGTCCACAAACACCTCGATAAATTCGCCCTCGCCCACCATGTCGCGCACAAGCTGCCGCTCGGCGCGAAACGGGCTGATAAAGGCGGTGAGCACGATCAGACCGGCATCGGTCATCAGCTTTGCCACCTCGCCGATCCGGCGGATATTCTCGATCCGGTCGGTCTCGGTAAAGCCCAGATCCTTGTTCAGGCCCTGCCGCACATTGTCCCCATCCAGCAGGAAGGTGTGGCGGTTCATCAGCGCGAGCTTTTTCTCGACCTCGTTGGCAATCGTCGATTTGCCCGATCCGGAAAGCCCGGTGAACCACAGTACGCGCGGCGTCTGGTTCTTGAGGCTGGCGTGTTCCTCTCTGGTGATTGTGGTCGCTTGCCAGTGCACGTTCTGCGCGCGGCGAAGGCTGAAATGCAGCATCCCTGCGCCGACGGTCGCATTGGTGTATTTGTCGATCAGGATGAACCCGCCCAGCTGGCGACTGGTGGAATAGGGTTCGAACGTGATCGGGCGGTCGGTCGAAACTTCCGCGACGCCAATGGAATTGAGCGCCAGCGTCTTGGCCGCCATATGTTCGAACGAATTGACGTCGATTTCGTATTTGGGCGCCTGAACGGTCGCGGTGACCATCTGGGTGCCCAGTTTCAGCCAGTATCCGCGGCCGGGTTTGAGCGCCACGTCGTCCATCCACACAATCGTCGCCTCGAACTGGTCGGAAACTTGCGGCGGATCGCCAGCGGCGGCGATCACATCGCCCCGGCTGCAATCGACTTCATCCGTCAGCGTCAGGGTAACCGATTGACCCGCGACCGCCTGATCGAGGTTTCCGGAGCCGTCGGATTCGCCTGCAAAACCGCCACTTGGCATCACTGCGATGGTCTTGATCGTGCTGGTCTTGCCTGCGGGCACGATCCGGATCGGATCACCCGGTCTTACGATGCCGCCGGTGATTTGCCCGGCAAAGCCCCGGAAATCGAGGTTGGGCCGGTTCACCCATTGCACCGGCATACAGAAAGCACGCTCCTGTGCGGCGGTGCCCGACAGTTCCACGGCTTCGAGATGCTCGATCAGCGCCGGGCCGGAATACCACGGCGTGTGCGCAGACGGTGAGGCGGTGATGTTATCCCCCTTGAAGCCCGAAATCGGGATCGCGGTGAAATCCTCGATCCCCACTTCCTTGGCAAAGGCGCGGTAATCGGCAACGATCCCATCGAAGGTCGCCTGATCGTAATCGACCAGATCCATCTTGTTCACCGCCAACACCAGATGTTTGATCCCCAGCAGGTGCGTCAGATAGGAATGCCGCCGCGTCTGCACCAGCACGCCCTTGCGCGCATCGACCAGAATGATCGCGAGGTCTGCGGTGGAAGCGCCAGTGACCATGTTGCGCGTGTATTGTTCGTGCCCCGGCGTATCGGCGACGATGAACTTGCGCTTTTCGGTGGTGAAGAACCGGTAGGCAACATCGATGGTGATGCCCTGTTCACGCTCTGCGGCAAGCCCATCGACCAGCAGCGCAAAGTCAATCTCCTGCCCTTGCGTGCCGTGCTTTTGACTGTCGCTTTCCAGCGTGGCCAGCTGATCTTCGAAGATCATCTTGGAATCGTACAGCAATCGCCCGATCAGCGTCGATTTACCATCATCCACGCTGCCGCAGGTGATGAAGCGCATCAGGCTTTTGTGCTGATGCTGTTCCAGATAGGCGTCGATATCCTCTGCAATCAGGGCATCAGTCTGGAACGAGGGGTGGGGATGGTCCGCCATCAGAAATACCCCTCCTGCTTCTTGTCTTCCATCGACGCGGATTGCCCCTTGTCGATTGCGCGGCCCTGCCTCTCGGACCCGGTGGCGAGCAGCATTTCCTGAATGATGTGATTCATGTCGGTCGCATCGCTAACCGTTGCGCCGGTCAGCGGATAACAGCCCAGCGTGCGAAATCGCACGGATCGTTCGACCGGTTCCTCGCCCGGCTCCAGCCGGAACCTGTCATCATCGACCACCAGGATCATGCCGTCGCGCTCCACCGTAGGGCGCGGCGCGGAGAAATAGAGCGGAACGATATCGATCCCCTCCAGCGCGATGTATTGCCAGATGTCCAGCTCGGTCCAGTTGGAGATCGGGAACACGCGGATGCTCTCGCCCTTGTTCTTTTTGGCGTTGTAGAGGTTCCACAGTTCGGGCCGCTGGTTCTTGGGATCCCAGCGATGCGCGGCGGTGCGGAAACTGAAGACGCGTTCTTTCGCGCGGGCCTTTTCCTCATCGCGCCGGCCGCCACCGAATGCCGCGTCGAACCCGTGCTGCGTCAGCGCGCGTTTGAGCGGATCGGTCAGCTGCGCCTGGCTATACAGCGCGCTGCCGGTATCGAACGGGTTGATGCCCAATTCCTCGGCATCGTCGTTCTGCGCGACGATCAGATCAAGGTCGTATTCCTTCACCGTCTTGTCGCGATGGTCGATCAGCGCCTGAAAATCCCAGCCCGATGCCACATGCAGCATCGAAAACGGCGGCGGCGCGGGATAGAACGCCTTGCGCGCCAGATGCAGCATGACGGAGGAATCTTTGCCCACCGAATACAGCATCACCGGGTTTTCCGCCTCGGCCACGACCTCGCGAAAGATATGGATGCTCTCGGCTTCGAGCCGCTCGAGATGAGTAAGACCCAGATGAGTAAGACTACGCATAGCAAGCGAGCTACACGCTGCGCTGCGCAAAGCAAATGTAGATTTGCTTGGCTTGAATGAAGGTTTGGAAGCTGCGATAGTCACGCAATTCTGGAGCGGGTAAGGGGAATCGAACCCCTCTACACAGCTTGGAAGGCTGGTGCATTACCACTATGCTATACCCGCTCACCGGGTGACATCGCACAGCGCCGGCTATTGCCACCGATCATCGTGGAGCGTCAATCGCAAATTGCCCAAAGCGTGCGGCCTTCGATCGCGCTTTGCGCACCTTTGCCGCGCGCGCGAACGCTCAGATCGGGCCGCAGGCCTGCAAGCGCGACTGCGCGTCCGCAGCGCCGCAGGCGCGAGGAAACCGCGCGTCGGATGGCGTGCGCAGATCAGGAAAGTCCCATATTGTCGATCAGGCGGGTGCCTCCGATCCGGGCTGCGACAAGCAACCGGGCCGATGCACCTGTCAAACCCTCTATCGGAGCAAGCGAGGTGGCATCTGCCAGCACGGCGTAATCCACCCCCGAAAACCCGGCTTCCAGCAAAGCGGCTTTCAGCGTCGCGAGCGCGCGGGTGACATCGCCGCGCGCCTCAATCTCGGCAATGGCGGTCTTCATCGCGCGCGGCAGCGTGGCCGCGGCGGCGCGGTGTACTGCGGAAAGATACCCGTTCCGGCACGACATGGCGAGGCCATCCGCCTCGCGCACGGTCGGCACGCCGATGATCTGGCGCACATGCGGCTGCGTCAGATCGAGATCGCGCGCCATGGCGCGGATCACCGCGAGCTGCTGAAAGTCCTTCTCCCCGAAGAATGTCATATCGGGCTGAACCTGATTAAACAGCTTGCACACCACGCTTGCCACCCCGTCGAAATGGCCCGGACGGCTCGCCCCGCACAACCCCTCGCTCACGCCGGTCACGGTTATCGAGGTGGCGAAACCGGGCGGATACATCACCTCCACGCCGGGCGCCCACAACAGCGCGCAACCCTCGCCTTCCAGCATGGCGGCATCTTCCTCCAACTGGCGCGGATAGGCATCCAGATCCTCGTTCGGGCCGAATTGCGTGGGGTTGACGAAGATAGAGGTTACCACGTGATCGCACGCCTCGCGCGCGCGGCGGACCAGCGTCAGATGCCCTTCGTGCAGGGTGCCCATGGTCGGAACCAGGCCGATTGTCTCGCCTCCCTGACGCAATTTCCCTACCTTATTGCGCAGATCGTTCAGCGTGCTTGTGGTTTGCACTGTCGGTGCCCCTTTACGTGTGCCGAGTGTGCACAGTAGACAATGCAGCGCACTCGTCACAAGCTTGCGCTACCCGCCATCGGCAATAGCGGCGCAAACCAAGGAAACTCACCTCGATTATGAGCGTCAAATCCGCCCATCGTATTGTGTTCGCCAATGAAAAGGGCGGAACCGGCAAATCCACCACTGCCGTGCACGTCGCGGTGGCGCTGTCCTATCTGGGCGCGCGGGTGACCATGCTCGACCTCGATCCGCGCCAGCGCACCACGTTTCGCTATCTTGAAAATCGCGTCATCACCATGGACAAGCGAAACATAGACCTGCCCACGCCTGCCGCCGAAGTGTTCAAGGGCCGCAGTCCCGAAGCTCTAATGGTGGCGATCGAGCGGCTGGAGAAGGGCACCGACTTCCTCATCATCGACAATCCAGGCCGCGACGATCCATTTGCGCGCGCGGCGGTTGAAAATGCCGATACGCTGGTGACGCCGCTTAACGACAGTTTCGTCGACTTCGACCTCATCGGACAGGTCGATGGCGAGACCTTTGAGGTCAAGAAACTGTCCTTCTTCGCCGAACTGATCTGGGAGGCGCGGCTCAAACGCAGCCGCCAGACGTTTGAGGGGCGCCGCCCGGAAATGAGCTGGATCGTGGTTCGCAACCGCACTGGCTATGTCGAGGCGCGCAACCAGTCACGCATTGAAAAGGCGCTGAAGGACATGTCCCAGCGCGTCGGCTTTCGCGCGGTCAAGGGATTGTCGGAGCGCGTGATTTATCGCGAGCTGTTTCCATCCGGCCTGACCTTGCTGGACAAGGGGCAACTGGGCGAACTGGGCACCAGCCACCTCGTCGCGCGGCAGGAATTGCGCGCTCTGATCAAGGCGCTGAATCTGCCCGAATTCGATAAATCCGCACCCCAGCTTGAACTGAGCTGAGGCGATGCTGCGGTTTGCCATCATCCTTGCCATCGTGTGCATCGTGTTCCGCTGGGCGCTGGGCAAATGGCCGTGGCAATTGCTCAATCCCCCGCCCACGCGATCGCAGGCGACCTTTCGCGCGCGCAAATTGCTGGGAGTGGAACAGGGCGCCAGCCGGGACGAGATCAAGGCCGCGCACAAACGCCTCATCACCATGGTGCATCCCGATCGCGGCGGTTCTGGCGCAGCGGTGCACGAGGCGAACGATGCGCGCGATCTGCTGCTTGCCGAATTGCCCGATGAAGGCGCGCGGGGCATCGGATCGGCTGAAAACGACGAAGATGATCTGGCCGGTCAATAAGATGGCGGGCCCGCTAAACATGTGATTGACACAATACCTGTCCAATCGCATCCTTTCAAAACGAACTCCAACTTAAACGCATCGGGCGCGTGGGGTCGCGTCACAATAGCTGCGTCCCTGCCCTCAGCCTGTCCGGGCGGGGCCAATTCTGTTACCGCCAATCCAATCAGGAATACCCCAGACATGACGCACCAATTCGATCCCACCATTCTGCGCGAATACGACATTCGCGGCATCATCGGAGAAACGCTGGGTGCAGAGGATGCGCGCGCCATCGGGCACAGCTTTGGAGCTCTGCTGCGCCGGTCCGGCGAAGGCGAAGTCGCGCCACCGGGCACCAAGACGGTCGCTGTGGGTTACGACGGGCGGGTCAGTTCACCCATGCTGGAACATGCGCTGGTCGAAGGGTTGAATGCGAGCGGCTGCAATGTCGTACGGATCGGCATGAGCGCCACACCGATGCTGTATTATGCAGAGGCGTCAGCCGAAGAGATTGATGGCGGCATGCAGATAACTGGCAGCCACAATCCCCCCAATTACAATGGCTTCAAGATGGTATTTGGAGGACGACCCTTCTTTGGTGCGGACATTTTGAAGCTGGGGCAGATCGCCGCCGCTGGGGACTGGACCTATGGCACCGGTACTGTAAGCCAGCGCGACATCCTTGGCGAGTATGTCGAGCGCCTGCTCGAAGGCCTCGCTGGAATCGAACCCAGCGCTCTCGCCGATATCAAGGTCGGCTGGGATGCGGGCAACGGCGCCGCCGGTCCCGCTCTCGAAGCGCTCGCCGCGCGGCTGCCGGGGGAACACCATCTGCTGTTTACCGAAGTCGACGGACATTTTCCTAATCACCATCCTGATCCTACTGTGGAGGCCAATCTTGCCGATCTGCGCGCACTCGTCGCGTCAAAGAACCTCGATTTCGGAGTGGCTTTCGATGGGGATGGCGATCGGATTGGTGCAATCGACGGGCAGGGCCGCGTAATCTGGGGCGATCAGCTGTTGATGATCTATGCCGAAGATCTGCTACGCACCCGCCCGAACTCCACGATTATCGCCGATGTGAAGGCCAGCCAGGCGCTGTTCGACCGCGTGTCGGAGCTGGGCGGAACGCCGCTGATGTGGAAGACCGGGCACTCGCTGATTAAGTCCAAAATGAAGGAAACAGGTGCACCGCTTGCGGGCGAGATGAGCGGCCACGTGTTCTTTGCCGACACGTATTACGGCTTCGACGATGCGTTGTACGCCGGCGTACGCCTGCTGGCGGCCAGCGCACGGTTGGGCAAATCGGTGACGGAGCTTAGATCGGCGATCCCCGAAATGCTCAACACGCCCGAAATGCGCTTTCAGGTTGATGAGGCGCGCAAGTTCCCGGCGATGGCGGAAATAGCCGAGCGGCTGACCACCAATCCGGGGCCGGGCGTAGAGCAGGTCAATTCAACCGATGGCGTGCGCGTCAACACCGCCGATGGCTGGTGGCTGCTGCGCGCGTCGAACACGCAGGACGTGCTGGTCGCACGCGCGGAAAGCGATACGCAGGCAGGGCTCGACCGCCTGCTCGCGCTGATTGACGAGCAACTGGCCTTATCAGGGCTGGAACGCGGGGAGAGCCTTGGGCATTGAGACGCATCATTATTTCAGGGTGGATTGCCATGATCAAACGCACTATTCTTGCCAACACAGCCTGTATCGCCCTTCTTTCAAGCGGCCCTGCGTTCGCCCAGGACGATATATCCCCAGCGCATGACGTTATGGCCGCGGAAATAGATGCGCTTGGCGGGTTGTTCGGCGAAATGTTCGGCGCAGCAGAGCCGCTGACGAACGAACAGGAAGCGCGCGTTCCCGCAGCGCAGACCGTCGTCCTGAAACTGTTTCCCGAAGGCACCTATGCCAAGATGATGGACGAGATGCTGGCCCCGATGTTCGACAGCATGTTCGGCGGGCTTGCCGGTTCGCCCGCGATCATGCTGATGGACTTGACCGGACTTGCCCCAAGCCAGCTGGACACGGTCGACAAGGAAAAACTGCAAAAGGCGGTCGACTTGCTCGATCCCAACGCCAAGGCGCGCAACGCCGAGATCGGCAAGATGACGCTCGATCTTGTGGGCGGCATCGTCAAACAGATCGAGCCGAGCTATCGCGCTGGTCTGACGCGCGCCTATGCGGTGCGCTTTACGAACGAGGAACTGGCCGATCTCGACGCCTATTTCGCAACCCCCGTTGGCAGCAAATACGCCGCGGAAAGCTTCCTGATCTATGCCGATCCGCAGGTTATGTCCTCGATGAACGAGATGATGCCCGCAATGATGGAGGCAATGCCGCAGATGATGGGAGACATCGCGGGCATCGCCGGCAAATACCCGCAGGGGCGCAAGTTTTCGGATCTTTCGACGGACGAGCAGGAGCAACTTGTTGGCCTGCTTGGCGTGACGCTTGAAGAACTTTCGCTGAATGAGCCCAAAGACGAAGCAGCGATGCAGGCCGGAGACTTCATGGACGAAACAATGATTGATTGATCGCCGCTTGCGAGGTGGGCGCGAACGCACCATCTGCTGAGGTGTGAGCGAGAGCAGCACCCATTTTCGGCAAACGGCTGCGCACGGCGCGATTGCGGGGCAAATCGCAATCGCGATCCCGCCCGAAATCCAGAGCTGGTTCGATGCGCGCGGCTGGCGCATCCGTCGCCATCAGATCGATATGCTGGCCAAGGCGCGCGAGGGGCGTCACGCGCTGCTGGTCGCGGATACCGGGGCGGGCAAGACGCTCGCAGGGTTCCTGCCGACATTGTGCGATTTTGCCCCGTCCAACGCCACCCTTCCCGAGGACGGTCTGCATACGCTCTACGTTTCGCCGTTGAAGGCGCTGGCGCATGATGTGAAGCGCAACCTGTTGACCCCGGTGGAGGAAATCGGCCTGCCGATCCGGGTCGAAACCCGCAGCGGCGATACCTCGTCCGACCGCAAGAAACGGCAGCGCGAAAAGCCGCCTCATGTCCTGTTGACAACGCCCGAATCGCTCTCACTTCTGCTGTCCTACCCGGAAAGCATCGACCTGTTCCGCACTTGCAAGCGGGTGGTGGTGGACGAAGTGCACGCCTTCGCCACGGGCAAGCGCGGCGATCTGCTGGCGCTCTCGCTCGCGCGATTGCAGAAAATCGCGCCCGATATGCAGCGGGTTGCGCTGTCGGCGACGCTGGCCAATCCGCTCAGTTTTCAGGAATGGCTCGCGCCGCAGACCGACGCTGAGGTGTCCGGTGGCACGGGGGAAATCCGCGCCGCCGATTTGGTGCTGGGCGAGAAGGGTGCCGAGCCTGAGGTTGAGATCCTGCTGCCGGTTGATGCGCGTGTGCCGTGGGGAGGCCACGCCGGGCGCTGGGCGGTGGACCAGCTTTATGCGGCAATCCAGGCCAACCGCACCACGCTGGTGTTCACCAATACGCGCTTCCTCGCAGAGTTCATTTTCCAGTGCCTGTGGGATGTGAATGAGGAAAACCTGCCCATCGGTGTCCATCACGGCAGCTTGTCCAAAGAGGCGCGCCGCCGGGTGGAGGATGCGATGGCGGCGGGGGAATTGCGCGCGCTGGTGTGCACGGCCAGCCTCGATCTGGGGGTCGATTGGGGCGATATCGACCTCGTCGTGCAAATGGGCGCGCCCAAGGGTTCATCGCGGCTGTTGCAGCGCATCGGGCGCGCAGGTCACCGAATGGATGCGGCCAGCCGCGCGCTGCTGGTGCCCGGAAACCGGTTCGAATTCCTGGAAGCGATGGCCGCCAAGGATGCCGTCGACGAAGGGCAGCGCGATGGCGAGGATTTTCGCGCCGGGGGCCTCGATGTGCTGGCCCAGCACGTGATGGCCTGCGCCAGCGCCGCGCCCTTCCACGAGGACGATCTGCTGGCCGAAATCCGGTCGAGCATGGCTTATGCATGGGTCGATGCGGCAGCGTTGCAGCGCGTCCTCAGCTTCGTCGAAAACGGCGGATATGCCCTGCGCGCCTATGACAAGTTCAAACGGATCGTGCGCGGCAAGGATGGGGTCTGGCGGATCACGCATCCCAATCAGGCACAACGCCACCGGATGAATGCCGGGATCATCGTCGATTCGGAGATGCTGACCGTGCGATTCAAGAACGGGCGGCAATTGGGCAAGGTGGAGGAACGCTTTGCCGCGCAGCTATCCGCCGGGGACACGTTCTTTTTCGCAGGCCTCAGCCTGGAGGTGGAGAGCGTCAAGGACATGGACGTGATCGTGCGCGCGGCGAAGAAATCGGCGACGATCCCGAGTTATGGAGGCTTGCGTCTACCGCTTACCACCCATCTGGCGACCCGAGTTCAGGCAATGCTGAGCGACCGCGCGGGCTGGGGCCGGTTCCCCGACGATGTGCGCGAATGGCTGGAGGTGCAGGATTACCGCAGCCGCATGCCGGCGCCGGGCGAATTGCTGGTCGAAAGCTTCCCGCATGGTGGCAAGCACTACACGACCTATTACACGTTCGAGGGGTGGAACGCGAACCAGTCGCTGGGGATGCTGATCACCCGGCGGATGGAGGATCGTGGGCTGATGCCGGGCGGCTTTGTCGCCAACGATTACTGCCTCGCGGTTTGGGGGCTGAAACCGGTGCGCAACCCTGCGCCGCTGCTGTCTCCCGATATCCTGACCGATGAGTTCGTCGACTGGGTGACGCAGAGCCACCTGTTGCGCCGCGCCTTTCGCGAAGTGGCGGTGATCAGCGGGCTGGTGGAGCGCCAACACCCCGGCAAACGCAAGACCGGCAAGCAGGTCACGTTTTCGACCGACCTCATTTATGATGTATTGCGCAAATACGAGCCCGACCACGTCCTGCTGGAGGCGGCATGGGCCGATGCACGCGCGCGGATGACCGATGTGGGGCGGCTGGCGGACTTGCTTGAGCGGTCCGAACGCGAGCTGGTGCATGTCGAACTGGAAAGGGTCAGTCCGCTGGCGGTGCCGGTGATGACGATGATCGGTCGCGAGGCGGTGCCGCAGGGCGCCGTCGATGACGAGCTGCTGCTGGAGGCGGAGACCCTGGCGGGTGAGGCGATGCGGATTGATCCGCCGCCGGAGGGTGACTAGAGGCCGAACGCCTTCATCGCGGCATCGAATGCCCCCTCGAGACCACGACTCACGTCACCAGCGGCCCGCCCGGCTAGCGGCGCCTCCTCGATGATCAGGACGCCGCCACCTTCCTCAATCTTGTCCTTGAACAATTGTTCGCGGCCCAGAAGATAGGGCGCGAACGTCTCCGCGCGTGTGACCGAATAGGCGAGATCGGCGCTGAACCCGATCAGCTGGTCCTGCCCGAAAATCCGTCCCGCCTCTGCCGGTTCCACGCGCGCACCGCGCCCGCCCTTCATGATCAAGCGCCCTGGTCCGTGAAACACCATAAAGCGCAATTGCATCGTCAGCCATGCATTGAGGGAAAACAGCCGCCAATGGCTCGAAATGCGCATGGTTTCACCGACCGGTTGAACCAGCGCCACCAGTGCGCGCGGATGCAGCACGCACGATGCTCCGCGCGGCAGGGTAATTTGCGCAAGCTCTGCAAACGGGTCTCTCACCGCCGATATTGTGGTGGAGCCGCCACCTGTTATCCGCGTCAGGAAATACAGACCAGAGGCGATGCTTGAGAGCACATGACGGTAATCGAGCAGCCAGCGCGTGTTCTTCGTCGCTTCCAGCGCGCTTGTCTGCAGGAAATCCTGCCGCACCAGCAATTCCTCGCCAAGATCGAGCCTAACGGCAATCGATATGCGCGACGGTTCGGCTGGAGGAAGGGGCATTGCGCCCGATCCGGGGATGGCGATGCGGATGGCGGCGCGGCGCTCCGCGATAGGGGCAAGGACATAATAGAACAGGGTGCGGATCAAGAACGGAGAGGCGATGATGCCGATCAGGATCAAGAGCGCGGTGCGTGCCTTTTGTGACAGGCCATAACGCTCATTCAATGATACGTCCGAATCCTTGGTGTTGGCCAAGCGGTCGGCGGTCTGCCGTTCCAGTTCGTCAATCGTGTCGGTTGATAGCGCAAGGCTTGCGTCCATTACGGCTCGCCCGGTGTCGATTGCCTCTCTTGCTGAAGCGAACGCAGCGGCGATGGCATCGGCAGTTCGTTTTGCCGCATCGCGGGCGAGACATGTGGAGGTCTTTTCGCGGGACAATGCGCGACGCTCGGCCCGACCACCCGCTAACCAGCGCGCTCCAAACCATTTTGCGTCGAAGTTCCGCAGTGCCACGCTGGCGGCCCGGCAGTTTGTCTGCGCTTCGGCCAGATTGCGGCGCGCCGCTTCCAGATCAGCTTCGAGACGGCGGATCGACGCATTGCCTTGAGCGATGGCAATGCTTTCTTCGATGAAATCGAGCTTGCGTTCCTGCATGGCAATTTCGAGCCGGGTCAATGCAGTGGTGGCGAGCGCGGCGGTATCCGCTGTAGCCACCTGTCTGCCTTGCTCGAAGGAGGAGGGCAGAGAGGTTTCCAGTTTGCCTAAGGCGCGCTTGGTCCTGGCGCGTTCACTGCGCAATTCGCGAAGCGATGAGCTGCGCGATTTCTGCGCAAACTGTTCTAACTCGGTGCGTGCCGCTGCGGCTTCGGCCTTCAGTTCCAGTCGCACTTGCGCCGTTTGCTGACGGGTGACCTCGAGCGTGGCGATTTCACTTTGGATCGTCTGCGACCGCTGCTGGCCCTCAGCGCGGCTTTGCGTCCAGTAGGCGTAAACCAACAGTGCGCCGATGATGATGGCGAACAGCAAGGCCTGGCGAAAGATCCAGCCGAAGATCGTCTTGATTGCGTGCATCAGTTCTTCGAAGCGGCCCCGTCACGCGAATCCGTCGCGCAAAAACGACAGGTTGTCCAGCCGGATGAGATCGGGGTGCCTGCGGCATTCGAATGCTTTTGCCTTGCAGTCCCACAAAGAAAGAGCGCCGCCGGTTGCCCGGGGCGCTCCTTGTGTGTGTCGATGGAGGCCAGTTCTTGGCCCCGAGTTTTCCGTGTGAGCTTACTTGCCGAAGTCGCGATACTTTTCGTTGCCGACAAAGCCGAACTTGGTCACGCCAGAAAGCTTGATGATCTGCAGCACCTTGGCCGATTTTTCATAGCTAGCGAGCGGCTCCGGTTCGTATTGGAGTTCCGGCTCGGTCGCCATGGCGGTGGTCGTCTGCAGGTTTGTGACGAGCTGACCTTCAGAAAGTTCCGTTCCGTTCCAAAGAATCTGATCGCTCGGAGTAATTACGAGCTTGTTCTTGATCGGGTCGATAGGAGGCGGCGGAGTGGCGGAGTTGTCTTGCGGAAGATCGATATCGACCGAATGGGTCGCGATCGGAATGGTGATGATGAACATGATTAGCAGAACGAGCAGCACGTCGATCAACGGCGTCATGTTCATGTCGAGCATCGGCTCGCCGTCTAGTTTGCCTCCGGCCATACCCATGTCAGTTACTCCTTAATTCGTTCGGTTCGCGGGGAACACCGGCAGTCTGATCCGTGCAGGATCAGCCGTTCGGGTCAACCGGGTTCGAGATAAATCCGACGGTCGGATATCCGGCCGCCTGCACCTGATAGATCGTCCCGGCGACACAGCGCCACGGAACATTCTTGTCCGCGCGGATGTGGACCTGCGGGATACGCTCGGGGTCTTCCATCAGCGCTTCGGGACCGCCTGCGGCTTTCACGATCACGTCCAGCGTGTTGAACGCCTTGTCGTAAAGCTCTTCCG
>JBBRVR010000018.1:0-43231 GCA_038246695.1 Sphingomonadales bacterium
CATCCCACTGAAACCGCACTGGCCGCGATCGCGTATTCAAGCACCAGCGCCCAGCCGACCGTCCATGCCAGCAATTCACCCATCGTTGCGTATGTGTAGGTATAGGCCGAGCCTGACACCGGGATGGTCGACGCGATTTCGGCATAACACAGCGCCGCGACAACGCAGATCAGACCCGCAATCGCAAACGCGAGCATGAGACCCGGGCCAGCTTTTTGGGCACCCGCCGCAGTAAGCACGAAAATGCCGGTGCCGATGATGCAACCGATCCCGAACAGCATTAGCTGAAACCCGCCCAGCGTGCGCTTGAGCGATTTCTTTTGCGCCGCAGCCAGAATGGCGTCGAGCGGCTTCACACGATCTAATATCATTTTTATGGATACCCGATGACCCGCAACGGCACCTTGCGCGTCCAGCCGGTCTGCCATTCGATTATCACCGCGCTGTCACATGGGAAACACGAAAGTTGCACAGCGCTGCTTACAATCCACTGGAAGTTTCATAGCGAGAGCCGCTGACGAGCAGAAATGCTTCAACCCGCCACCATATCCCGTTGCAGCGTGCGCCCCGCCAGCAGGTAATGCACCGCCGCCCAGCCATAGCCGCATACGAAGATGATGATCGACCATTGCAGCCCGCGCGCCTCTGCACTGGTGCAGGCCATCATCGCATCGCGTTCGGTCCCCGCCAGCAGCGCCCTTGCCTCCGGCGCCAATGCGATCAGCGGCTTGCATGTCTCCAGCGTCAAGCCGAGGTCATACCCGTCCAGAAACACCGCTTTGAGAAACGTCGAGAGTATCCCGATCAGCGGCGGGCCAAGCCCGTATCCCAGCAGGTTGACCACAAACAAAGTGATCGCAACCGACGTTGCGCGCATCCGGCTGTCGACCACCCCGGCAGATACCGCGTACATCGGCCCCAGATAGTAATAATGGATCATCGCGGCGATCATCAGCGCCGGCATGGCCAGCCACAGACTGTCTGCCAGAAACCCGAACGCATACAGCGGGACGGACGCTCCCATCCCGGCGGCGGGCAACCACGATAGTGCCGTGGGGTGACGCTGTGAAAGCCGATCCGAAAGCCAACCCGAACTGAACACACCAATTGCCGCCATCAGGCCCAGGATAAGCCCGAACAGCAGCGATGCCTGCTGGATCGAAAGGCCATGCGTGCGGATCAGGAAAGAGGTGGTGAATTGCTGGACACCATAGCCGACGAAAGATGCCAGCGTCGCTCCGGCAACGATGTGCCAATAGGCAGGCTTTTTCATCAGCACGGCCAGGGCTTCGCGAAAACTCACCTTGGCCAGACCTTGCAGCGCAACCGGATCGGTATAGCCGCGCGGTGGCTCCTGAATGGTGCGCCACACGATCAGCGAGAGCAGCAGGCCCGGCACGCCGACCACGACAAAGGCGACGCGCCAGCCCTCCACTTGCGACCAGTCGAGATCGCCGAACAGAAAGCCCAACCCGACTGCATTGACCCAAACGCCGAACTGCGCCCCGTCCAGCCCGGCCAGCTGCCCACCAAACAGCGACGCCAGCATCCCGCCCAGCGGTACGCCCAGCGCATAGATCGACACCGCCGTGGCGCGGCGAGAAGGCTTGAAATAATCCGCGATCAGCGACTGCGCAGGCGGCGTGCAGCCAGCCTCTCCGATGCTCACCCCGACGCGGAACAGGAACAGCATCAGGAACGACATCGCAAACCCGCACACGGCGGTAAACAGGCTCCAGATGGCGACGGCCGAAGCGATGATCAGCACCCGGTTATACCGCTCCGCAGCGCGCGCGATCGGTATGCCCAAGAACGTGTACAGCACTGCGAATGCGGGGCCGCCCAGCAATCCCATCTGCCAGTCTTCCAGCCCGAAACTCAGCTTGATCGGTTCTGTCAGGATGTTGACGATGGTGCGGTCGATGAAATTGAAGATGTATACGACCAGCAACGCACCCAGCACATACGATCGATAACCGGGCGAACCGAAACCATCCGCTGCAAGATTGACGCTCGGCGGCGCTTTTGCAGGTTTATCGACCGGCCCGTGCACCCCGGTACCCGCGACAGACTTCCCCATAGACCGAATTCTCCCAAAGGCCGTGTCGATACCGCCGGATATTGCCGGTCAGTGCATCGCATGGCTCGCTTTTTGTAAACGCACCTTCTGCGCATTTAGGCGGCACGTAAAGCCCGGCCAAAGATCAGTACGTTCCATTCCGAAACGCCGCGGCGAACCCCGTTAAATGAGCGACTTTCCGATATTCACAGTTGTTTCGAGTGCCGCTCCATTCCTCATAAAAGGCAAACTTGCTCGTTCATCCATCTCGGTTTCCGAGCCAGATGTTCAGGCATTTGCGGATCGGATGGCATGGTCCCGGAAAGCAGGGAATCTGCCGTAAAGCGGCCCCGTGGCCAGCCACCCGCTACCCGTTCGCGGCATCAGTTTTTGACCGCCTGCTGCGCCCATTTTACAATTGCGCTGGCTGGCATTGCGCCAGCTTGACGCGCGATCTCCTTCCCCTTTGAGAGCATGGCCAACGTCGGGATCGAGCGCACTTGATAGCGTCCTGCGATTGCCTGCTCGGCCTCTGTATCCAGCTTGCCAAGGCGCATATATGGTTCAAGCTGGGCCGCAGCGGCCTCAAAGGCAGGGGCCATCTGGCGGCAGGGCCCACACCAGCTGGCCCAGAAATCGATCAGGAGCGGGATGTCGCTTTTCACCGAATGGGCGGCAAAATTTGCTGATGTCAGCGTGACCGATTGGCCGGTAAACAGCGAGGAGTGGCACTTACCGCATTTGCCGCCCGCTCCGAGTTTGGCCGTGGGCACACGGTTTAGCCCAGCGCAGGATGGGCAGGCGATGATTTTAGAATCGTGGTTGGTCATGGCTCAATCTCCAACCAACGATCTAGTGCCTTCAGCAGTCAAGTCGAGCCGCGCGTCAGGGCGGTCAGAACCGGTCCAGGTTCATCACCTTCGTCCAGGCGGCGACAAAGTCGCGCACGAACATCTCTTTCGCATCATCAGAAGCATAGGCCTCGGCCACAGCGCGAAGTTCGGAGTTCGATCCGAACACCAGATCAACCGGCGTAGCAGTCCATCTCAGCTTGCCGGTCCCCCGGTCGTAACCTTCGTACAGGCCATCGGGTTGTGCTGACTTCTGCCACATGGTGGACATATCTAGCAGATTGACGAAGAAGTCATTGCTCAGCGTGCCGGGGCGGCTGGTGAACACACCGTATGCCGAATGTCCGGTGTTTGCATCCAGCGCGCGCATCCCGCCCAACAGCACCGTCATTTCGGGAACGGTCAAATTCAGCATGCTGGCCTTTTCAACCAGCATTTGCGCCGGCGGAAGATAACTGTCTGCACCGTAATAGTTGCGGAAGCCATCGGCATTGGGCTTCAGATGCTCGTACGATGCGACATCGGTTTGCGACTGCGCGGCATCGACCCGGCCCGGCGTGAACGGCACCGTCACGCTTGCGCCAGCCTTTTGCGCTGCCTGTTCGATCGCGGTATTGCCGCCCAGCACGATCAGATCGGCCATCGAGACCTGCTTGCCGCCTTTCGCAGAGCGATTGAACTGCTTTTGCACATCAGCGAGCTTGCCCAGGACCCTGGCCAGCTCTGCCGGATCATTGACGGCCCAATCCTTTGCCGGTTGCAACCGGAGGCGGGCACCATTGGCGCCGCCGCGCATGTCGGTTCCGCGGAAAGTCGAGGCGGAGGCCCATGCGGTCTTGATCAATTCCGGGCCGGTCAGGCCTGTGGCAAGGATGCTGGCTTTGAGTTGGCTCGCGTCAGCCGCATCGATCGCTGCGTAATCCGCCGCTGGCAACGGGTCCTGCCACGAGAAGGTTTCCTTCGGTACATCCTTGCCAAGGTAGCGGGCGTTCGGCCCCATATCGCGGTGGATCAGTTTGAACCAGGCCCGCGCGAAGGCAGTCTTGAACTCCTCGGGATTGTCGTGGAAGCGCTTGGCGATCACCCGGAAACCGGGATCTTCTTTCAGCGCGATATCGGTGGTGAACATGATCGGCGCATGTGTCAGGCCTTTGACATGGGCGTCGGGCACCAGGTTGGCGGCAGAGGGATCGCTGGGCATCCACTGCGTCGCCCCGGCTGGACTCTTCGTCTTGACCCAGTCGAACCGGAACAGATTGTCAAAATACTGCGTGGTGAAAGCAACCGGGTTAGATGTCCACGCTCCCTCCAATCCGCTGGAGACTGTGTCCTCGGCATTACCTTTGCCGCATATGTTTTCCCAACCAAGTCCCTGACGCTCCACGCCCGCACTGGTGGGATCGGGACCGACGCATTCTGCGGGTTTATAGGCGCCATGCGATTTGCCGAACGTGTGACCGCCAGCAATAAGCGCGATGGTTTCCTCATCGTTCATGGCCATGTTGCCGAAGGCGATGCGAATGGCCTTGGCGGCCGCGAGTGGATCGGGATTGCCGCCCGGCCCTTCGGGATTGACATAGATCAGCCCCATCTGGGTCGCCGCGAGCGGGCCGATCAGATTGCCATCCTTGTCGAACCGGTCAGCGGCAAGGAACTTCGTTTCCGGTCCCCAGAACACCAGATCGGGCTCCCATGTATCGACCCGCCCACCGGCAAATCCGATAGTCTTGAAGCCCATGTTCTCAAGCGCGACATTGCCGGTAAGCACCATCAGGTCCCCCCACGACAGCTTTCGGCCGTATTTCTGCTTGATCGGCCAGACGAGGCGCCGCGCCTTGTCGAGACTGATATTATCGGGCCAGGAGTTCAGCGGTTCGAACCGCTGTTCGCCCCCGCCCGCGCCGCCGCGCCCGTCACCCACGCGGTATGTGCCTGCGCTGTGCCACGCCATGCGGATGAAGAACGGGCCGTAATTCCCGTAATCGGCCGGCCACCACGGCTGCGAAGTGGTCAGAACCTTGTCAATGTCCCGCTTGACCGCATCAAGGTCGAGCGTGGCAAACTCGGCCGCATAATCAAACTCGTCACCATAGGGATTGGCCGCCGCGTCGTTCTGACGCAGCGCGCTCAGATCCAGCCGGTCGGGCCACCAGTCCTGATTGGACATCACCTTTTCTTCAGTCTGCCTCGGTTCCTGGGCTAACGCGGGGGAGAGAAATGCTATCGGCTGCGTACTTACCGCGAGGAGCGCGAAGACCGAAATAATGCTCTTGGACATTTGTGATCTCCATTGCGCGTAAACAGGAATTGAAATGCCAACGCAGATTGCGAAGCCCGGACACAGATGACCAAACCAGATATCTCGAAGCGCGCCATCGTGCCTCGCCGGAGAAACACTTGATCGGGGTCGGGATGCGCCTCATCCCCTGCGATACGCTTCAACAATCGATGGAAGGGCGATCGGAAAAAATCCGTAAAGTTACGTAGGGTTGCCGTGCCTGCTTAGACTGCACGTGCTCAAATATCTGATTGATGTCGACAAGGTCCTCGTCACGCAACACAGCTTCTCATATCCAAACTACAGCAGCGGAAATTCCGAACGATGAGTAGCCTTTGCCAACGATGATCTCGCAGGCTGCCGTTCGTACGTTCGCCGCAAGTTCTTCGCGAAACCGTTGACATCCGGCGATACCAAACTGCTCAGGTGTCATTCCGCCGATGCGAATGGTCGAGCATTCGCGCCGTCATTGGCAGCAGTGAAGATTGGCAAGCAGCCCGGAATGCAGCGCGATCGACTTGATTCACCGCATGGGTATCCTTTTGCTGGCCCTTTGGCGCTGCGCGCTCAATAGGGACACTTACGGATAGCAGCCGCTTGCCCGAGTCCTCACTGCTGAATGATGCTTGTTCGCAAGACATTGGGCAGCCGCGGGCGATAAACCAATGACTGGATCGCAACAAACCTCGAGGCACGCGCGCGGAAAATGGAGAGTGCAATGACCGATGAAGGCCCGCTGGACCGGGTCAGGGAGCAGATAAACGAGGCAAGGCGCGCCCCCGCAAGCGCGCCTGTCGTCCGTGCATTCTTCGACCCTGCTACGTTCACCGCATCCTATGTCGTCCACGATCCAGCCTCCGGGCGGGCGGCAATCGTCGATCCCGTCCTCGACTTTGATCAGCCGTCTGGACGGACATCGACACTCTCGGCCGATATGATTTTGGCGTACGTCGTGGATCAGGGCTTGACTGTCGACTGGCTGCTGGAAACGCACGTGCATGCTGATCATTTATCGGCTGCGCATTACCTGAAAGACCACGCTGGAGGGCAGATCGCGATAGGTCGGAATATCGTGACGGTGCAGCAGACGTTCGGATCGATCTTTAACGAGGGTGCCGATTTTGCCCGCGATGGCTCGCAGTTCGATCATCTTCTCGATGATGGGGAAACGATACAGATCGGCGAATTGCCGTTCACGGCTCTTCATGTTCCTGGCCACACCCCCGCCGATATGGCGTATGTCATCGGGGATGCGGTTTTTGTCGGCGATACCCTGTTCATGCCCGACTACGGCACCGCCCGGGCCGACTTTCCCGGCGGCGATGCGGCGACTCTGTTCCGCTCGATCAAGCGCCTGATGGCGCTTCCTTCCGAAACGCGGGTGTTCCTGTGCCACGACTACAAGGCTGACGGACGTGACGAATTTGTCTGGGAGACGACAATCGGGGCCGAGAAGGCCGGTAACGTGCACGTCCACGAAGGCATTACCGAGGACCAGTTCGTCGCCATGCGGACCGCTCGCGACGCCACACTGGGCATGCCGCGCCTCATCCTTCCGTCGCTCCAGGTGAATATGCGCGCCGGTCAATTGCCTGAGCCGGAAGAGAACGGGGTGCGGTACCTCAAATTGCCATTGGATCTTTTGTGAGGATATTAATGACCGAACCGCTCGATCCTTTGATCGCCCTGGCTGGTGGTGCCCTGATCGGTATCGCAGCGGCCATCCTCCTGTTGCTGTCCGGGCGGATTGCCGGGATCAGCGGTTTGCTGGCTCGCGCAACGGGCATTGCCGACAGCGGCCCGAGCCGTGCGGAGGCGGCGCTGTTTGTGGCCGGATTGCCGCTTGGCGCCATCCTTGTCAGCGCCGCTCTCGGAGCCCCGGCGATTGTCGTGACGGGGTCGATGCCGCTGTTGATTACCGCCGGGCTGCTGGTCGGATATGGCACCCGGCTGGGCAATGGCTGCACCAGCGGGCATGGCGTCTGCGGTATTGCCCGCCTGTCGCCGCGCTCGATTGCGGCAACCGCGACATTCATGGGCACCGGGTTTGTGCTCGTCGGCGTGATGCGCCATCTCGCCGGGATCTGAGCGGATGCGCAATCTTGTTGCGGCGCTCGTAACCGGCACCATTTTCGGGGCCGGGCTGACGCTGTCCGATATGGTCAACCCGGCGCGAGTCCTCGCTTTCCTCGACCTGTTCGGACGATGGGATCCCACCCTCGCCTATGTGATGGGAGGCGCTCTGGTGCCGAGCGCGATCGCCTATGCCATCCGGCGTCGCATGCGTGAGCCGTTGTTGCATACGGAATTTCATATACCGGAGAATCGAACACTCGACCGCAAATTGCTGGGGGGTGGTGCGTTGTTCGGGATCGGCTGGGGACTGGTCGGCTATTGTCCGGGACCTGCGCTGGCGGGATTGGCATTCGGAGCGTGGCAAACCTGGGTGTTCGTAGCCGCGATGCTGGCAGGCATGTTTGGGCATCGCATGGTTGCCGCACGGCCGCAGAAAGCATCACCGACGCACGCTGTGTAATGGACGAGGAGAAACATCATGGAAATTCATGCCATATCGCCGCGGGTTTCGGTTACCGGTCAGATCCAGCCGGGGGATCTCGCCGACGTGGTGGAGCGCGGATTCGTTGCCATTTTCAACAATCGCCCCGACAACGAGGAACCGGGACAACCCACTTCGGATCAACTGGCTGAAGAAGCCGCAGGCCTCGGCCTCGATTACTTTCACATCCCGATCGTACCTGGCCAGATGACTGACGCGGATGCCCGCGCTCTTGGCGACTCACTGGCTGATATTGACGGGCCGGTGCTCGGGTTTTGCCGGACCGGCAAGAGAGCGGAACAGCTCTGGCAGCGCGCCGCCGAACTTGGGCTGGTCTAAGGCTCGTGGCCGGACCGGCACGACTTTCGCACTATTTGCCGTTTCTCGAGTGGGGACGAAGTTACGATCGCGCGACGCTTGGCAGCGATTTGCTCGCCGCCGCCATTGTGACAGTCATGCTGATCCCGCAAAGTCTGGCCTACGCGATGCTGGCGGGTCTGCCCCCGGTGGTCGGCCTCTATGCCTCAATTATGCCGCTGATCGCCTACGCCCTGTTCGGGACCAGCCGAACTCTGGCAGTCGGACCGGTCGCGGTGGTTTCGCTCATGACTGCATCGGCGGCCGGAGCGGTCGCCGCGCAGGGTACGCCGGAGTACCTTGAAGCGGCCATCGCACTGGCGGCTCTATCGGGTGTAATGCTTGTGCTGATGGGCTTTTTACGGCTCGGCTTTCTGTCGAACTTGCTGTCTCACCCGGTGATCTCCGGATTCATCACTGCAAGCGGTATCCTGATTGCCACCAGTCAGCTCAGACATATCCTGGGAATTGCAGGCGGCGGCGATACCTGGCCGGAAATGCTGGCATCGCTCGGCCAGAACCTGGGCCAGACAAACCTTGCAACGCTTGTGGTCGGCATCCCCGTGACGCTTTTCCTGTTCTGGGTGCGCAAGGGGCTCAAGCCCGTCCTGGTCCACCTGGGTCTCGCCCCGCGACCAGCCGACATGCTCGCCAAGGCCGGACCGGTGGTGGCGGTGGCGGCCACGATCCTTGCGGTGCTCGCGTTCGATCTGATCAACCACGGCGTCAAGGTGGTTGGGGCGGTTCCGCAAGGACTGCCCCCGTTTGCCGTGCCGTCCTTCGATCTTGCAAGGCTCGCGCCGCTGCTCTTGCCCGCGCTCCTCATCTCGATAATCGGGTTCGTCGAATCGGTTTCGGTCGCGCAGACGCTCGCGGCCAAGCGCCGTCAGCGCATCGGTCCCGATCAGGAGCTTGTTGGGTTGGGCGCGGCCAACATCGCTTCGGCGCTGTCGGGAGGCTATCCGGTGACTGGTGGATTTGCGCGTTCAGTGGTCAATTTCGATGCCGGTGCACAGACCCCGGCAGCAGGCGCCTACACTGCCGCAGGCATTGCGCTGGCATCGTTGTTGCTGACCCCGCTGTTGTTTAACCTGCCGGTTGCGACGCTGGCTGCCACGATCATCGTCGCCGTCCTCAGCCTGGTTGATTTCAGGACGCCCGTGCAGTTGTGGCGATACTCCAAGGGCGACTTCGCAGCCCATTCGGTGACCATCGGGATCACCCTGCTTGCCGGGGTCGAGCGCGGCGTGATCGCCGGAGTCGTGGTTGGGCTGATGCTGTTTCTATGGTCCGCATCGCGGCCCCATGCCGCTGTCGTCGGCCGGGTTCCCGGCACCGAGCATTTTCGCAACGTCACCCGGCATACGGTCTTGACCTTGCCCCACATTCTCTCGATCCGGATCGACGAAGGACTGACTTTCCTCAACGCGCGCTGGCTCGAGGAATACGTCCTTGAACGCGTGGCCGATCAGCCGGAGGTGCTTCATGTGATCTTGATGTGCTCTGCGGTGAACGTCATCGATGCCTCTGGTCTGGACAGTCTTGAGGCGATCAACCACCGGCTTGCCGACACAGGGATCGCGTTGCATTTGTCGGAGGTGAAAGGCCCGGTGATGGACCGGCTCAAGCGGAGTCACTTGCTTGACGATCTGAGCGGGAAAGTCTTCCTGTCACAGGATCAGGCTTACTCCCGTCTCGCTGCGGCCGATGGGCAAAACGAGTGGAGCGGTGATCAGTGGCAGGCGCGTGGCCTGATCTAGCACCGCGCTGCCCCTCTGCAAGCAAGCAGAAGGGGCTACAGGATGCCAAAGCGATGGAAATTGTTCGGTGGGCGGGCATTCATCGCGTGACTTTCCGTTTGCGCAGTCTGGCTCGCCGTGCGCAACCATGTGGCCACGCGGCTTACGACACCTTTCGCGACGGACCCGATCAGTGCGCCAGCAGGATCGGCAGTTCGGGATCAGTCATCATTGACCGGCTTACCCCGCCCAGAATACGCTCTCGGAATCGCGTATGGCCATAGGCACCCATCACTACCCAGCCCACTTCGCGGGCTTTCGCCGCGTGCATCAGTGTATCGCCGATCCCGGTGCCGGAGACCGGCAGTTCAACCACCGTCGCGCCGATGTCATGGCGCGACAGATAGCTCGCACCATTGATTGCCGGGAGGTCGAACGACTGTTCCTCTTCGCTCACACAGGCCAAGAAGACCGCGCCTGATCGCCTGAGCATTGGCGTTGCGGCCCTCAACGCCCGCGAGGCTTCCGGCGAACCGTTCCATGCCACCAATGCAGGCGAAGAAATATCGAAGCCCTTGCACTTTTCCGGCACCAGAAAAACCGGGGTACCAGCATCGATCGCGACGCTTGCAGCGATAGCGGAATACGCTGTGCTCTGCCCGGCTTCGGTACAGGCACCCATGACTATGATATCGCTCAGGTCCGCGTGCCTAACGATCTGCTGCCCAGCCATTCCGTTGGTCTCGATCCAGTCCCAGGGTACGTCTTCTGGTACAAGCCTCGCTTCGGTAACCTCGCGCAGCTTTTCAGCGATCTCCTTGATCACCGGATAGTATTGTGCCGCCATCGCGCCCTGCATATCGCCGAGGACACCATATTCGAAAGGCACCGGCTGAAGGCACGTCACGTGACCATCGAACGCGCGCGCAAGATCAAAGGCGACTTGAATGCGCGCTTCGAGACAAGGGTCATCACTGATATGGAGCAGGATCGAACGCATCGTGTATCCCTTCGCGTAACAAGCAGGACCACCAGACTAGCGACTGCCTGAAAGCCGTAACTACGGGAATGTCCTGAGATGAGCCGCGTAGAATTCCCTATTATCTGCCGACGGCATTGCTCGCACTCTATGCACTCGGGTGGGAATTTAGGGGATTGTGTTTGCACTCGTGGAGCATCGTCAGACTCGAACTCGCGTCCTCGGCGGAGTTCCCATCCGGTTCGCCAAACCGGTCTTATCTGTTGCGCCTGCCGCTCGATGGACACGGTTCAATCGCCCTTGATGCGCTCGCCAGTCAGCCACTCTTGGCTACGGTACGCAGATTCTGGCCAAACGAGCCTGACCGATCAGGCTACATTGTCTGCCGCAGCGAGGGATCCACTATGGTATGCAAGGCCGAAGCCGGGGAAGGATCCGTCTTCGATCTGGTTAAGGCCGCAATGACTGAAGGCGATCACATAACAGTAACGGAGCAAGCCGGACTGCGTCTGCTATATCGAATCGTAACTATCGTGCCTGATTGACGGAGCGCAGCGGGCCATCACACCGTTTTTTCGCCAAGCCCTGCGGCAAAAGCGATGCGCAAAAGATCAGAAAGGCTGTGGACTTCCAGCTTGCTCATCACATGGGCACGATGGATTTCGACGGTGCGCGGACTGATCCCGAGATCGTAACCGATGGTCTTGTTCGGATGATCTTTGGCCAGCCCTTCGAGCACGTCCCGTTCCCGAACTGTTAGCGCATTGAGGCGAAGCACTGCCGCTTCCTTGCGCTTGCTTTTTGCCTGGGTGTCTCCGAGGCGGTGGAAGCCTTCCTCTACCGCTTCCAGCATAACCGTCTTGTCAAACGGCTTTGCGATGAAATCGACTGCACCGGCTTTCATGGCCTTGACGGCTAGGCCAACGTCGCCATGCCCGGTCATGAAGATCACCGGACAAGGAATTCCGCGCTCGATCAACTCGGCCTGGACCTCCAGCCCATCCATATCAGGCATGCGGATATCGAGCAGGACGCAGCCCGGTTCCAACGAGCGCGTTGCTTTGAGGAACTCAGCACCGCTCGCATAGGATCCAACTGTGAGGCCCGAGGTCTTCAGCATGAAGCCGACCGACCTGCGCACCGAATCGTCGTCATCGACCAGATAGATAGGGTAATCAGGCATCTTGCTGCTCCAGCTCGGCTTCAATCAGAGTGAAGTTGAAAGTGGTGCCGCCGAACTCCGACGGTTCGACCCAAATTCGCCCGCCGTGCGCGTTGACGATGGTGTGGCATATCGACAAGCCCAGCCCCATCCCGCTCGGCTTGGTGCTCATGAACGGATGAAACAGCTTCTCGGCGATCCCGGAGTCGAGCCCTGGGCCGCTGTCCGATACCGACACTCGGACGGTCTGCGCCTTGGCGGGAGAAGTTCGGATAACCAGCCGCCTTGCTGGGGATACCTCCATCGCTTCCAGCGCATTGCGTATGAGATTGACCAGCACCTGCTGGATCTCGACGCGATCGACGACCACCAGATCGTGTCCGAAATCAATAAACGTCGCGAAATCCACACCGCGCGCGTCGCCGTTAATCAATGCGAGGGCTGTCGCTTCCTTGATCAGGACCGACAGGTTGGAAACCTGCCTGACTGCATCCCCTCGCGAGATGAACGCCCGCAGACGCTGCACGATCTCCCCTGCGCGCAGGGCCTCCTTGCTGCACTCATCGAGCGCTTCGCGGATTATCACGAGATCGTTTGTGTCGGGATGGTCCAGCAAATCGCGGGCGGACTGGGCATAGTTGGTTACTGCGGTCAGCGGCTGGTTCAGCTCGTGCGCGATCGATGTCGCCCGCGTGCCCATTGCTGTGATGCGCGACACATGCGCCAGCTCTGCCTGAAGGTTGTGCAGCTTTCGCTCGGTTTCCCGCGTCTCGGTGAGATCTCGAATGAACCCTGCGAACACGCGCTCAGTCCCGAGATGGAATTCACCGACCGAAAGATCGACCGGAAAGGTGGTTCCATCACGATGGCGCGCGGTCGCGACCCGGCCGGTTCCGATGACCTTGCGCTTCCCGGTTTCGAGGTAATGGGCAATGTGTATGTCGTGCCGTTCGCGGTCTGGCGAAGGCATCAACACGCTGACATTCTCTCCCATAACGTCGGCTTCGGCATAGCCGAACATCTCCGCCGCCCCCTTGCTGAATGAAATGATGCGTCCGATCTGGTCGATGACGACCATCGCATCGGGCACGGTATCGATCAGCGCGTGAAGCGCCGTCCCTCCGCCGAAAGGCGTCAAAACTTTCTTGATCTTGCGATTATCGACTTGCACAAGAACCATCCGTTCTTGCCGTCGCGGGAGGAATACTGCGCACGGTCGATGCCCATAATACGGATATTTACGCATTTTGAAAACGTATCTTTGGCGCGACTGTTTCTTCATGGGCAAAATATTGATTCTGAACGGTCACCCGCATGACGATCCACAGCATTTCGTCCACGGGCTCGCTGATGCTTATGCAGCGGGGGCAAATGGCCGCCACGAAACACGCCGGATTGACATCGCCAAGCTCGATTTCCCGCTCCTGCGCGATCCAGCAGACTGGCATGAGGGCAAGGCACCCGACAGCCTGCGTGAAACGCAGGAGGCGCTCGGATGGGCCGATCATCTGGTTGTGATCTATCCGCTCTGGCTGGGAGACATGCCCGCGTTGCTGAAGGGTTTTCTCGAACAAGTCTTGCGGCCTGGCTTCGCCATGCAGCCAAAAACCGGCGGGCTGTATCACAAGCTCCTGATAGGAAAGTCAGCCCGGTTGATAGTCACCATGGGAATGCCGGCAGCTGCCTACACCCTGTTCTTCAGGGCGCACAGCGTGAAAAGCTTCAAGCGTAACATTCTCAAATTCGTCGGGTTCAAGCCGGTCCATCTCTCGATAATCGGCAACGTCGAACGCAGCGCGAAGCACCGCCGCAGATGGCTCGCGAAAGTCAAACGGCTTGGCCGCGCGGGCCGCTAGCGCCCCGCTCCCTAAGGTGGTTTGCGTATCGGACCGGTGTTCCAGAGAGTTTATTGGAAAGCTCCCGCACCCTCAAGATTAGGAGTGACACGTCATGAACGAGACATCCACCCTCCCTTCCCGTCCGCGACAGGCCGGCCTCGGCCAGCAGATGCTTGAGCCGCTTCACCGCCTTCGGGACGAGGTGGACCGGATATTCGATGAGTTTCCGGCACGCTGGCCGGCGCTGCATCTGTCGCCGCGCTTTGGTGATCGGCTGCCCGTTCCTGCGGTCGAAATGACCGAGAACAAGAAAGGTTACCGGATCTCGGTCGAAGTGCCGGGCATCGACCCTGAAGCGATCGAACTGCAGGTCGATCAGGACGTGCTGATCATCAAGGGCGAAAAGACCGAGCAGCGCTCCGATGGAGACCGCGATTATTCTCTGTCCGAACGGTCCTATGGCGCGTTCGAACGGCACATCGCCTTACCCAAGGATGCCCTTGCCGAACGGATCGAGGCCAACGCGAAGAATGGAGTGCTCGAAATCGCCATTCCGCGCGATCGTGACGCGGCGCCAGAACGTCGGCGGATCGAAATCAAGCACGCAAAGAGATCCTAGGTCAGGCCGAAAACCTTGTGCGCAAAATGGGGGTGAATTGCGCGTGCGGCCAACCCAGGCCTGAAATTGACGGCAACGCGACCCGCCGTCATGAGGCCGGTCAGGTTCCAGTAACCTGACCGGCCGCATTTTTTGTGCCGGACTCATTTGCCCGACGTCGGGTTGCGGCAATGCGCGCGGCGCGAACCATTACGGCGCCGGCATTGCGGCCTTCGCCGCTTCGACGCGCCGATCCTCTGGCACCAGCTTGTCGATCCCCATAGCCTTCAGGACCAGCCGTTCGTAGGCCGGCTCGGCCTGCCCGCGGCGGATTTTGCGCATGAAATACTTCTCGAATCCGATCTTGGCGTAGTGGACCCAGCGGCCTTCGGCCGACCAGTTCACGTTGCGGGGCGGTATCTGCGGCTGCGCCACGAAGGCCACGCCGCCGTCGCCGAAATCGGCCAGACAAATCGCGTTCCAGCTGGCTCGGTGCGAAGGTTCGTTGGCGCTGATGATATCGCGCAGATTTTGGGTTATCGCGGTAGACATACTTTCGATCATGAACCCCGTCTTTGGGACACCTACCGGTACCGCGCTGGTGCCCACCGGCGGGATCGCAACGCACACACCAAGCGCAAAGATGTTGGGATAGGCCGGATTGCGCTGGTATTCATCGATGAGCACGAACCCGCGCGGATTGACCAGTCCCTCAAGTCCCGCGAGCGCAGGAATCCCGCGAAAGGCCGGCAACATCATGGCATAACCGAACGGCAAATTGTGCAGCGAGGTGTGCCCTTCATGGTGCACTTCCTCGACTTCCATCGTCCCTTGCGCGACCTGTTTGACGCGGGCGTTGGTGATCCACTTGATGTGTCGCTGGCGCAACTCGCTCTCCAGCATGGACTTAGTGTCACCGACCCCGTCCAATCCGAGATGGCCAATATACGGCTCCGGGGTCACAAGTGTCATTGGAACCTTGTTACGCAGCTTGCGTCGCCGCAGTTCGGTGTCGACGATCATCACAAATTCATACATCGGGCCAAAGCAGGATGCGCCCTGAACAGCTCCAATCACAATCAGGCCGGGATTGGAGCAGAACTGCTCGAACGCCTCCGCCGCAGCATGAGCATGATCGGTCTCGCAAATCGAAACTGTATGGCCATCTGGACCCAAGCCCGGGTTTTCATCAAAAGCGAGCTCAGGCCCGGTGGCGATAACGAGAAAGTCATAGTCGGCATATCCACCGCCCTTCAGTGACAGCCGGTTGTGCATCGGCTCGACCCGCTCGGCGCCGGTTGCGATGAAATCGATGTGCTTGTGCGCCAGGATGGGCGCCAGTTCGATCTGGACATCTTTGGTTTCACGCCAACCGACCGCGACCCAGGGATTGGACGGCAGGAACGAAAAGCGCGGGCTGTCCGATACCAGCGTGATTTCGGCGCTGTCTTTCAGCGCATGGCGCAGCTCGAACGCACAGGTCGTGCCGCCCAATCCGCCGCCCAAAACAACGATTTTCGGCTTGTGCTGGTTCGACATGGGATTATCCTTCCGCTCATGCTGGGAAAGACAGGCTGAACTGCATCCGGGACCGTCGCCATACGGTTATTCCCTGATACAGCGGAGTTGCGATCCAAGAGGACAAGAGGGCAAGTCCAAGGGTTGAAAAAGAGCACCTCCCAGACTGCAAGTTGACGATCGCAGTGCGGTTTGACCACACTACTGAGGATTCCCGATATCTGGCGCCTGTACAATCTGGCGCCCGTACAATGGCGCCTTGGTCTTGATCTGATCGAACGGATCATTCGCATCCGCTGAGCCATGATCAGGCGCAAAAAGGAGTGCGAGACATTAGACCCAACCGGCGAATGGTGCTGTTGGCTTTGGACGGCTCCGGTGTCAAAAAGCGCGGCATTTCAGGGGGATTGAGAACAATCCACCATTTGGCAGCACTTGGTAGCGGAGGAGGGACTCGAACCCCCGACACGCGGATTATGATTCCGCTGCTCTAACCGGCTGAGCTACTCCGCCCCATTCGGACCGCGTCGACCGACCAGAAGGGGTCTGCCGCGAGAGGCTTGTCGCGAGGCTGATTGCCTCTTGCGAGCGGCGCACTTACGGCGCGATTGGGCGGCGGTCAACCACTTGTGTGCGCCGCCATACAACATGCACTCAAATCCGTGTTTTGCCTCGAAAGGCGCTGCGCTTCACCAGTTCCCACGGACCGCCCTTGTAAAGGTGCAGTTCGAGCGCGGGAAAGCGGAACTGGCCTGCTGCGATGCGGGGCACGATTTCACCGGCAAGGCTCGCCTGCAGCGCCCTTGCCTCGGTTTTCGTCACCTTGTTCTGGATGGTGATGTGCAGGCGTGGTTCGTGCAGGTCCTGATCGGTCAGGCTGCCGTGGAAGTGCTCGGCGATCATTGCGCGCAGGGCCAGCAACGGCTCGCTCGCCAAGGAGATGGCGGTGCCGGTGCCAAAGTCCATGAGGCCGGTAACGCTGCCCTGCGGTGCGGCGAATTCGCCGGTGAGGCGTGCGATAACGTCCTTCAGTTCTTCCAGCAATGAAGGCGCAAAGGCGTGGAACAGGGTCACATGCGCGTGCAGATGATTGCGCTCGGGCGGGAAATGCGCGCGGCGCAATCCCTCTGCCCAGCCGTACAGATCGGGCGGCAGTGCAGCTGTCAGGATGAAGGGTTGGGGCATCGGAGGCTCGATCTGGCAAATTCAGTCGCATCGCAAGACCATTCGCGTAATCGCTGGCATGGGTCTGTCGAGGGGCATCGCCTAAGGGCAAAAGTGCGGCTCCTTCTCATGCTTGAACAGCGCTTACTCTATCTCTCCGCGTTCCCGGCGCAGCTGATACCACTTCTCGACGTTGGCGTTGTGCTGCGCCAGCGTGTCGGCGAACACGTGTCCGCCGGTGCCATCTGCCACCATGAACAGCGCGCTTGTCGATGCAGGGTTCAGCACGGCGGCGATGCTCTCTCGCCCTGGATTGGTAATCGGACCCTCCGGCAGGCCGATGCGGGTGTAGGTGTTGTAGCCATTCACGTCGGCGATTTCGGACTGACGGATGCGGCGGCCCAGCGGCTTGCCCTTGGTGATCGGATAGATGATCGTCGGATCGGCCTGCAACAGCATACCGGTCTTGACCCGATTGGAATACAGTCCGGCGACCATGCGCCTCTCCTCGGGCTTGCCGGTTTCCTTTTCCACGATCGAGGCGAGGATCAATGCCTCGCGAATGGTCCCCACCACCGTTTTTGGCGATCGCTTGGCCCATTCCTCGGCCAGCGCCATGTCCATGCCGGTCTGCATCTGCTCCAGCACCGAGGCACGGCTTTGCCCGCGCTCGAATGAATAGGTGTTGGGGAGGATCGAACCTTCAGGGGGCATGGGAACATCGCCGGTCAGCAATTCTTCCGCCATCAGTCGTTCGTAGACGAGGATCGAAGGCATCCCCTCGGGCACAGTCACGAACCGCCGGATCACATCGCCAGACTGGAACGCGGTGAGAATGTCGCCCTGGCTCATGGAAGCATCCAGCGCGAATTCGCCCGCCTGAATGGGATCGGACGATCCGAGCAGGCGCGCGCGCAACAGGAAGCCCTGAGCCGAGGAAATCAGCCCTTCATCCTCCAGCTTGTCCGCCACCGCGCTCAGCGAGGAGCCAGCGGGAATGGTAAACGTGGTCTCTTCCTCGATCGTGGCCGACCCGATGAAGGATTGTGCAAGGAGGAAGCCGACTGCCGCCAACATTACGATGCTGACAAGAAACAGGCCGATACGCTTCACCGGATCAGTCCACCTTCTGCATGATCAGCGAGGCGTTGGTGCCGCCAAAGCCGAACGAATTGTTCAGCACCGCGCGCACTTCACGCTTGCGCGCGGTAAGCGGCACCAGATCGATCCCCTCCGTGCCATCATCGGGGTTATGCAGGTTCAAGGTCGGCGGCACGATCCCGTCTCGCATGGCGAGCATACAGAACACCGCCTCCACCGCCCCCGCGCCGCCCAGAAGGTGGCCAATCGCGCTCTTGGTCGAGCTCATCGAGGCTCCTCCAAGGTCATCACCCAGCACGCGCTTTACCGCAGCGAGTTCGATCGTGTCAGCCATCGTGCTGGTGCCATGCGCGTTGACATAGTCGATGTCGCCCGGCCCAAGTCCGGCTTTCTTCAAAGCCATCCGCATGGCGAGTTCGGCACCCTTGCCTTCGGGATGCGGAGCGGTGACGTGATAGGCGTCACCCGAAAGGCCGTAACCGGTAATCTCGGCATAGATTTTTGCGCCGCGCTCCTTTGCCCGCTCGTATTCCTCGAGCACAACCACGCCTGCGCCCTCGCCCATGACAAAGCCGTCGCGATCCTTGTCATAGGGGCGGCTTGCCTCGGTCGGGCGGTCGTTCATGCTCATGTTGAGCGCGCGTGCCTGCGCGAACCCGGCGATGCCGAGCGGGCAGATGGTGCCTTCCGCACCGCCCGCCAGCATCACATCGGCATCATCCATCGCAATCATCCGCGCGGCATCGCCGATCGAGTGCGCGCCGGTGGAGCACGCGGTCACGACCGCGTGGTTTGGCCCCATAAAGCCGTATTTAATCTGCACCTGACCGGTGATGAGATTGATCAGACGCCCGTGGACGAAATGCGGGGAAACCCGGCCCGGACCGCGTTCGTGCAGCACGATGCTCTCACTCTCGATCCCCGGCAGCCCCCCGATACCCGAACCGATGGAGCAGCCGGTGCGCTCCTTTTCAGCCTGGGTCATTTCGGTGAGGCCCGCATCTTGGAGTGCCTGCCCGGCGGCGTCGATACCGTAGATAATGAACGGATCAACCTGCCGCTGAACCTTGTGATCGACACGCTTGTCCGGGTCGAAGCCCCAGGGGTGGTCCTTGGGCTTGACCTCGCAGGCGATGGTGCATTTCTGGTTCGACGCATCGAAGCGCGTGATTTGACCCGCGCCGCTTTCCCCCGCGATCAGGTTTTTCCAGGTGGTTTCGACATCGGCCCCAAGCGGGGTGACGAGGCCAAGTCCGGTTACGACAACACGGCGCATTTCTCTCTCCACAAGAAGAAACAGGCTCAGGCCCGGTGCGGGACTGAGCCTGTCATAGCCCGGCATTCGATATGCCAGCGTGACCCGTGCGGGCAACGTGGCACAAAAAGCGTCTCCCGATCACGCGAACGGGGACACGGGCAAGAACTCTCGGGCTTAGCCCTTGTGCTCTTCGATGTATTTCGTCGCGTCGCCGACGGTGGTGATCTTCTCGGCTGCATCGTCCGGGATTTCGACGCCGAATTCCTCTTCAAATGCCATCACCAGCTCAACGATATCGAGGCTGTCAGCACCCAGATCATCGATGAAGCTCGCTTCCTGGGTGACCTTGTCGCTCTCGACGCCGAGATGTTCGACAACAATTTTCTGCACGCGGTCGGCAGTATCGCTCATGTGTATCCCTCTTGTGTCGGGTGTTGAATTGCCTTTCGCCCTAGTGAACGGCAATCGCGCTGGCAAGGGGGATAGCTATGTTCTCGTGCAGGTATTGCAAGTAATGCACCGGTTCTAGAGGCGGCGCGATGGCTCGAGTGCGGGCATTTCGTCGACTTGCCAAAGGATGTTTTCACCGTGCAGCGGAGTGGCGCAGACGGTTACACGCCCTACCCGGCGCCTTTGAATTCGGAAATTTTGCGATACCCGGTCTGCATTGCGCGGAGATTGGCAGGCCGCTCGATTGAAGCCCGATGCCCCGCACAGCACGTCGATTGCTCGTAAAGCGATGGACGATCTTGGACTTTCTCGGAACCAAACAAGCGGGTCATCCGTTAAGTAATTGTAAGCATGGCGCATTCTGCGCCGCAACCAAAACCAAGAGATCCCTCTATTAAGGAGACCCATGACTAACATTGAACTGCTGAAAGACCTTACCCAAACCACCCGCGATTCCGTTGACGGATACACGAAGGCCGCACAAAAGGCAGACAAGCCTGCGCTAAAGAGCGCACTTGAACGTCGCCGTGACATGCGCTCGCAGACACTCTCAACGCTCAATCGGGCGCTGATCGACAACGGCGAGGACGCAATCACATCGGAAAGCGTCTCGCGTAAGGCACACGAGCTTTTCACCAGCATCACGGACGCATTCTCCAAGGGCGATGATGCAGTCGTCACCCGTATCGAAGAAGGCGAAGACTACATCGCGGGCCAGTTCCGCGACGCGCTGGAAGACAATGCGCAGATGAAGCCGGAAATCCGGTCGGTGATCGAGCGCGCCTACAAGGACATTCTCGAAGGCGAACGCTTCACCGATATGCTTAAACAGCAATACGCGTAAGGCGCATCCCAAGCGGGGTGAAATCGTGAAAAAAACGGGCGCGCTGCCAATCGGCAGGGCGCCCGATTTTTATTGAGCCTTATTGGCCCTCCCGCTTCGCAGGTTCAACCACCCGCAAGTGAAGCTCCCGCAACTGCGCGGGTTCCGGGCGGGTCGGCGCGCCCATCAGCAGATCTTCGGCGCGCTGGTTCATCGGGAACAGCGTGACTTCGCGCAGGTTCTTCGCCCCGCACAGCAGCATCACGATCCGGTCTACGCCTGCGGCCATGCCCCCGTGCGGTGGCGCGCCATACTGGAACGCGCGATACATACCGCCAAACTGCTCTTCGACATCGGCCTTGGAAAGGCCCACGATCTCGAACGCCTTGACCATGGTTTCCGGCTTGTGATTGCGGATCGAACCCGAAGCAATTTCAAAACCGTTGCACACGAGGTCATACTGGTAGGCGTTGATGGTGAGCGGGTCTTGCGTCTCCAGCGCCTCCAGCTCGCCCTGTGGCATGGAGAACGGGTTGTGTGAGAAATCGACCTTCTTGGCGTCCTCGTCATATTCGTAGAACGGGAAGTCGATAATCCATGCAAGCTCAAACCGGTCCTCGTCGATCAGTTCCAGTCGCTCGCCCACCTGGATGCGCGCGGCACCGGCCAGCTTGGCGGCGTCGACTTCCTTGCCCGCAGCAAAGAACAGGCCGTCATTCTCGCCCAGGCCGAGCTCGGCATACAGCTCGGCCATGCGCTCTGGCCCGTGGTTCTTGGCAATCGGTCCGCCAAATTCGCCCGCCTTGCGTGTGACATAGCCGAGGCCCGCAAAGCCTTCCTTCCGCGCCCAGTCGTTCATGTCATCGAAGAACTTGCGGCTCTTCTCGTGCGTGTTTGGTGCCGGGATCACGCGCACGCGCCCGCCCCCACCCACGATCTTTTCAAACAGGCCAAAGCCCGATTTTTCGAAGTGGCTCGTGACATCCGAAATAATCAGCGGGTTGCGCAGATCGGGCTTGTCGCTGCCGTATTTCAGCATCGCCTCGGCATGGGGGATGCGCGGGAATTGGCCCGCTGGCGTCACCGGCTTTCCATCTGCAAATGCCTCGAACACGCCCGCCATCACCGGCTCCATCGTGTCCCACACTTCTTCCTGCGTGACGAAGCTCATTTCAAGATCGAGCTGGTAGAATTCGCCCGGCAGGCGATCGGCGCGCGGGTCTTCATCGCGGAAGCACGGAGCGATCTGGAAATATCGGTCGAACCCGGCAACCATCAGCAATTGTTTATACTGCTGGGGCGCCTGCGGCAGCGCATAGAAATTGCCGGGATGGATGCGGCTGGGCACAAGGAAATCGCGCGCGCCCTCAGGCGAGGACGCGGTGAGGATCGGAGTAGAGAACTCGTTGAAGCCGCTGGCGGTCATGCGCTGGCGAATGTCCGCGACGATCCGCGTGCGCTTCATCAGGTTGGAATGCAGCGTCTCACGCCGCAGATCGAGAAAGCGGTATTTTAGGCGAATGTCTTCGGGATAGGGCTGTTCATCGGCAACCGGCATCGGCAGTTCTTCGGCCGCGCTTTGCACCGTGATCGCGCGCGCAAACACCTCGATCGCGCCGGTCGGCAGATCCTTGTTCTGGGTTTCGGGCATCCGCGCCTTCACCTCGCCATCGATGGTGACGACGCTTTCGGGCCGCAGCTTTTCAAGCACGGCCAGCGCCGGGCTGTCTTCGTCAGCGACAATCTGGGTAATGCCGTAATGATCGCGCAAATCCACGAACAGCACCCCGCCATGATCGCGCTTTCTGTGCATCCAGCCCGAAAGCCGGACGGTCTCGCCGACATTGGCGGCGGAAAGCTGGGCACAAGTGTGACTACGGTAAAGGTGCATCTAAACTCTTGTCCTGTTCGAGGGTATAGCGCAAAGGGCGCGTCATATATCACACGCCCTACACGCATGTTCGGCGCGCTAACAGGGCACGGCAGGCGCTTTGTCAAGTTCAGCGCAGCTTTGGGAATAACCCCGCGAGCGGCACTCCGCTCACAGCGAAGAAGATGACATGAAAATTCACGATCTGATTACCACCACCGATGCTCTGGCCGAACTGTGCGAGCGTTTGGCAAAGTCCGAATTCGTCGCGGTCGATACGGAATTCATGCGCGAAAACACCTATTGGCCCGAACTGTGCCTGGTGCAGATCGCCAACACGGAAGAAGCCGCCGCGATCGATCCGCTGGCCAAGGGGATCGACCTTACCCCGCTGCTCAACCTGATGTGCGAGAACGAGGACGTGCTCAAGGTCTTCCATGCGGGCGGCCAAGATGTCGAGATCATCGTCAATATGACGGGCAAGACGCCGTTCCCGATCTTCGATACGCAGATTGCGATGATGGCGGTCAGCCAGTCCGAACAGATCGGCTATGCCAACCTTGTTGAAACGTGGCAGGGGCTGCAGATCGACAAAGGCGCGCGCTTTACCGACTGGAGCCGCCGCCCGCTGACCGAACGGCAGATCGAATACGTCATCGGCGACGTGACGCACCTGTCCGAGATTTTTCCCATGATCCTCAAAAAGCTGATCAAGACAGGGCGCGGCGCGTGGCTGGATGCGGAGATGGAAAAGCTGGCGGAGGTGTCAAACTACCTCACCGATCCCGAAACATCGTGGAAGCGCATCCGCTCGCCCGGGCGCAATCCACAGGTGCTGGGCCGATTGAAGGCGCTGGCCGCATGGCGCGAGAGCGAGGCGCAGCACAAGAACATCCCGCGCGGCCGGATCATGCGCGATGAAACGCTGGCTGACGTTGCCAGCCATCCGCCCAAGCATCAGTCTGATCTCGCCAAGGTGCGCGGCCTTTCCTCCGCGTGGAAAGACAACGACATCGGCAAGCGCCTGATGAAGATAATCGCCGATGCAGAGCCACTGCCCAAGGCCGAAATGCCCGAGAAGATGAAACGCGGGGCGCCGCTGGGCCGTGAAGGCGCGCTAGTCGCGGACCTGCTGAAACTGCTGCTGAAGATCCGCGCACGAGAAATCGATGTTGCCTCCCGCCTGTTGACCCGCGCGGACGAGATGGAGGCACTCGCCGCAGGAGTGCGAGATCTGCCGATTCTGAAAGGCTGGCGCTACGACGTGTTCGGGCGCGATGCGCTGGAACTGGTTGAAGGCCGCCTCGCCTTTGCTGTGCAAAGCGGAAAGCTCGCCATGACCCACATCGACGACATGCAATCCAGCATGGAAAACGCGCTAGCAGCAGAATAGCGGCGGAGGTGTCCACCTACCTCCCCACCATCAAACAGCTGCAATATCTGGTCGCGCTGCACGAACACGGCCATTTCGGACGCGCGGCGGATGCGAGTTTCGTCTCGCAATCGACCCTTTCGGCTGGCATTCGCGAATTGGAGTCGCTGCTGGGCGTGACGCTGGTTGAACGCTCGCGCCGGGTGGTCCGATTTACCGCGCTGGGCGATCAGGTTGTGGCCAAGGCGAACCGGCTGCTGCGCGAAGCTGAGGAATTGTCCGATCTGGTGCAAGCCTCTGGCAAACCGCTTTCGGGGGAGTTGCGCATGAGCGTGATCCCGACCATTGCCCCTTTTGTGCTGCCGCGCCTGCTGCCGCGCCTGCGCCGGGAACGCCCCGATCTCAAACTGATGCTGCGCGAGGAGACGAGCGCCGATGCGATCGAATCGCTTCAGCACGGGCGTAGCGATTGCGTGCTGCTCGCCCTGCCGTTCGACACTGGCGAGGTGGAAGTTGATCACATCGCCGACGATCGCCTGTTCGTCGCCTTTCCCAAGGATGACCCACGCGATCCCCCCGACGTAATCCCGCCCGAGATGATCGATCAGGGCAGACTGATGCTGCTGGAGGACGGGCACTGCCTGCGCGATCATGCACTGGCTGCGTGCAATCGCGCCGAACTGCGCGCCAGCGCCAGCATGATCGGCACCAGCCTGCATACGCTGGTGCAGATGGTGGACAACGATCTGGGCCTCACCATGCTGCCCGAAATGGCGATTGATGCAGGCATCCTCAATGGGACGCAGGTGGTCGCGCGGCCTTTGGAAAGCGACAACGCAAAACGCGAGATCGTTCTGGCCTGGCGCAAGAATTCCCCGCGCGAGGCAGATTTCCGTCTGTTGGCCGAGGAATTGCGCGCCGGTTGAGGTGGCCTGTGTGAGTGGTCGGATTTGCCGAACACCCCGCCGCTGTTTGCGCTGTTCGTGCTGGACATGCCGGAGATTTTTAGCCTTTCCTAACCATCGCCTTGTTAAAAAGAGCGAAGAACGAGGACCGGACATGCTGAAAAAGACATCACAGATGATCGTTGCGTTAGCCACAGCGGCGCTGGCCATCGTGCCGGTTGCGGCGCAGGCCAATACGCGCGCCGGCGATAGTGGTGCGGTTTACAGCGCGCCCGTATCGCAGCCGGGCACGGCCCGTGCAAACGACGGTGAGACATTTGCTGGCGGCGCTAGTGTGTTCGCGTTGGTGCTCGTCGCGCTGTGGCTGAGCGGCATCGTGCTGATCGCTGTCGACGAAGATGATGAGGACCGCCAGTCGCCGGGAACTTAAGCCGGACGCCTTCCAACATTCCGAAGATTTGCGTAAAGGTCAGTTTCTGACCTTTATCGATTAAAGAGGGATGTTGATGTTGAAGTTCGCACATGTCTTGTTCGTTTGCCCGGCGAGCATCTCCCTCTCCCTCTCCCTATCCGTTCCGGTTCACGCCCAGAATGCGCTCGTCCTGCAAAAGCTGAACGAGTGGAATGACGCAGCGCCTGCGCCCGAGCGAGTGGTACTGGTGGAGCAGGTGCGCGGTGTGGCGATGCAAAAATATGCCGACGAGGCTGCATGCCTCGCAGGTGATCCGGCCATCGAAAAGGTTCAGCCTGCGACCGCAGATCGGTATGTATTCGGCTCGGTGGCACGCAGGCAGATGCGTAATGGCTGGTTTGTGACAGCACGATTGCCCGGATGCGAGAGCGCGCCGGTACGGTTAATGACAACGTAGGCGATGGACGACACCCTCAGATCAATACGGGTTAATCTCGGTGCATCGTATTCGTGGGATTCGTTGATCGGCGATACATTGCCACTCGCCGCCATCGCTGCATACGGGGCGCTCAAGCGCAATGGAGATGACTGCGATTTGACGGAAGTCCCCAATTTGGGCGTGATCCGCGTGACAAGCGAAAGCGATGCGTTGGGGCCCGACGCATTTGGAATTCGCTATGCTGGCAGTTGGAGCGAAGTCTGGCCCCTGACATTTTGCGAAAAGCAATTGGAAGTAACGATCGACTTCACTGCTGATGGCGACGGTGGAGCCTATACAAAGATACCGGGCGACAAGGTGCGTGTCATCACCGGCTGAGTGAAGTCGGCTGAGTGACGTCGGCTGAGTGAATTCGCATTCCGAATAAGGGGCGGGCCCGTCCTGACCCGCCCTCATATTTCAAATCAACCCGTTCTAAAGTCCGTCAACACTCTTGCTGACCAGCACGTTCACCGCGACGCGGCGGTTCTGTGCCTTTCCGTCGGGCGTCGAATTATCCGCCGCCGGATCTGATGCAGCCATTCCGGTTGGGGTCAGCATGCGAAACGGTTTCCAGCCGCATTGCTGCTGAAGGTAGTTCACCACGCGGCTCGCCCGCTTCTCGCTGAGATCCTGATTGACTTCGTAACTGCCGGTAGAATCGGTGTACCCGACGACCAGCAGAAGCGCGTTGTCGGTCGCCCCTGCCTGCTGCGCAGCGGCGCACAATTCGTTGCGAGCCTGCGCTGAAAGGTTGTGTTTACCGGTGTCGAAATAGACGTTGGTAATGCCCTTGACGTTGTACTGGTCGATATCGCCAAAGCGCCCGCGCAGGGCTTCCGTCGCGATCGCGTTTTCCTCGATTGCGGCGCCCTGCTGCGCGAATTTCTGCGAAGTGCCATTCTGGATCATCTGCGCGGTTTCAAGATCGCCTGAACTCAATCTGACCTTGCTCGCGACCAGGCCATTGCCCCATTGCACCGTTTCCATCTGCACCGGCACGCCGTTCAAAAGCCGGTCCAGTCCCAGCTTGTTGCGGCCAAGACCCAGAAATCCGCTCTTGGCTTTGATCTCGGTTCCTGCGCCAAGCGTGACGACAGTGGTGGTGCCATCGGCGGCGGTCACCTGCACCCTGTCCCCATCGCGCGCGGAGACAAAGCCTTCGACATCGGGACCTTCAGGGAAGCCGGAGAGGTCCTCAGGCGCAGAACCGTATACTGTCGTCAGCACTTGGCCCTCGCCTTGATCGGCTTCTTGTTGGGCCAACGCGATACCGGGGACGGCGCTGGCCATCAGAGCGATGATCGCAAGCGTCGTGCGGGGATTGGAAATGGAATGCATTACGGACCTCCTTGGTTGTCTTTGCGAACACAAAATGAGCGTCGGAATGACGCATTCGCGGGGATTGGCAGGTGATCTGTCACAAGATGCTGTCGGCCAGATGAACAGGATCGGCAATGCGCCGTCAACGCCCGATCACCGGACCGAAATCGACGACAGGACGTTTTTCAGGTGGCAGCAAGGGGCAAGGACACAGGCGATAAAACGTGCTTTGCGCATCTCAATGCCAGCGTCGGCCTCGATCCCGGCCGCGGCATCATTCCATGTGTTTGAGGCCAACCCGCAGATAATCCCAGCCGGTTATGCACGTCAGCGCAGCGGCCGCCCACAAGGTCGTCAGCCCGATGATGTGAACCCAGCTTTGAGCCATTGTCGTGCAAGGAACGCCAACCGCCTGGCAGGGCTGTCCATGCACCGCACCGCCGCCGATCAGCGCACCCAGCGCGATCAGCTGGAACGCTGTCTTCCACTTGGCGAGGCGCGAGACCGGGACCGACACCTGGATCCCGCCCAGAAATTCGCGCAGGCCGCTCACTGCGATTTCGCGCATTAGTATAATCAGCCCGGCGATTACGTGCATATCGCCAACATAAGGCCCGCGCAGATACCCTTGCGCGGTCAGCACCAGAATAACCGTCGCGACCATGATCTTGTCCGCGATGGGATCAAGGAAGATGCCCATTTTCGACACCGTTCCCTGCGCGCGCGCCAGATACCCGTCGAAGAAATCGGTGATGGCAATCAGGCAATACAGCACGAACCCGATGGCATAGCCGACGCGCCATTCGGGCCACCACAGGAAGAATGCCAGCAGCGGCAGCGCCATGATCCGGCTGAGCGTGAGGATGTTGGGCAAGGTTAGCATTGCCTGCCCCGCTTAGCGCCCTCAGCGGTTTCGCAAAAGCACTCATGCGCGGTTGTGCCCAATGCAAGCCGCCCGCTCCCGCCGCTGCGCCCAATGGCGGCACAGTCTTCAGGAACGGGCCAGACGAACAGCGCAGACGATCAGGCTTGTGCCTGTCCGCGCACGCGCTATGTGACAGGGATCGGGAGCGACGAAGACACTGATATGACGACATCGACGCGCCTTTTGCGCCAGAAGCGGTTCCTGCCGCTGATGGCGACCCAGTTCTTCAATGCGTTCAATGATAATCTGTACAAGACCACCCTGGTCCTGTTTGTGGTTTACACCGTCTATAACGATGAACAGCAAGAGGCGTTGTTCAGCGGGTTGGCGACGGGCATCTTCATCCTGCCATTCGTGATCCTGTCGGCTCTGGCCGGGCAGTTGGCCGACACGTATGACAAGGCGATGATTATCCGCCGGGTCAAACTGTGCGAGATCGGCTGGGCGACGCTGGGCGCGGGCGGATTGTTCATGGCGTGGCAGGGCATCGCGGTCGAGACGGTCGCGATCCCGCTCTTGCTGTTCGTGGTGTTTCTCGCCGCCGCGCAATCGACCTTCCTGGGGCCGATCAAATACTCGATCCTGCCGCAACATCTGAACAAGGACGAGGTGCTGCCGGGCACTGGACTGGTTGAGGCAGGCACTTACATCGCGATTCTTGCGGGCACTATTCTGGCGGGTTTCGTCAATGTCGAAACCGCGATGGTGCTGATTATCGTGACCGCGTTTGCGGGTTATTTGGTCAGCCGGCAGGTTCCCGATGCCCCGCCGCAAAGCGACTATCAGATGCACTTCCCGCTGCTGGAACCCTATCGCGCAAAGGTGACCAATCCACTCCTGCGCTGGCTCGGCCTGGTGCCGGTCGCGTTTGCCGATCAGGCGGTGATGAGCTGGCGCCTGATCCGCGAGACGATGCACAATCGCGAGATATACTACGCGATCATTGCCATCAGCTTTTTCTGGACCATCGGCGCTGTCCTGTTCATCCAGTTCCCGCCGCTGGCCAAGAACCAGCTGCTCGCATCCAAGGAAGTCGCCAGCCTGTTTCTGGTGATCTTCTCCATCGGCATCGCGATCGGATCGGTGGGCATCAATTCGTTGCTGAAGGGTGAGGTTTCTGCGCGGTATTCGCCCGCATCAGTGATCGTCATGGGCTTTTTCGTGCTCGGCTTCTATTTTGTGGCAAAGGCCTGGACACCCAACGCCAGCGAAGAATTGTTGCCAATCGAGGCTTGGATTCTGGAGCCGCTTGCCATTCCGCTGTCGCTGATGTTGCTGGGCATTTCGACGGCGGGCGGGTTTTTCGTCGTTCCGCTTTACGCTTTTCTCACAACACGCTGCGCCCATGATGCCGCATCGCGCACGATTGCGGCCAACAATATAGTCAATTCGCTGGCGATGGTGGTGGGATCACTGCTGGCGATGGGCCTCACCTATGTGGGGCTCGACGTGACCGACCAATTGCTGCTGGCCGCCGCAATGTGTGTGATTTCAGCGTGGCTTGGTTGGCTGCTTTACAAGGCCGAACGCGAAGCCGCGCCGCAGCGCGCCATTGATGAGGGCCGGTAAAACCGCTTAGATAATAAACGCGAGGATAGCCGCCGTCGTCGCAAGATAGACGCTGGCAAACCCGCGCGCATCCTGCATCGTCAGGCGCCACAGGCTTTCTGCCGGGATATCGTGCAGGTCTGCCTTCACATGCGGTGGAAGGTTTGCGCGAAACGTGTGACGCGCGCTCTCATCCGTCAGGACAAGTCCACGCCTGCGATTGCGGGTGCGGTTGTCGTTATCGTGTGGAAGGGCGCTCTTTTGAGCGGGCTTTGCGATAAGATCGCTGGTCAGGCGGGCTGTTTTCATGGGCCATGCGTTAACACTTTCTTAACTTTCTGCCACACCCCCGTTTTGCCCTGTCGCACGGCGGGACAGTTAGGTTGCGACTAACCCGAAAGCGGCGCAATTGCCTCGCTCCGACGACGGCGCTAGGGCCGCCTTCTTGGATTGGAGAACCGGGATGAGTGAGAACGATCGCAGCGCCGCAACCCTGCTGGTTGAGTGCATGGCGCAGCAAGGCACGACGCGGATTTTTACCGTGCCGGGGGAAAGCTTTCTCGCCGTGCTGGATGCCTTGCATGATGGCAGCGGGATCGAAACCATCACTTGCCGTCAGGAAGGCGGAGCAGCGTTCATGGCCTGCGCCGATGGAGCCATGAACGCATCCGATACCGGCCTGCCGGGCGTCGCTTTCGTCACGCGTGGACCCGGCGCAACCAATGCCAGCATCGGGGTGCATGTCGCGCATCAGGATTCGCAGCCGATGATCCTGTTCGTGGGCGACGTGGCGCGTTCGATGCGCGACCGGGAGGGCTTTCAGGAGGTCGATTTCGCAGCGTTCTTTGGCCCGATCTGCAAATGGGCCGCGCGCATCGATGATCCGCTGCGCATCCCTGAATATGTCGCGCGCGCCTATTCCGTAGCGATCAGCGGGCGGCCCGGCCCCGTGGTGCTCGCCCTGCCGGAAGATATGCTGTGCGACATGGTGCCCGCTGCCTTGCGCCCGCGCCCGCAGGTGACGCGCCCGGCGCAGGCGGTGTGCCCCGATGCAATGCAGGCGATGATCGCGCTGATCGCGGATGCGGCCAGCCCCATCGCGATTATCGGCGGCGCGGGCTGGAACACCAAGGCGCGCGAGCATTTCGAGCGATTTGCGGCGCGCATCGGCCTGCCGGTTGCCACCGCCTTTCGCAGACAGGATGCGTGTTCGCCATCCTCACCTGTCTATGCCGGGAACCTCGGCTACGGCCCCAACCCCGCTTTGATTGCGCGGGTGAAGGAGGCCGATCTGATCCTTGCCGTTGGCGCGCGGCTGGGAGAGGCGACCACCGATGGCTATAGCGTGCCGACGCTGGAGCATCCGGGCCAGATCCTGATCCATGTCCACCCCGATCCAAACGAGCTGGGCCGGGTCTATCGCACCGACCTGGCGCTGGCGTGCTGCGTCGACGAATTCGCCGAAGCCGCCGCCCTGTGGGAGGATGACGCGATAATCCCGTTTGATGCAGGCGCACAGGCGCACCTCGAATGGCAGGAATGGGCAACACACAACCCGGCCGAAAATCCTCCCGCGCTCGATATGGCCGCCTGTGTCACCGCGATGCAGGCCGCCCTGCCCGCCGACACGATCATCGCCAATGGCGCGGGCAATTTCGCCGGATGGTGGCATCGCTACTGGCGCTATGCCGGGTATCCCTCACAGCTTGCCCCGACGGCCGGCGCGATGGGTTATGGAGTGCCCGCCGCCATCGCTGCCGCGCTGCGTTATCCCGATCGCACGGTGGTTGCGGTGGCTGGCGACGGTGATTTCTTGATGAACGGTCAGGAGCTCGCCACGGCTGCGCAGTATGGCGCCAACCTGATCGTGCTCGTGGTAGACAACGGGGCCTATGGCACGATCCGGATGCATCAGGAGCGCGAATATCCCGGCCGCGTATCGGGCACACACCTGCTCAATCCCGACTTCGCCACGTTGGGCTCAGCCTATGGCGCCTGGAGCGCACGGGTCGATACAACCCAAGGCTTCATCGCTGCACTGGACGAGGCCAAGGACCTGAGCGGCATCCGCCTCATCCACATGGTGATCGATGTGGAGCAACTCGCCGCGAGCGGAGTCACGATCAGCGGCCTGCGCAATCGATCGCAGCAGCACTGATCCCCGACAATGCCAGTACGAAAAAGGGCCGCTCCTGAGGAGCGACCCTTCTTTGTTTCAGTTGGCTTTAGCAACAATCAGATGTCGTCGCCCATTGCGCCCTTGATCTTGCCCTTGAGCTGATCGGTCTTGCCTTCAACTTCGTCAGCGCGGCCCTCGGCACGGGTTTCGGGATCGTGCGACTGTTGCTTGATCTCGCCCTTGGCTTCCTTGAGGTTGCCTTTGATCTTGTCTGTGAGTTCACCCATCGTGGTATCTCCTGTGTTTTAGTTTCGATATGGAAGCTCAACGGATGAAAATCGTTTAAGGTCCGGGCTCTGCCGCACTCATCCCTCGCCTCACCGCAGAGTTATACCGCCATCGACTATGTATTCCGAGCCGGCGACGCATAGCGGGCTACCCCTCCGCCATCGCGTTGATGATTTCCCACTCCTCCGGCGTGATGTTCGCCACGGACAGCCGCGACAGCCGCACCAGTGCGCAATCGGCAAGGCGGGGGTCGGCCTTTATCTGTTTGAGCGTGACGGGATGATCCAGCTTGCGCACAGGCTTGATTTTCACCGCTGCCCATTTACCGCTTTCGTCGGTCGGGTCCGTGATCCCCGAAACCGAGATTTCGGCGATGCCGACAATCTCCAGCCCCTCACGCGAGTGATAGAAGAATGCCTGATCGCCCACTTCCATCGCTGCCAGATTGTTCTTTGCCAGATGGTTGCGCACCCCGTCCCACGTGCCTTCTTTTTCGGCCACCAGGTCATCCCAGCTGTATTTGAACGGCTCTGATTTCATCAGCCAGTAGCTCGGAGTTTTGTGGGTCATCGTCTCGGCGTTCCTCATTTGCAGTTGCCGCCTTTGGCCTTAGCGTTGCTGCATTCGCCTCGCCACCCCGACAAAAAAGCAAGACCGGGAATTAACGCGATTTTTACGTTGAACTGCGCAGAACCTTCGCGATGAATTCAGTTCGGGGGGAAAGCCGCATGCGGTCCGCGATGCAAGACGTTGCAATAGAAAAGCAGACCGGCAATCTGGCCACCAATCACCTCGGAAAAGCCGAGCGCGATATCGTGACGATCGGCATTGCGACAGCAGCCATCATCCTGTTCGTGGGGACAGGCGGAAAAGTCCTTCCCGAAGTTCTGAGAGCGGCGCTGTATGGCGGACAGGCACCAGACCAGTTGCTCGCCAATGCGCTGTTGCTTAATATCGCCCTCATCATCTTTGGCTGGCGGCGCTATAGCGAATTGCGCGCCGAAATCACCATCAGGGAACGGGCCGAACACGAAGCGCGCAGGCTGGCGGAAACCGATCCGCTGACCAATTGCCTAAATCGCCGCAGCTTGACCACCCGATCCGAAGAACTGCGCAAACGGGCCAGGGAACGCAGCAACGCTGTTGCCTTCATCATGCTCGACGTCGATAATTTCAAGCAGATCAACGACATCAACGGGCACCTGGTAGGGGACGAGGTGCTGGTCACACTCGCAAACCGGATCCGCGATACACTGCCGAAAGACGCCTGGCTTGCACGATTGGGGGGCGATGAATTCGCTATCGCGATCAGCTACGATCCGGCCTTTCAGGAGCGCGTCGATGATCTGGTCATCCGGCTGTACGAGGCAATGGCGACCCCGATCGACACTGAAAATGGCGCGATCGAAATGCGAATGTCGATCGGCATCGCCAGCGATCACAATTGTGCCGGTTTTGATCCCCTGCTTGCCGATAGCCACGCGCTGATGCGGTTCGCCGATATTGCGATGTATCACTCCAAGAAGCACGGCAAGAACCGCTTTTTCTGGTTCGAGCCGAGCATGGAAAATGAGCTGCGGTTCCGCAACGAGCTCGAAGAGGGCATTCGCCGAGGGCTGAAGGAAAATCACTTCGTGCCGTTCTACGAACAGCAGGTCGATGTCGAAACGGGTGAGATCGTCGGGTTCGAAATGCTGGCCCGCTGGCGCTCACCGCAGCTTGGACTGGTCAGCCCGGAAATCTTCATCCCCATCGCCGAGGAAATCGGCGTCATTTCCGAACTGTCGGAACAGCTTATCGCGCGCGCCTTTGCCGATGCGCTGCAGTGGGACGATTCGATCACGCTTTCGATCAACATCTCGCCAGTGCAATTGCGCGATCCGTGGTTTGCGCAAAAACTCCTGAAACAACTGGTCGAGGGCAGTTTCCCGCCACATCGGCTGGATATTGAAATCACCGAAAGCTGCCTCCACGACAATATTGGCCTTGTCCGTTCGATGATCACTTCGCTGCGCAATCAGGGCGTGCGTATCAGCCTCGATGATTTTGGCACCGGTTACTCCAGTCTCGATCAGTTGCGCACGCTGCCATTTGACCGGATCAAGATTGACCGCAGCTTTATCAGTGAACTGGCCGATGCGGAAAATGGATCGCGCATTGTCGATGCGATCGTTTCGCTGGGCCGTGGCCTCGATTTGCCGATCACGGCCGAAGGGATCGAGGATGAGCAGATCCTGCGCGCCTTGCAGAAGATCGGTGACCTCAAGGGACAGGGTTATCTGTATGGCCGACCCGAACCGGCAAGCGCGGTGCGCACCCGGCTGAGGAAGCTGGGTCTGCTCACTCCCAAGGCTCAGGCAACAAGGGAACGTGCCGCTCGGGAAACCGAGGAGGCAATCAAAGCCGAACGGCTCGACCCCCACAATTATCTGCGGCGCGTTCGCGGGTAACACGCTGGCCACTTTACGCGGCGGCCCTGTATGCATAGATGCGGCGGACCATGCAGGTTCCCTTCATCAAGATGCACGGTCTGGGCAACGATTTCGTTGTGCTGGACGCGCGCGAACGCAGCATCCCGGACCAAAGAATGCCGGAAATGACGGGCGCGGTTGCGCGCGCACTGGCGGACCGGCGCGAAGGCGTGGGCTGCGATCAGGTAATCGTGCTCGAACCCAGCGATACCTGCGATTTCACGATGCGCATCTTCAACGCCGATGGCACAGAAGCGGAGGCGTGTGGAAACGCAGCGCGGGCGGTCGCGCTGCTGCATGGCCGCCCGGCCCGCGTAAACACCGCCGGCGGCGTGATTGCGCTGGAACCCGCTATTGGCCCTGAAACCGGAGGCGCGAGTGTCGATATGGGCGCACCGCGTTTCGACTGGGTGGCAATTCCGCTTGCCTATGCGATGGACACCGTTGCAATGCCGCTGAGCTGGGATGCGGGCGATATCACACTCGCCGCACCAATGGCGGTGAATGTGGGCAACCCGCATGCGGTGTTCTTCGTGGCGGATGCGAATGCGGTGCCGTTGGGCAAGGTTGGTCCCGAGATCGAGCGCGATCCGGTGTTCCCGCAAGGCGTCAACGTCAATGTCGCCAGCGTTGCGGGCACCGATCACCTGACATTGCATGTGTGGGAACGCGGCGCTGGGCTGACGCGGGCGTGCGGGACCGGCGCTTGCGCCACGGCGGTCGCCGCGATAAGAAAGGGGCTGGTGAAAAGCCCGGTGCGCGTGCGCCTGCCCGGCGGCGAGCTCGAGATTGCATGGCAGCGCGCCGAGGATGGGGGCGGCACGATCCGCATGACCGGCCCCGCGAAAGAGGCTTTTCGCGGCACGTTCGAATGGGATGATTTCGCTTGAGCGCGCCCATTTCTCTATCTCCTGAAGTTATCTCCCTGGGATGCCGCCTCAACATTTCCGAAAGCGAGCGGATGAAGGCGATGCTGGCCGATGCTGGCGATGTGGTGGTGATCAATTCCTGCGCCGTCACATCCGAAGCGGTGCGGCAGACCCGTCAGGCTATCCGCCGCGCCCGCCGCGACCGGCCCGATGCGCGCCTGATCGTTACCGGATGCGCCGCCGAAATCGAACGCGAACAGATCGCCGCGATGCCAGAAGTCGATGGGCTGATCGCCAATGCAGCAAAGCTGGACCCGCGCGCCTGGAACGTGCCTTTGCCACATGCCCCGCCACCTCCCACGCGCACCCGCGCCTTCGTTGCGGTGCAGAACGGCTGCGACCATGCCTGCACGTTCTGCGTGATTCCGCAGGGGCGCGGGCAAAGCCGGTCCTTGACCATCGCACAGGTGCTGCGCGAGGTTGAGCGCCACCTGGAAGAGGGTGCAAAGGAAGTTGTGCTGACGGGTGTCGATCTGACAAGCTGGGGGCAGGATATTTCCGAGACACCGGCGCTTGGCAAACTTGTCGCGGCTATCCTGCACCAGTTTGATCAACTTGCGCGCCTGCGCCTGTCATCGGTCGACGGGGTTGAGATCGACCCGCTGCTGTTCGATCTGATCGCGTCAGAAAATCGCGTGATGCCGCACCTGCATCTCTCGCTGCAACACGGCGATGACCTGATCCTCAAACGCATGAAGCGCCGCCACAGCCGCGCCGATGCGCTGGATCTGGTTGCTCGCCTGAAGGCCGCCCGCCCGGATATCGCCGTGGGCGCTGATCTGATCGCGGGCTTCCCGACAGAAACGCAAGCGCATCACCGCGCGAACCTCTCGATCATTTCGGAACTGGACATCGTCCACGGCCACATCTTTCCCTACTCGCCCCGCCCCGGCACCCCCGCTTCACGGATGCCGCAGGTCGATCGCGCGGTGGTAAAGACCCGCGCCAGCGAATTGCGCACCGCCGTTGCTGCACGCCGCGCTGACTGGCTGAACGCCTTTGTGGGCGAAACCGTCACAGTCCTCGCGGAACGCGACGGCACGGGCTATGCGCCCCCTTACTCCCGCGTCGCGCTGCCCGAAGGCTCGCCTGCCGGGCAATTGGTCGACGTGGCCGTAACCTGCGTTGAGGAAGGGCTTTTGCGATGACTGAAGCGCAAAATCGCTGGAGCGAGAAGCTGCTGGGCGGCTTTCGCAAGACTTCCGAGCGGCTGTCGGAAAATCTCGCTGGGCTGGCGGGCGGAGGCAAGCTGTCCGACGCGACGCTCGACGATCTCGAGGACGCACTAATCACCTCAGATCTTGGGCCCAAGGCCGCCGCGCGCATACGCACGCGCCTTTCAGAAAAGCGGTTTGGCGATCAGGTGACGCAAGCCGAACTGAAGGAAGCGGTCGCGCAGGAAATCGCCGAAATCCTGCGCCCGGTGGCAAAGCCGCTGGAAATCACCGCCTTCCCGCGCCCGCAGGTAATTCTGGTGATCGGGGTCAACGGATCGGGCAAGACCACCACTATCGCCAAGCTGGCGCACCTGTTTCAGGAAGACGATTACGGCGTGCTGCTGGCGGCGGGCGATACCTTCCGCGCCGCTGCCATCGGCCAGCTGGCCACATGGGCAGACCGCATCGGCGTAGACCTGGTGCGCGGTCCCGAGGGCGGCGATCCGGCCAGCATCGTGTTTGACGCGGTCAAGCAGGCGACCGATACCGGCATCGACGCGCTGATCGTGGACACTGCCGGACGCCTCCAGAACAAGCGCGAGCTGATGGACGAACTGGCGAAGATCCGCCGGGTGCTGGGCCGCATGAACGAAGACGCACCGCACGATGTGGTGCTCGTGCTGGATGCGACCAACGGCCAGAACGCGCTGTCGCAGATCGATGTGTTCAAAGAGGTGGCGGGCGTCACCGGCCTGATCATGACCAAACTGGATGGCACTGCGCGCGGCGGCGTGCTGGTTGCGGCAGCGGAGCAATACGGCCTGCCGATCCACGCCATCGGCGTTGGCGAAAAGATCGACGACCTGCGCCCGTTCGATCCCGATCTGGTCGCGCGCGTGATTGCAGGAGTGGCATGATGAGCGAAACCGAACCGAAGAAATCTGCCGCGTCCTCGTGGCTCAGCGTCGTCATCGATTACGGCCCGCTGGTCGTGTTTCTGCTCGTCTTCCGCCAGATGTCGCCCGAAGAAAGCAGCGCGGGCGGAACGATCATCGCGATCCTTTACGGCACGGGTGCATTCATGATTGCCGCCGTCATCGCGCTGATCGCCAGCCGCGCCCTGCTGGGCAAGGTATCGCCGATGCTGTGGTTTTCGACCGCGCTGATCGTCGGCTTTGGCGCGCTCACGATCTTCTTTGGCGATCCGACCTTCGTGCAGCTCAAACCCACGATCATCTATGCGGTGATGGGCACTGCCCTAATCGTGGGCTGGCTGTATGGCCGCCCCCTGCTCAAGGTCATGCTGGAGGCGGCGTTTGAGGGTCTGACCGAGGAAGGCTGGATCAAATTGAGCCGCAACTGGGGCTTTTTCTTCATCGCGCTGGCGATCCTCAACGAAGTGCTGCGCGCCATGTATAACGAGCCCAACGGCACTTTCGAAACATGGCTGTGGGCAAAGTTCTGGGTATTCCTGCCGCTCACCTTTCTATTCACCTTCGCCAATATCCCGATGCTGCTGAAGCACGGTCTGGCGCTGGAGGATGAGGAGGATGCGGTGGATGTGGTGAAGGACGAAATTCCGCCGCACATTTGAGCGGCGTTCGCGCACCCGCTCACCGCTATGCCGGGGCCAGTTCAGCGGGCACGCGGCGCCTGCTCAGCCAACGTACTGCCAGTCCGAAAACCATCAGCACCCACACCCACACCATGCTTTCCAACCCTGTGCCGTAGGCGGCAAAGCAGACAAATCCGCCTGCCAGCGCAAACACCGCCCAGCGCGCTGGGGTTCGATTGACCTTGATCGCCGCGATCAGGCCAATGGCATAGAACACCAGCACTCCGCCCGATGTGAGCAGCACCAGAAAGGTGAACAGGCCCGACATTCCGCGCGATGTATTGGCCAGGATCAGCGCCACCGCGCCAAGGAACGTCAGCACGATGCCCCAGTGCGAAACGCCGCGCGCATTGATGTACCCCATGAATGCAGGAATTTCACCGCGGTGGGCCATGGTGCGCGAACATTCGCCCTGCATCAGCATCAGCCCGTTATTGCATCCCGTAACACTCACCAGCACGCAGGTCGCGACAGCTATCCCGGCAACCGGCCCGAACCGCGCCTCAAGCAGATCTGACACCGGCGAGGCGGATTGCGCAGTTTCCTGCCATGGGGTGATCAGCACGATCCCGGTGCTGACCACGATATAGATCAGCACCACCGTGAATGTGCCTCCGATCATCGCAATCGGGATATTGCGTGCAGGGTTGCGGATTTTCTGGGCTGGCACAACGGCAGACTCGAACCCAAGCAGCGGGAACAGCGTTAGCGCCGCCGCCATTGCGATTGCACCAAAAGTGATCGGCGCGGGGGCGAGGCGCTGAACCGGCACATCGCCAGCGAAAAACACCGCCACAATCCCGATGACGATCACCAGCGGGAACAGCTTTATCACGACCGATGTAACCTGCATCCACCCGGCCGATCGCGCGCCAGCAAGGTTTACCGCCGTCACGAACGCAATCGAGCCTATCGCGGCGGCGACCGCGATCCATTGCGGTGGATCGTCGAATACCATTCCGGCAAAGATACCACCTCCGCCAATCGACAGCGCCGCTATGCTCACTAGCCCCGCTGTCCAGAGCGCCCAGACCGCCATGAAGGCAGGCACCGGGCCAAGCACACGCTCGATCACGTGGTGAAACCCCTCTCCGCTGTCCTGCATCAAAAACCGCAGCGTCATGGCGAGCGCAAGCGCGCCCGTCCCGCTGATCACCCAGCCCAGCACGGCGTTTCACCCCAAGGGCGCGAGCGATGCGGGGAGGATGAATATCCCCGCGCCGATCATGGTACCAATTACAAGCGAAGTTGTCATCGCCAGCCCCAACGGGGCCTGCGTTTCCGGTGCAGTCATGTGCAATCCCTTTCACGGGAAAGACGGGGGCGACACCGAGGCGGCAATTGCTAGCGCGTGTGTTTGCGTGCGTCAAATCGAGTTTGACACGCCTGCCCTTGCGCAATCATAGCAGGCTCAATTCGAGCAATTGGGGAATGGTGATGCTGAACAGGGCTGTTACGACTGCCACGATGTCGATGTGTGCGATTACGGCTGTGATGGCGGCCCCCGCGCTGGCCAATGCGCCCTTGATCCCGATGAGCCAGACCGAACAGGCCGCGCCGCAGCTTCCTACGGTGCTGCCAATGCGTGACCGGGCGCAGGTGATCGACCGAATTCTGGCAGAGCGGCTCGATACCATCATCCCCGCGATCATGCGCGAGCAAGGCGTCGATATGTGGGTGCTGATGGCGCGCGAATATTTCGAGGATCCCGTGACCGCATCCATGCTCGATGGGGAGAGCATGAGCGCGCGGCGGCGCACGATCCTGATTTTTCACGATCCCGGAAACGGCGCGCCAATCGAGCGCCTGACCGTCAGCCGGTATGGCCTTGGCGGTCTGTTTGAGGCTGTGTGGAAACCCGAAGAGCAGCCCGATCAGTGGCAGGCAGTCGCCGATATTATCGCTGCTCGCAATCCGGCGAAGATTGCCGTGAATACGTCGGACCTCACCGCATTCGGCGACGGGATGACGCACAGCCAGTACCTTGCCATGATGCAGAGATTATCGCCGGAATTGCGCGGCCGCGTGGTATCTGGAGAGGCTCTCAGCGTACGCTGGCTGGAGACGCGCACGCCTGCCGAAATGGAGCTGTATCCGATGATCGTGCGCACCGCCCACGCGATCATCGCAGAGGCGTTTTCGAGCGCGGTCATCACTCCGGGCGTAACCAGCGCGGCGGACGTGCAGTGGTGGTATCGCGAACGGCTGGCCGCACTGGGTTTGACCCCGTGGTTCCACCCCAGCATCGCCATCCAGCGCGCCGGTGCCGAGGGGATGCTTGATGGGGACACAGTGATCCTGCCGGGCGATCTGCTCTGGACTGATTTCGGCATCACATATTTGCGGCTCAACACCGATACGCAGCACCTCGCCTATGTCCTGAAACCCGGCGAGACCGAAGCGCCCAAGGGGCTCCGCGATGGCCTTGCCAACAGCAACCGGGTGCAGAACTTCCTGACCAGCAATTTCGCGGTTGGGCGCAGCGGGAATGATGTGCTGGCCACGGCGCGCGAGCAGGCGATTGCGGCGGGCCTCGATCCATCGATCTACACCCACCCCATCGGCCTGCACGGCCACGGCGCCGGCCCTGCCATCGGGTTCTGGGACAACCAGAACGGCGATGCGCGCGGAGGCGGCACCATCCAAGAGGGCACCGCTTGGTCGATCGAATTGACGAGCTATTCAGCAGTGCCCGAATGGGGCGGCCAAAAGGTAGATTTCCGCACCGAGGAAGACGCGTTTTTCGATGGTGAGCAAGTGCGCTTTATCGACGGGCGGCAGACGGAGATTACGCTGATCGAGGCGGAATGAGGCTGATTATGCGAAGTGGGGGTGAGGTGCTGACAGTGTCGTACATTTATTCCTGGGCGCTATTGCTGCCGTTCCATTCTCGTCGCCCCGTGCTTGACACGGGGCTAGGCTTCTCTCTTCAACTGTGCAGGACGATGCGCCACTAATGGCAAACGGTGGCTGGGTTTACATTACGGCGAACCGCTATCGTGGCGGCATGTATGTCGGCGTTACGTCCGACCTCCTACAGCGCGTTCATCAGCATCGCGAGGGCACAGGCTCTGCGCACGTCGCGGACTTCAGCAAAACTCGGCTGGTCTATACCGAACGCCACGAAGAGATCGAACAGGCCATCGCCCGAGAGAAGCTCGTGAAGAAGTGGAAACGCGAATGGAAGTTTGCGCTCATTGAGGCTCACAATCCCGACTGGGACGATCTTTGGGACGAATGGTTTTCCTGAGGCCTAACGCAAAGACAGCCGAGCCCCGCGTCAAGCACGGGGCGACGACGATAGCTTTGCGGCTGGCTTTAGAGATCAGGTGCAGTAGCGTGCAGGGCGCCAACGGAGTTGTTTGAAGGATCGCAGTCGCGCAGACCCGCGCAGAACCTCGTTTCCTACATGCCAAGGCCGCGTCATACCACACGCGGCTCTTTGAAAACCGATTCAATCACCCAAATGCGCATGCGTAAAAAGCTGGAGAAATGTCAACTTCGCTCGGCAATCGCAACCAGCTGAAAAACCACGGGAAGAATCGTCCACAAGGCGTCTGACACACTGTCAATTGTGTCAACTTCGTCGGAAACGATCGTGCGCGCCAATCGCGGTCTCATATCTCGATCTGGCTGCCCAATTCCACCACGCGGTTTGTGGGCAACTTGAAAAAGTCCATCGCGGTCGCGGCGTTACGCAGCATCCAAGCGAATATCTTCTCGCGCCAGACCGGCATTCCTGGCTTGTCGCTCGGCAGCAAGGTCTGGCGGGATAGGAAGAAGCTGGTGTGCATCATGTCGAACTCGCCGCCGCACCGCTCCATCTTCTTGAGGCCCAGCGGCACGTTGGTCTCCTCCATGAAGCCGTAATGCAGCACCGCGCGGTAAAACCCGTCGCCCAGATCGGTGAATTCGCAGCGCGCATCGGGATCGACATAGGGCACATCGGCGATGTCCACCGTCAGGATCACCACGCGCTCATGCAGCACCTTGTTGTGCTTGATATTGTGGAGCAACGCAGACGGCACGCCAGAAGACTGGCTCGCCATGAAGATCGCGGTGCCCGGCACGCGCAGCGCGGAATTCTTGGCGCTCTTGGCAAAGATTTCAATCGGCAGCGCGTGTTCGCTCATCCGTGCTCGCATCAGCTTGCGCCCCCGGGACCACGTGGTGAGCAGCAGGAACGCGACCAGCCCCACCGCCAGCGGGAACCAGCCGCCATCGGCCACCTTGGTCAGGTTGGCCGCGAAATAGGCTCCATCGACAATCAGGAACACAAGCACGATGGGCGCGGCATACCACCACTTCCATTTCCACACGCCCACGAACAGCACCGCCATCAACAGCGTGTCGATCGTGACAGCGCCCGTCACCGCGATGCCGTATGCGCTGGCAAGGCTGGAGGAATTCTGGAACGTCAGCACCAGGATGATAACCGCCACCATCAGCGCCCAGTTCACGACCGGAATGTAGATCTGCCCGCCCTCTGTTTCCGAGGTGTGACGGATCGACAGACGCGGGATATAGCCCATCTGGATCGCCTGATGCGTGATCGAGAACGCGCCCGAAATAACCGCCTGGCTGGCGATAAAGGTGGCGACCGTCGCCAGCAGCACCAGCGGCAAGCGGTATTCCTCATCTGCAAGGAAGAAGAACGGGCTCTCGATCGCCTGCGCGGCGATCTCTGGTGGCAGGGAGATGATCATCGCCCCCTGCCCGAAATAATTGAGCAGCAGGCACGGCATGACAAAGCCGAACCAGGAAAGGCGCATCGGGCCGCGGCCGAAATGGCCCATGTCCGAATACAGCGCCTCGGACCCGGTCACCGCCAGCACCACGCTGCCCAGCGCAAGGAACGCCGTCCACCCGTCGATCACGAAGAAATTGAATGCATGATAGGGGTTGAGCGCCCACAACACTTCCGGCGCCTTGATTATCTGCCACGTGCCCAACGCTGCGATCACGATGAAATAGACGATCATCACAGGGGCAAACAGTGCGCCAACTTTCGCCGTGCCGCGTTTTTGCAGGATGAACAGCATCACCAGCAGCACCAGCGCGATGGGGATGACGAAGCGGTCCAGCCG
>JBBRVR010000019.1:0-40873 GCA_038246695.1 Sphingomonadales bacterium
ACCACCGAACGGTTGATGATCGGAATGTTGATCGCGCCGACCAAGCCGAAAATCGCCGGAATACGGCTGGATCCGCCGTCTCGGCTGACCGCCTGCGCCAAAGCGATATATCCGATATACAGGAACATCAGCACCAGCATCGAGGTCAGCCGACCGTCCCACACCCACCACGTGCCCCACGTTGGGCGCCCCCAGATCGATCCGGTGACAAGGCAAATGATCGTGAACACCAGACCCGGCACTGCAATCGCGCGCGCCGAAAGGCCCGCCAAAGGATGCTTCCAGATCAGCAGAGCGGCAGAGGAGATCGCAATGCCGGTCCATCCGCCCATGCCCAGCCACGCAGCGGGCACGTGGATGAAAATGATGCGCACCGTCTCCCCCATCAGGCGATCGGGCGGAACCGCGATCAATCCCCACACCATCGCGGCGCCCGCAACAACCGCGCCGCTGAAAAACAGCAGCGGGGTAAGCCAGCTGGCGAGCGACAGAAATCGCTTTGGATTGGCGTAAATATGCACGGTTTTTCCCTGCACGGAATTTAGGGCCTTGTCGCCCCCTCGCAAGAGCGCAAAAAATACAAGACACCGTTGCGTGCGGGGCTTGCCTCGAAATCAGCCGCGCCCGATCAGCTTTTGCGCCATCCGGTCCGCGACGATATCGGGCGAGGTGCCGCTCCCATCGCTTTCCTGCCAGATTTCTTCCAGCCTGCCCGGAATGAGCTTAATCCGCTCACGCACCTCATCGACCGAACCAAGGCGGTTTTCGCGCCGCGCCAGATATTCGCTCGCCACCGAGATGATGCCACCAGCGTTAATAACATAATCGGGAGCATACAGGATACCGCGCCTGAACAGCGGATCGCCATGATGCGCCCTTGCCAGCTGGTTGTTCGCCCCGCCTGCCACAATCGCGGTGTCGAGCGCGGCGATGCTGTCTTCATCAAGGATCGCACCCAGCGCATTGGGGCTGAATACATCGCACGGCGTCGTCATGATCGCATCGGCGCCCACCGCCCTGCCGCCCAGTTCATCGGCCAGCGCCTGCGCGGCGCGTGCGTTGATATCGGCCAGCGTCAGCTTTGCCCCATCCTTGGCCAGCAGGCGAGCGACGCCGCCGCCCACGCTGCCCACGCCCTGCACTGCGACGTGCACGCCCGCGACGCTATCCTTGCCCAGTCTGTGCCTCACGGCGGCGACGATGCCGAGATAGATGCCGAAAGCGGTGAATGGTCCGGGATCGCCCCCGGCGGCGTTTTCGCCCGATACCGGCAGACCGGAAACATGCGCCGTGCGCTGTGATACGGCGACCATATCGGCTTCTGAAATGCCGACATCCTCTGCGGTGACATAGCGCCCGTTCAGCGCCTCTACCGCATCGCCGAACGCGGCGAGCAATTCGGGTGTCTTGGTGCGCGCTTCATCAGCGAGGATCACCGCCTTGCCTCCGCCCATCGGCAGGCCGGCCATCGCGTTCTTGTAACTCATCCCGCGCGACAGGCGCAGCGCATCACGCAAGCCATCCTTGGGATTGGGATAATGCCAGAACCGCGTGCCACCAGCGCCGGGGCCCAAATGGCTGGAATGGACCGCAATAATCGCGGTCAGGCCAGAGGCGCGGTCGCGCACGACCTGCACCAGCTCGTGATCGTCGAAATCGGGTTCGGTCCAGAATGCGGTCATGTGTTCATTGCCCTGTTCAGCCTGCGCGCGGCGAGACTGCCGGGATTGACATTTCCAACACTTGCGATGGGAAAAATGGGGCGACCGAGGGGTCTCGAACCCCCGACCTCCGGTACCACAAACCGGCGCTCTAACCAACTGAGCTACGATCGCCACACGTCCCACCAAGCGCGAACCGCCAGGATCAGGCAGCACTTGCGTGCATACCCGGCGGTTTACGGCTCAAACACGACCGGTCAAGGCCGCCATGAGCGGGCGCGAGCCAATTGCACAAACCGCCCTGCATGGGAAGCGAAAACTGCCATACGGCCCCGCGCACGCAACATTCTTTCGCGGACGTTTCGCACTTGTCTGGCGGCCACCTGTAATTAGGGTTCGGGCAATGGAGCTGTTCACCGATTCTTCCGCGTCACGCCTGCTTGAACGCGCCGGGCTTCAACGCTTGCCGAGCGCCAAGGCTGGGGTGTTCCAGTGCCGCGATTTTATTGACGCCGATCTGTGCGGCGCGCTCATCGCGCTGATAGACCGGGATCGCCGCCCCTCCACCATCGCGGATGACAATGGCGACCAGTATTTCCGCACCAGCGAGACTTGCGACCTGTCATTCGATGAACCCGCCGTCGAGCGGCTTGATGCGATGCTGACGGATCTTTCAGGCATCGATCCCACGCATGGCGAACCCTTGCAGGGGCAGCGTTATGCTGTGGGGCAGGAATTCAAGGCGCACACCGACTACTTCACACCCGGCGGCCCCGATTGGGAGCGGTATTGCAGCGTTTCCGGGCAGCGCACGTGGACCTTCATGATCTATCTCAACGAGCCCGAGGCAGGCGGCGCGACCCGGTTCAAGTCGATCGGCAAGACCTTCCAGCCCGAGGCCGGAAAACTGCTGTGCTGGAACAACCGCCGCGAGGATGGTCGCGAAAACCCCAACACGCTCCACCACGGCATGAAGGTGCGCAAAGGCGTGAAGTATGTTATCACCAAATGGTATCGTGAGCGGCCGTGGGGATAATGATGAGCGACTATCAAGACATCGCAACGCAGCTCAAGGCCCGGCTGAACGATCTGCTCGAACGCACCGGCGTGATCGAGGATGACCTGCGCCACCCGCTTGACGACGACTTGGCCGATCAGGCCATCGACCTCGCCGATGATGAGGCGCTGGAAGGGGTCGACGATGTTCTGCGCGCCGAAATCCAACAGATCAGGCTGGCGCTGATGCGAATTGAAAACGGCACTTATGGCACCTGCGCAAAGTGCGGAAAGGAAATCTCCCGCGCCCGGCTCGAAGCGCGCCCGATCGCGACGCGGTGCTTGGAGTGTGCGTGACCGGTCCGGTCAGGACGGATTAGCCGCAGTTACGTTGAGCCCGACTGCGCCGATCAAGATCATCGCGATAAATACGAATTGCAGCGCGCCGAGCCGCTCGTCAAATGCGACAAGGCCGATGATGCTGGCGGCAACAATGCCCACGCCAGACCAGATCGCATAGACGATGCCGACCGGCAGCACCTTCATCGCCGGGGCCAGCACCCAGAAACACGCGCTGTAGCAGGCGAGGGAAAGTATCCCCCACTGCACCTTCTCAAAGCCATCGGACAGCTTGAGCAGGAAAGTGCCAGTCACTTCAAGTGCGATCGCGGCGGCGAGGAATAGCCAGGGTGACCTGGTGCCGGTTTAGCGCCAGCCCGCGCTCAGGCAAAGAAAAAGGCGACCCCGAAAGGCCGCCTGTTTCATGTGACCTCGAAGGCCACAAAGCTGATGAAGCGATCACTTCTGGAGGCCCATCACTTCTTGAGTGAAAGCCCGCCGAAACGCTTGTTGAACGCTGCAACACGGCCACCTTCCTGAATCTGACGGTTGCCGCCGGTCCATGCCGGGTGGCTGGTCGGGTCGATATCCAGCGCAAGCGTGTCGCCTTCCTTGCCCCAGGTGGAGCGGGTCTGGAATTCGGTACCATCGGTCATCTTGACGTTGATCAGATGGTATTCGGGATGCCCTTCGGCTTTCATGGTCGTGTCCTTTGAGCTTTCACCGGTTCCGACCGGCGGTGCTATAAATTGGGAATGAGAAGCGGCGCGCTTAATTCGGATCGCTGCCAATGGCAAGGAGAGTCTTCTGTTTTCGCGCAGCGCCAATCAAGCAGGCGGGTCCGCGATCATCGCGGTAAACTCAACCTCGCAGGTGGCCTTGCCCTCGACGCTTGCCTTGCCCTTGAACTTGTAGACCCGGCTGCGTTTTTGCAGGAATTCAACCTCCAGATCCAGCAGGCATCCGGGTGTCACAGGCGCGCGGAATTTTGCGCTTTCAATCCCCATGAAGATCACGAGCTTCCCCGTGCCCGCCAGCTCCAGCGTCTCGATCCCGAGGATCGCGGCGGCCTGCGCCAGAGCCTCGATCTGGAGCACGCCGGGCATGATCGGAGCGCCGGGGAAATGCCCCTGGAAAAACTCCTCGTTCATGCTCACGGCCTTCACCGCGTGGATGCGCTCACCCAAATCGATCCGCTTGACGCGGTCAACCAGCAGCAACGGGTAACGGTGCGGCAGGGCCTTCAAGATCTTGCGGATGTCGTAATCCACAATCGGTTCCGCCACCGATTCAGGCGGTGTTTCCGTCTCGTTCATGCCCTGCCCCCGTCTTGCCGTTCCGATTGGCCTTAACGGCCCGCCGGTGCCTGCGTGTTACCTTCGGCCTGACCCTGCTGGGCGCGCTGTTGCTGGATCAGCTGCGCGGTAAGCAGGCGTTCCTGGATTTCCTGGAACAGCCCGGCACCCTGTTGCGAGGGGCGGTAATTCTGCGGCGGAACCACGCCGACGCTCGGCACCTTGGTGTTGAGCAAAGTGGTCACCTGCGTGGTCACATCGGTTTCAGCCGAGCCATACAGCACTGCAGCCACCGGCATGATCAGCTGAATCTTCTGCGCGGTCGCCACTTCCTGAAGCGCGGGACCATACTGTTCGAAAATCTGCTCGACTGCGAAAATGCGCGCGACGTTGACTTGATTGGCGAGTGAATTGACCTCGCCCTCAAGCTGTTGAATCTGCGTAAACTGCTTCGATCCCTGCACGGCGGGCAGCTCTGCATCGTCCAGCTGGCTGTTGCCATTGGCGTCGAACGGCTTGAGCAATTCCGAGAGCTGCTGCTGTTTTGCCGTGCGCTGGTCGATCTGCGCCTTGTAGGTGGTGGTGATCGATTCATAAGCTGTGCGCAGGGCATTGGTGCCGATGATCGCACGGCTGGTGTCGACCGTGGCGACCTTGGTGGCGGACTGTGCCGAAACCGGAGCAGCGGCAAGAGCGCAGGCGGCGAGGCCCACCGAGGCGAGGATTTTCGAAGGAGTATTCATCAAAACTGGGTTCCTACGTTGAACTGGAAGGTTTTGTCGTCATCGCCTTCGACCTTGCGGATGATCTGGGCGAAATCGATACGGAACGGGCCGAACGGCGAGTTCCAGTTGACCCCGATACCCACGGCGATACGCGGGCTGGGGGAATTGCCGAGGAAGACCTCGCGAATGTTGGACCGCGGTTGAATCTCGCGACAGTTCGGAGCGCCGCTGGCTGTGAATGGGTCGGTTGTTGGCGTCCGACCCGGCGAGTCGCACCCACCATTCGCTGGTGGAGTGCTAAATAGTGGCAGACCCGATGCAGTATCGATTAGCTGGATGCCGCCAGGATTGTCCTGCAGCACCGGCGCTTCGACACCCCATAAGGCGCCGATATCGGCGAAGATCGAGGGACGCAGGCCCAATTCGCGCGCGCCGCTACCCAGCGGAATCTCAAGCTCGGCGCGACCAAGATAATAGTTGCGACCACCGATCGCATCATCACGCACGTTGTTCTGCCGTGGTAGTATGGCCGGGAGGCCCGTATCAGGATCGATCTCCTGCCGACGGAGAGTATCAAGACTATAAGTATCCGTCAGCACGCGCGGGCCGACGCCGCGAATGTCAAAGCCGCGCATCTGCGGTTCGCCAAGGAAGAACCGGTCGGTCAACAGCACATCGTCGACGCCCACGCCGGGCCTGTCTCTCAGAGGAATGATCGTGCCACCCTCTGCCGCAAGCGAGAACACGAAGCCTGAGCTCCCGAGGCCCCAGAACTTCTGCGCACGGCCACGGAACCGGGCGTAGCGAACATCTCCGCCCAGACCGGCAAATTCCGCGCCAAGTGAGACGGTCTGCCCGCGCGTCGGACGCAGACGCGAATTCAGTGAATTGTAGTTGAGCGACAGGCCGACAATAGAGCTCAACCGGTCCCCAATGGCATCGCACAGGAAGCGCCCGGCGAGCAGCGGGTTACATTCGACAATCCCGTCACCGTTCAGATCGGAAAAGAACTGGTTGCGATCCAGATCGACCTGATCGTAGTTCAGCGTGTAACTGCCGACCAGCGACATGAATTCGGTAAGCGGCACACCCAGACGCGCGGCGAAACCGGTGGTCGCCTGCTCAAACGTTGTATTCCGATTATTACCCTGAAAGTTGAAGCTGTTGAAATCGCGGCGATACACGTCGATCCCGGCAGAGATGTTGCGATCGAACACATAGGGTTCGGTAAAGCTGATCTGCGCCTGGCTGGAAAACTGCGAGTAATTGAGGCTGAGGCCGATCGTCTGCCCGCGCCCCCGGAAATTGCGCTGACGGATGGAGCCGGCGAGAATGAATTGCTCGATCGAGGAGAACCCGGCCGAAAACTGCAATTCTCCGGTCGGCTGCTCTTCCACATTCGCTTCGAGCACGATGCGGTCGGGCGCTGACCCTTCGACCTGGGTGACTTCGAAGTTTTCCTGGAAGAAGCCCAACGAATTGATGCGTGCCGTGGTCCGCTGAACGCCCAGCGAGTTGAACGCATCGCCTTCGGATAAGCGGAATTCACGACGGATAACCTTGTCCTGCGTCAGCGTATTGCCGTTCACATCGACCCGTTCGACATAGACGCGCGGTGCCTCACGCAGGATGAACTTGATGTCCATCGTGAGGCTTTCCTTCTGTCGGCTGTAACGCGGCTGCACGTCGGCAAACGCATAGCCGAACCGGCCTGCAAGCTCTGACAGTTGCTCGATCGTGTCCTCTACCGATTTTGCGTCGTACCATTCGCCGCTCTGCATCGACAGACCGGCCTTGATCTGGTCGCTGTCGAAATCGCGCAGCTGGCTTTCCACCTCGACATCGCCGAATTTGTAGCGCTCGCCCTCTTCCACCACATAAGTGATGATGAAGTCCTGCTGATCCGGCGTCAGCTCTGCCACGGCGGAAACGACACGGAAATCGGCGTAGCCTTCGGTCAGATAGAACTGGCGCAGCTTTTGCTGGTCGAACGCCAGCCGATCAGGATCGTAGCTGGTGTTGGAGCTGAAGAAGCGGGTGAAACGCGCCTGCTTCGTTACCATTTCTCCGCGCAGATCATTGTCGGAAAACTTGTCGTTGCCGATGATGTTGATCTGGCGGACCTTGGATTTGGGCCCCTCGCTTATTTCGAACACCACGTCGACGCGGTTCTGCGGCAGTTGCACCATCTTGGGTTCGACCGTCGCGGCAAACCGGCCCTGACGCTTGTACAACTCGATAATGCGGGCAACATCTGCGCGCACCTTGGACCGGGTGAATATCTGCCGCGGCGCAAGTTTGATTTCGGGGACAATCTTTTCGTTCTTCAACCGTTTGTTCCCTTCAAGAACGATGCGGTTGATGACCGGGTTTTCCGCAACGGTAATCACGACATTACCGTTATCGTTGCGGATCGAGGAACTGCCTGCAAACAGCTCGGTCGCAGCAAGATCCTTGAGCGCCTCATCGGCGGCCACTGAAGTGTATTCCTGCCCCACGCGCAGGCGGATGTAGGACAGAATCGTGGTCGGCTCGAGCCGCTCGGCACCAACGATACTGATCGAGCGGATGGTGTTGCCTGTCGGAACGGGTGCGTCAGCGCGATCGGGCTGCTGTTCCTGCTGCGTGCCCGGAGCCAGCGCCTCATCCTGAGCGAGCGCGCTGTACGGCACGCCCGCGAGCATCGAGCCGCAGGTGAGGGCAATTGCCAGGCGTCCGGCTGAAGTGACCGGCGAACCGCCCGTCTGCTTGCATCGATCCATAGTCGTCAAAATTCCCGTCCAACCCGTATTCAAAGCGCCTGAAACGTCCAGTCGCGCCAATGCTTCAGACTCTGCTTCAGTCGCCATTCCCGGCCCAATCGCCTCTGCCCGATGCGCATGGTGCAATCAAGCTGCCATACGGACTCGCCCCTGCCAGAGCGTGCCCTTTCCCCGGCTAACTGCCAAACAAGCCACCGATTGCCGGCAAAGAGATCACATCGTTGAACGTGACCACTGCCATGAACGTCAGCAACAGCACGATGCCAGTACGGTACGCCCATTCGGTCGCCTGCGGGCCCACCGGTTTGCGCCGCACTGCCTCTGCGGCATAAAACGCCAGATGTCCGCCATCGAGCGCGGGGATTGGCAAGAAGTTGATGAACGCCAAGTTAAGCGAGATGAGCGCGACAAGCTCGATAAAGGCGGTCGGGCCAAGGCTGAGGCGTTCGCCCGCCACTTTACCGATCTTCAATGGGCCGCCCAGTTCCTTGATCGAGCGCTGGCCGGTCACAACCTGTTTGATCCCAGTGACCATCATCTTGACCAGCTTCCAGCATTGCTGCGTTGCTAGCGGCACAGTCTGGAGCAGCGGCACCGGTTCCCAACCATAGTCCAGCGCGGCAGGGGCAACGCCGATCCGGCCGATGTCCCCTTTGTTGCCGAACCCGTCGTCGTTTTCCACGCGTGCAATTGTGACCGGGAATTTCAGATTATCCCCATCGCGCAGCACTTCGATAGTGACTTTTTCGTCAGGATAGAGGGCGATGTTTTCGACGAGCGCATTGAAATCGGTGATCGGCGTTTGATCGACCGCAATGATCTGATCGCCGATTTTCAGCCCGGCATCGCGCGCGGGCGAGATTTCGGCGAATTCGCCAACCTTGGTTGAGCCTTCCGCGTCGGTGACAACGGGCTTGCCCAGGACTGCGAAGAACGTCGCCAGAATAGCAATCGCCACCACCAGGTTCGTAACCGGCCCCGCCGCCACGATCAGCGCGCGTTTCCACAGCGCCGCGCTCTGGAATGCACCCTCTTCCATCGGAGCATCGGGATCGGGTACGCTGGCGGGGTTCATGTCCCCCTTGAACTGGACATATCCGCCCAGTGGCAGCGCGGAGAGTTTCCAGCGCGTGCCGCGCCGGTCAGTAAAGCCCCAGATTTCCTTGCCAAAGCCGACCGAAAACGCCTCTGCATGAACGCCGAACCAGCGGCCAACGAGGTAATGGCCAAGCTCATGCACTGTCACCAGCGGCCCCAGCAACAGCGGGAAGCCGAGCAGGTACATCCAGAACGGGGGCGATTCAAACAAGGGCGGCGCTTTCCAAAAGGGATCGGGCTTTTCGGCGCGCGGCGTCATCGACGCTCAGCACCTCGGCAAGCGTCGTGGGCCGGGGCGGCAGATTGCTGCGTTGAAGGGTTTCCTCGACCAATGCCGTTATCCGTGTGAACCCAATCTGACCGGAAAGAAACGCTTCAACCGCGATTTCGTTGGCCGCGTTGAGCGTAGCAGGCGCGGCCCCGCCCGCTTCGATTGCTTCGCGGCAGATACGCGTGGCGGGGAACAGTGCTTCGTCCGGGGCAAAGAAAGTCAGTTCCCCAAGCGCTGCAAGGTCCAGCGGTTCGAGCGGCGTCTCCATCCGGCGCGGCCATGCAAGGCACGATGCAATCGGCACCCGCATGTCCGAAGGGCCAAGCTGCGCGAGGGTTGATCGGTCATGGTATTCGACCATCGAGTGAATGACGCTTTGCGGGTGGACCACGATGCGCAGCCGGTCCAGCCCGACCGGGAACAGGTGGTGCGCCTCGATGAACTCCAGCCCCTTGTTCATCATGGTCGCGGAATCGACGCTGATCTTTGCACCCATTGACCAGTTGGGATGCGCCACGGCCTCAGCCGGAGTGGCGGCGGCTATCCGCTCTGCCGACCAAGTGCGCAGCGGCCCGCCGCTGGCGGTCAGCGTGATGCGCGCGACATCAGCGATGTCGTTGCCGGCAAGACATTGGAAAATCGCGTTGTGTTCGGAATCGGTCGGCAGCAGCGTCGCGCCGTGCTTTTCAACCTCGGCGATCATCAATTCGCCTGCTGAAACCAGCGCTTCCTTGTTGGCGAGCGCAATCGTGCCGCCGCGTTCCACCGCCGCCATTACCGGGGCAAGGCCCGCCGTGCCGACAATCGCGGCGACCGTCATGTCCACCGGGCGCGCCGCCGCATCGCGCAGCGCCTGCGCGCCGCCCGCCGCTTCGATCCCGCTGTCACCCAGCGCGCTACGCAAGGCCCCAAGGCAGCTTTCATCGCCGACCACCGCCAGCTTTGCTCCGAATTCACGAGCGAGCGCGGCCAGTTCATCGACGCTGCAATTCGCCGTCAGCGCCTCGACCTGCCAATCATCGCGGTTGCGGCGCACCAGATCGAGCGTCGAGGCTCCAACAGAGCCGGTCGCGCCAAGCAGGGTGAGCGAGCGCGCCATTACGCCCCCACCCCGATCAAGCGCGGGAATACATTGACCGCAAACAGCACGAAAAACACCGCCAAAAACCCATCCGTTCGGTCAAACACGCCGCCATGACCGGGGATCAGACTGCTCGAATCCTTCACACCCGCGCGCCGTTTCATCCAACTTTCAAAGAAGTCGCCCGTCTGCGCGATCACCGCGATCAGCGTGCCACCTGCAATCGCCATGAGGACACTGTAGAAGTTGGGCGCGCCGTGAATATCGGGGCGGAAGCCGATGATTATAAGCACAATCGCTGCCAGCGAAGCGGCCAGAGCACCGCCGCCCAGCCCCGCCCATGTCTTTGAAGGGCTGAGGCGCGGCGCAATCTTTGGCCCGCCCACCGCGCGCCCGACGAAATAGGCACCGACATCAACCGAAATGACCGGCAACATATAGATGAGCGCCACGGTCAGCGCGTCGAAGCTCATGCGAACCTGGATCAGCGCCAGCGCCGCCCCGCAAACATAAGCCGCGCCGAAAAACAGCCACACGATCTCGGCCAGGATGGAGGTATCGGACTTGTGCACCAGCGCGTTCCATTCCCACAGCACCAGCACCCCGATCAGGAGCACGAAGGCGATCCATATCCAGCCGCCGAACCACAGCGCGCTGCCAGTGATAGCAGCCATGAACACGGCGGACACAAATCGCACCGGCAAATCGGAGATGCCCGCCGCCGTACGGACTTCCTGATTACCGGCCTCCATATCGCCGCTCCCTTGCAGAAAAATCACTTAGCGCCTGTGCCAGATGCTCAGGCTTGAAATCGGGCCACAGCGTATCGACGAACAGCATTTCGGCATAGGCCGCCTGCCACAGCAGGAAATTGGACAGCCGCACCTCGCCGCTGGTGCGGATCAACAGATCGAGCGGAGGTAGATCGGCGGTGTCGAGCTGCGCCTCGATCGTATCGGTGGTGATCTCGCCCACTGCCGCCGCCTTTGTCGCCGCACGGGCAATTTCGTGCTGCCCGCCGTAATTGAGCGCCACCGCGAGCGTCTGGTGCCCGCCCGCCGTCTGCGCGAGCGCATCTTCGAGCATCGCCACAATATCCGGGGCAAGCGATTGCCAGTCACCGATAATCTTGAGTTTGATGCCATTTTCAACGAATTCTGGCAGGTCCGATTTAATGAAGCGGCGCATCAGGTTCATCAGATCGTCAACCTCATCCTCCGACCGTTTCCAGTTCTCGGAGGAGAACGCGTACAAGGTCAGGCATTTCAGCCCCAGCGGCTCGATCCCGCGCACCAGCCGGCGCACCGCCTCAACCCCGCGCTGATGACCAACAGCGCGCGGCAACGCCCGCCGCTTTGCCCAGCGGCCATTGCCATCCATGATGATGGCCACGTGTCTGGCGGTGGTCTGGTCCAATCTAGCCCCTTGCTTGCCCGATCGCCTGCCTCACGTCATCTGACTCACTGCGTCAGGATTTCCTGTTCCTTCTTCGCCGCGGCCTCATCGGTTTCGGCGACATGCTTGTCGGTCATTTTCTGGACTTCGTCCTCCAGACGCTTGCGATCGTCTTCGGAAATTTCCTTTTTCTTCTCGTCGGTCTTCAGGCTTTCCATCGCATCGCGGCGCACGTTGCGGATCGCGATCTTGGCTTTTTCGGCATATTGCCCGGCCAGCTTTGCCAGTTCCTTGCGCCGGTCCTCGGTCAGGTCCGGGATCGGCAGGCGCAGGGTCTGGCCATCAATAATCGGGTTGAGGCCAAGGTTCGCATGCGCGATCCCCTTTTCCACAGCGGTGAGGTTCGACTTATCCCATACCTGCACACTCAGCATCCGGGGTTCGGGCGCGGAGACGGTGGCAACCTGGTTGAGCGGCATCATCGCGCCGTAAACCTCGCACACCACCGGATCGAGCAGGGTGGTGTTGGCGCGGCCCGTGCGCAGGCCCGAAAGATCGCTTTTCAGCGAGTCCACCGCGCCGGTCATGCGGCGTTCGATATCGGCCTTTTCATATTGCGGCATGGATCAGTCCTTCTGTACTATTGTCTGCACGCCCTCGCCCGAAAGGACGCGGGCGACATTGCCTTTTTCGCGAATGGAAAAGACCACTATCGGAATGTCGTTCTCACGGCAAAGCGCAACCGCAGTTGCGTCCATCACCTTGAGATTTTGCGACAGGACATGGTCGTAAGTAACTGCGTCAAAACGGGTGGCATCCGGGTTGTGCTTGGGATCGCTGTCATAGACGCCATCGACGCTGGTGCCCTTCATCAGGACATCGCAGCTCATTTCGGCCGCGCGCAGCGCCGCGCCGGTATCGGTAGTGAAGAACGGGTTGCCGGTGCCGGCGGCAAAAATGACGATGCGGCCCTTTTCCAGATGCCGTTCCGCGCGGCGGCGGATGTAGGGTTCACACACCGATGACATCGGGATGGCGGACTGCACCCGGGTCTGCGCGCCCAGTTGCTCCAGCGCATTCTGCATCGCGAGAGCGTTCATCACCGTTGCCAGCATCCCCATGTAATCGCCGGTGGTGCGGTCCAGCCCCTTGGCCGCCGCGCTAATGCCGCGAAAGATATTGCCGCCACCGATCACCAGGCACACTTCAAGCCCGGTATCCTTGGCCGCCTTCACTTCTTCGGCAAGCCGCGTGACATAGGCCGGATCGATCCCGTATTCCTGTTCCCCCATCAGAACCTCGCCCGAAAGTTTCAGGAGTATGCGTTTGGCGGACTTGATCGGCATGGTCGGATGCTCTTTCGGCAGGAATTATCGTTGGCGCGGGCTTTATCCGGCAGGCAGTGTCATGCCAAGGGGTAACGCGGCGCGAGACTGTACGTGTGTGGCGGTTATGTTCACAAACGTTCGGATCAGGGGGACGCATATGGTTCGCAGACTGTTTCTGATTGCGCTGACGTTGGCAGTCGCGACGGGGGCAAAGGGATGGCACGATACGATGCGCGATCCGGTGATCGTGCGCCATGCGGTGACGTCTGCCGCGCTCCCCGCAGGCTCCCCGCCGATTACCATCGCATTGCTCGCCGATATTCATGTCGCAGGGCCGGACATGCCGCCAGCGCGGCTGAATCGGATCGTCGATCAGGTTAATGCGCAGCGGCCGGACATTATAGCCATCGCCGGTGATCTGGTGAGCGAGAAACGCACTGCCACCCACATTTATACCGCGCGAGAAATCATCGCTCCGCTGGCCCGGCTAAAGGCGCGCCACGGGGTTGTTCTGGTGCCGGGCAATCACGATCACTGGTTCGACTGGCCCGCGCTTTCCGAGCAACTGGCGAAGCACCCGCACATGCGCGTGCTTGCTAATCAGGCGGCCCAAGTCGGGCCGATTGCACTTGGCAAAGTGGACGATGATTTTACGGGCCGCGCCGATGTCAAGGCCACGGTAGCGGCGATGGACGGGCTGACGGGGCCCCGCATCTTACTTATGCACAGCCCCGATATCTTCCCCGCAACGCCCGGCGATATCGACCTGGTGCTGGCCGGGCACACGCATTGCGGGCAGATTGCCTATCCGTGGGGCGGGAAGCCCGACGACCATGTCCGATTATGGCAACACCTATGCCTGCGGCGTGGTGGAGCGCGGCAGCACTACCCTTGTGACGAGCGGCGGGATTGGCACCAGCCTGTTGCCGCTGCGCCTGTTTACGCAGCCTGAAGTGTGGCTGATCGAGATAAGGCCGCCGCAACGATGATGTTGCGACGGCCTTTGATGCCTTTGCACTCCCGCGAAAGCAGGAGCCTGTCTCTGAGTTTTGCCAGACTGGCTGAGGTCTCCGCCTGCGCGTGGACTCGCGACCTAGCTTATCCGCCGACAGCAGCTGCGACTTCGGCGGCGAAGTCGCTTTCTTCCTTCTCGATGCCTTCGCCCAGCTGAAAGCGGACATAGTCCACCAGCTTGATCGTGCCGCCATTGTCCTTGCCGGACTTGGCGACGACGTCGGCCACGCTCATCTTGTTGTCCATCACGAACATCTGGCTGAGCAGCGCGTTTTCCTTGGCGAACTTGGCGACCGCGCCATCGACCATCTTTTCCTGCACGTTTTCAGGCTTGCCGCTTTCAGCCGCCTTTTCGCGGGCGATGGCGCGCTCACGCTCGATCACTTCGGCATCGAGGCTCTCGGCGTTCAGCGCCTGCGGGAACATCGAGGCGATGTGCATGGCAAGCTGCTTGCCGAGCGGCTCCAGCACATCCGCGCCCAGATCGCTTTCGAGCGCGACCAGCACGCCGATCTTGCCGAGGCCTTCTGCCGCCGCGTTGTGCACATAGGGCACAACCGCGCCCTGGCCGACAGACACGGCCTTGATGCGGCGCACCTGCTGGTTTTCCCCGATCGTCGCGACGTTATCGGTCAGCTTTTCACCGACGGTGCCACCGCCGGGATAGGCAGCCGCCTTCAGCGCCTCGACATCGTCCGAACCCAGCTCAAGCGCGGCCTGCGTGGCGTTGCGCACGAAGCTCTGGAACTGGTCGTTCTTGGCGACGAAATCGGTTTCGGAATTCACTTCGACAGCGACGCCGCTCTTGCCTTCCACAGCCACGCCTACCAGCCCTTCGGCGGCGGTGCGGCTGGACTTCTTCTGTGCGGTCGCCAGACCCTTGGCGCGCAGCGCGTCGACGGCGGCTTCGATGTCGCCGCCCGCTTCGGTCAGTGCCTTCTTGGCGTCCATCATGCCTGCGCCAGTTTTTTCGCGCAGTTTCTTCACATCGGCGACGGAGAAATCGGCCATGAGAGTTTCCTTTTCATACGATTGGGGGCGCCGGGCCCGTTACAAGGACGTGCCCGGCGCGCTAATGCGATATTATGACGCGCCGTTGACGCGTCGGGATTGAGAGCTGCGAAGGTTACGCGGTTTCGGCAGCAGCTTCGGGAGCGGCGGCTTCAGGAGCAGCTTCGGGTGCAGCCGCAGGTGGAGCCGCAGGCGCAGCCTCAACGGCGGGCGCTTCCATTGGCGGTTCGGCCATTGCGCCGACATCCATGCCCGAATCGTGCGCTGCGCCGCCCTTGCCCGCGCGCGCTGCATCGCAGATCGCCTGGCAATACAGCCGCACCGCACGCGCCGCATCGTCATTGCCCGGAACCGGGAACGCGATGTGGCTGGGATCGACATTGGTATCGAGCACCGCGATCACCGGAATGCCGAGCACGGCCGCTTCCTTGATCGCGAGATCTTCCTTGTTGGCGTCGATCACGAACATCACATCGGGAACGCCGCCCATGTCGCGGATACCGCCCAGCGACATCTCGAGCTTGTCACGCTCGCGGGTGAGTTGCAGCACTTCCTTCTTGGTCAGGCCGCTGGTTTCGCCCGAAAGCTGCTCTTCAAGGGTCTTCAACCGCTTGATCGAGCCGCTGATCGTCTTCCAGTTGGTGAGCATCCCGCCCAGCCAGCGGTGGTTGACGAAATGCTGATTGCAAGCGCGCGCGGCGTCAGCAATCGGCTCCTGCGCCTGACGCTTGGTCCCGACGAACAGCACCTTGCCACCCGCGCGGGTGGTCTGCTCAACGAAATCGAGCGCGCGCGCGAACAGCGGAACGGTCTGCGACAGGTCAATAATGTGAACACCGTTACGCGCGCCGAAAATGTACGGTTTCATGCGCGGGTTCCAGCGGTGGGTCTGGTGGCCGAAGTGTGCGCCGGCCTCGATCAATTGCTGCATGGTGACGGTAGTGGCCGCCATAGGTAAAATCCTTTCCGGTTGATCCTCTGAAAAGCTGGAACTTTTTACGGTTAACCCGCGTTAAGCACCGGTATGAATCGCTTCTCATGTGAATTTCGCAATCGCCGCGCACGCCAAAAGACACCGCCCGCGAATGCGATGATCGAGGCAATAATCGGTCAGTGAGCAAAAATCCAGCCCTAAAAAGGCCGATTGGCTTCAAAACGGATTTAGTGTTGACAGTGCGGAACGAATGAGGAACAAGTGGGAAGAACAAAGATTGAACAAAATCGGCGTCCGGCATCTTTGCTCTCACTTTTGCCGGATGCTGGACGCGATGGCGCCGCGATGCGCTTTGATGGAGCAGATCAATGGTCGAGATGGTGATTGCAGGACTTTTCGCGCTGATCGCAATTGCGAGCGTAATGACTCTCGCGGATTGCTGGGTACGTGGTCGGTTCGTGTTCGAGCAGATCGAGCGGCAGCAATTGCTGCTGGATGGTGGGTTCGTGCCGATGGCAAATGCAGCGCAGGTGCGTCAGCGGGTGCGGTTCGAGACGCTGGCGGTCGGCGGCATTCTGGGCGCTCGCCTGCCTGAGAACAGGCATCTTGCGCGCACCCGGCACTCGCCGCCTAACTTTGCCCACCAGCCTGCTTCACACTATCCGCACTCTGCACCTCAAGCCGCGCCTGCGCACGGCGCTGCTTAACCTTGCCATATTTGATAAGGGCATAGGGCATCAGCGCCAGATAGCCTGTGCTCAGCACCGTAAGCGTCCACCACGGCTCCAGCATCAGCGCCGCAAAGGCCAGCGCCGCAACCGCGATCAATCCAAGCCGGATATCCCGGCGTGGGCGGATCGCCGCCCAGCTTAGCGTGGCCATATTGGATATCAGCAGCACCGCAATTGTTGATACCCAGATCGCCATAAAAACCGGGTCGCGCAGGATCGGAAACTGAGTCTCCTGCCACAGATAGAACGGCGCGAATGCCAGCCCCGCACCGACCGGCGCGGGAACACCGGTCAGAAAGCCGGCTGATTTGTGAGGCTGGTCATCGGTGTCGATCTGCGCGTTGAACCGCGCCAGCCGCAGCGCGCAACAGATTGCAAAGGCCAGCGCTGCAAACCACCCAAAGCGCGGCAGACCGCTCAGAGACCACAGAAACAGGATGATCGCAGGCGCCATCCCGAACGACAACGAATCAGCGAGACTGTCCAGCTCGGCTCCAAATCGCGATTGCGCATTCAATAGCCTGGCAATCCGACCGTCGATCCCGTCGAGGACCGCAGCCAGAATCACCGCCAGAATCGCATAGGACCAGTTGCCGTCGATGGCGAAGCGGATGCCGGTCAATCCCGAACACAGTGCCGCCGCAGTGATCGCGTTGGGCAACATCGCGCGCAAGGTCAGCCCGCGCGGCTCACCTGGCAGTTGGCCGTCCTCGTCCTCAGCCGCCTTTGGTCCCAACCGGGCCACAGATGATGACGCGGGCCTTCGCGACGATGGGAGGCTCAAACCACGTTTCTCAATACGAACCGCCTCATTGCGAGACACCTTCGATCAAGCCCTGAGACCCGAATTCGGCCAGCACCGTCTCGCCAGCAATCATTTTCTGCCCCAGCAATACCTTCGAATCGGTGCCAGCGGGCAGGTACACATCCACGCGGCTGCCGAAGCGGATCAACCCAACACGCTGGCCCTTCGCCAGAGTATCGCCCGGCTTTACGAACGGCACGATCCGGCGCGCGACCAGACCCGCAATCTGGGTGAATCCGATCGCGACCCCATCGCCGCGCTCGATCAGAATGTGCTGGCGCTCATTCTCATCGCTCGCCTTGTCGAGATCGGCATTCATGAATTTGCCCGGCATATAGACCAGCCGCCGCACTGTGCCTGCAATGGGGGCGCGATTGATGTGCACGTCGAAGACGCTCATGAAGATAGAAATGCGCGTAACCGGGCCGGGCGGCAGGCCGCGCGTGCCCGAGCCATCCTCGATCTGCAATTCCAGCGGCGGCTCCACCATGCTGATCAGCGAGACAATCCCGTCGGCAGGGGCGATGATCGAGTTTTCCGATTGCGGCACCACACGTTCCGGATCGCGGAAAAACGCAAAAACCCCGCCCGACAGAGCCAGCAGCGGCCAGCCGATGATCTCCCAGTCGAGCAGCAACAGAAACACGAGACTGATCGCAACTGCGATGATCCCGTATTTGCGACCTTCGGGATGGATCGGCGGCCAGCTCCAGCCAGCTTCGCCGCGTCCTTGATTATCGAGAATTTCACCTGCCATGCGCAGTCACTTAGGCATCCTGCGCTCGCGCCGCAAGAAATGTTCCGCGAAAGAATCGAGCAAAACCCGCCCGCACCCCATCGCAGCCTGCGCCGCGCATTCGCGATACAGTGACGTGTTCAGGCTAATCGGTGCGCGCCAGTTCAGCGAACTGCCGGGCATCACGATCACCGCCACGCCGTCACTGCACCGCGCCGTTGCGCGCCTGTTTTGCATGGCGATGCGCTCGCGGCCATCTGGGCGGTGTCGCAGCGGCGCATCGCTGCATGAGATGCGCTCTTGATATCGCGCGTTCAGCCGACTTTACGCACGAACACCGTGCCCGCCGAATAGCCTGCGCCAAAGCTGCATATCAGCCCGGTGTCGCCCGCGACCAGATCGTAACTGTGCAGGTGAAAAGCGATGATTGATCCCGCGCTCGACGTGTTGCCATATGTATCGAGCACGGTCGGGCTTTCATCCTCGGTCGCCTCGTGCCCCAGCACGCGCTGCGCGATCAGGCGGTTCATTCCGGCATTTGCCTGATGCAGCCACAGCCGCCGCAGCGCGGTGGGATCGAGATTGAGCCGTTCGGCTTCTTCGAGGATCATGGCTGCCACCATCGGCACCACTTCTTTAAAAACCTTGCGCCCTTCCTGCACGAACAGCTTGTCCGCATCGCCTGCGCTGTCTGGCGCCGTACGGTTCAGAAACCCGAAATTGTTGCGGATATTGTTTGAAAACACCGTCTTCAGCTTCGTGCCCAGGATATCCCAATGCGCCGCTGGGGCGATGCCAGAGTCCTCGACCAGCACCGCGGTCGCCACATCGCCAAAGATAAAATGGCTGTCCCTGTCGCGCCAATTGAGGTGGCCCGAGGTGATTTCCGGGTTCACGACCAGCACAGATTTCGCATTGCCGGAGCGGATATAGTCCGCCGCCGTCTGGATGCCGAACGTCGCTGATGAACACGCGACATTCATATCGAACCCGAACCCTTCGATCCCCAGCTCATTCTGAATCTCGATCGCCATCGCGGGGTAGGCGCGCTGCATGTTGGACGCTGCGCACAGCACCGCATCTACATCATGGGCGGACCGCTCTGCCCGTTCCAGCGCCTGTTTGGCCGCGATTACCGCGATCTCCGCCATGATCGAGGGTTCATCATCGGAGCGTTCCTCGATGCGCGGACACATTGTATCGGGATCGAGGATCGGCGCCTTGCTCATTACGTGACGCGATTTGATCCCGCTCGCCTTCTCGATAAATTCGACCGAGGAATGGGCGAGCGCCTCAACCTGACCAGCCGCAATTTCGGCTTCGTGTGCGGCGTTGTGACGATCAACGAAGGTGTTGAAACTGGCGACAAGCTCCGCATTCGTGATGGAATCTGCGGGGGTGAACAGCCCCGTGGCTGAAATCACCGGGTGTCGGGTTAGGGCCGTGTGTTTTGATGTATCTTGCATGACGCGCACGAATACGGCCACGCAAGGGCCGCCGCAAGTCTGCAAAGGGTAAAGCTGCACAGCAAGCCCGCCATGCCGCGCGCCGTTTTCCTACACCCTCGACAAACGCTAATACGCTCGCGTGGCAACAACCTGTGCAAAGAGGCGCAAGCGGCATGGAAATGAAAAAGATTTCGCACAGGTGTCAAGCGACGCATTCGAGCAAGCTTATCAATATATTCAGAGGTTTGCATGATAGAAATGGCAAGTGACACGGTGTCAATTATGTCAACTTTGGCAAGAAATTTTCTTAGGCCAACGCGATACTATCGAACAAGCGAGGTGCCACCGCAGCCCACTGAACAACGAAGTGCGGGGAGCATTTGGTGGACAGGGCTGGATTCGAACCAGCGTACGCTTGCACGGGCAGATTTACAGTCTGCTGCCTTTAACCACTCGGCCACCTGTCCACACGAATGCTCGCGGATTGCGAAAAGGCTACGGCGAAACGCAGCCGGGTCGCGATGAGACCGGGTCAAAAATCCGCCGGTCCCGTTTGCCGAGACGCGCCCTTTGGCGAAGCGGCGCTTGCCTGTCAATGGGGCGGCTGGCAGGGGATGCAACACAACCCGGCCCCGGTGGCCGAACGATCAGGAGTACAAATGGCCAAGGGTGAGAAAAAAGGCGCGTTGCGGGGACGCGCCGGTCGCATGAAGGGCGGGCGCGGGTCTGGCCGTGGAACGGCAGGCCATGTGCGCCTGTGGGGTCGCCATCCAGTCGAGGCGGCGCTCAAAAATCCGCTGCGCACCCATCGCAAACTGTGGGCAACGCGCGAGGCAATCGAAACGCTCGACGGAGAATTGCCGGCAGATTTTCCCATCGAATATGCCGAAGTCGCCGACCTTGGCCGGCTGGTTGCAAAGGACGCCCCGCATCAGGGTCTGGTGCTGGAGTGCGAACCGCTTGACCCGCTATTCCTCGATGAACTGGCGACGGGCGATCCGGCGCGACCGATCGTGGTGCTCGATCAGGTGACCGATCCGCACAATGTCGGCGCGATCCTGAGATCCGCCGCCGCATTTGGAGCCGCCTGCATCGTCACCCAGGATCGGCACGCCCCGCCCGAAAGCGGCGTGCTGGCCAAATCCGCTTCCGGTGCGCTGGAGACGGTGCCGTGGGTGCGGGTTGTCAATCTGGCGCGCGCGCTGGATGAGTTGGCCGAAGCCGGATACTGGCGCATCGGCCTTGCGGGAGAGGCCGAGGCGACGCTCGCGGAAACGCTCACCACCGGGCCGGTCGCGCTGGTTCTGGGAGCGGAAGGCGAAGGGATGCGGCACAACATCGCGCAGCATTGCGATGTGCTTGCCCGGCTGCCGATCACCTCGGACATCGAAAGTCTCAACGTCTCGAACGCGGCCGCGATTGCGCTGTATGCCACCGCGACCCGCAGCGAGGTAATCGATTCTTGAGATGCCGCTGAAAGGACAGATGCCATGATCACGCAAACCCAGTCCCATCGCCCCATGCGTGCCGTTGCGACCGCACTGATTGCGGGTCTTTCGCTTTTGCTTGCGGGCTGCTTTATTGCGCCGGGCAAGTTTACATCGGAGTTGGCGCTGGGGCCGGATGAGGAATTTTCCTTCAGCTATGAGGGCGAAATCTTTTTCCTCGGCCTATCGAGCCTTGCGCAAATGGGTGCGGCGAGTGAGCAATTCGAAGCCGAGGATTGCTATGTCGATGGCAGCGACGAATTGCGCGGATGCACTTCCAACGAACTTGAAGGCCAACGCGCCGCATGGGAAGCGGAGGCGCAGGATCGCGCCGCCGAGGCAAAGCAACAGGCCGAACAGATCGCCGCAATGCTAGGCGGGATCGACCCGTCGGACCCCGAAGCGGTGGACAAATTTGCGCAATTGCTGCGGCGGCAAAAGGGGTGGCAAAGGGTCGAACACAAGGGCGATGGCCTGTTCGATGTCAGCTATCGCGCGCAAGGCAGGCTTACGCACGACTTCATGTTCCCGATGATCGAGGGCGTTCCAACGACCAATCCATTCGTGCAGATTGTGCTGCGGGAGGGGGATGTCGCGCGCATTACCGCGCCCGGCTTTTCCGCGCAGGACCAGAACAATCCAATGGCCGCAATGATGGGCGGTATGGGTTCGCTGGCGGGCATGACGGCGATGGGGCCCGGAGCAGGCGATGGTGGGGGTGCGATGCCAAACCTCCCGGTGATGGAGGGGACATTCACGGTCGAGACGAGCCGGGGAATGGCTATCCGGGCGAACAACACCGATGAGGGGCCGAGCGCGACCGCAACCGGAGAGGCGCTGCGATGGGAGGTAAATGCCCGCACGAGTTTGGCGCCGATGGCGCTTGTTCATTACGGGAATTGAGGCGGCTGCGCGAAAATGTGTTGCAAGCCCAACCAAAAAACCCCGCCGATCGCAAGGATCGACGGGGTTAAAACCGGGCCACGCATGCGCGGCAAAAGGTGCGCCAAATTTAGTTGACCGCGTCCTTCAAGCCCTTGCCAGCCTTGAACTTGGGCTGGTTCGATGCCTTGATCGTCATCGGTTCTCCAGTGCGCGGGTTGCGACCGGTAGAAGCCTTGCGCTTCGCCACAGAAAAAGTGCCGAATCCGACCAGACGAACCTCGTCCCCACCCGAAAGCGACTTAGTAATAGCGTCGAAAACGCCTTCGACTGCACTCGATGCATCATTTTTGGAAAGTCCGCTTGATTCGGCAACAGCGCTGATCAGATCATTCTTGTTCATTAATAGAACCCCTCGTCATTTTGACCATTAGTACTCGGTGAATCACCTCCCCCGATTCCCGCCAGATGAGCGTTTTTTTCGGGGAGTGTCAAAGGCAAATCGCGCAGATTTGCGCGGTTTCGAAGCCCATGTCGCGTTTTGCGACTGACTGAAGCCGCCGCGCCACACGGACCTGCGCCATCAGATGTGATGCAGCGGACGGTCCGTAGGGTGCGACCCGACTCGCCGTCCGCTGCATCAGTGATAGCCGATCAGTGTGCGGTTGGCACGTCCGATCCAGCCGGGTTCGCCCCGCCTGCAGCACTGCCGGGCTGGCTCGCAAGGTCATCCGCCTCGCTCCACTCGATCGGAGTAGGCATCTCCACCAGAGCGCGTTCCAGCACTTGATCGACATGCGATACAGCGATGATTTCCAGCCCTTCTTTGACGTTGTCAGGAATCTCGGCGAGATCCTTCACGTTCTCCTCGGGGATCAGCACCGTCTTGATACCCCCGCGCAGCGCCGCCAGCAGCTTCTCTTTCAGCCCGCCAATCGGCAGCACCCGCCCACGCAACGTAACTTCTCCGGTCATCGCAACGTCGGGACGCACGGGAATGCCCGAAAGGGTCGATACGATCGAGGTGACCATGCCCACCCCGGCGCTCGGTCCGTCTTTGGGCACGGCGCCTTCGGGCAAGTGGATATGCACATTCCTGCGCTGAAACAGGCTTGGCTTGATGCCATAGGTCGGCGCGCGAGATTTGACGAAGCTGAGCGCGGCAGCCACGCTTTCGTTCATTACATCGCCCAGCTTGCCGGTGGTCTTGATTTCGCCCTTGCCAGGCGTGGTGACGCTTTCGATGGTAAGCAATTCGCCGCCCACGCTGGTCCAGGCAAGGCCAGTCACGGTGCCCACCTGCGCCTCATCCTCGCTCATGCCGTGCTTGAATTTGCGCACGCCGGCAAAATCGCCAAGGTTTTCCGGCGTGATCTGCACGCTGGTGACTTCTTTTTCGAGGATCTTGCGCAGGGACTTGCGCGCCAGCCGGGCAATTTCCCTCTCCAGCGTGCGCACCCCGGCCTCGCGCGTGTAGTAACGGATCAGGTCGCGCAAGCCCTCTTCGGTCAGCTCGAACTCGCCCTTTTTCAGGCCGTGCTGCTCGACTTGCTTGGCGATCAGGTGCCGCTTGGCGATTTCGACCTTTTCATCCTCGGTGTAGCCCTCAAGGCGGATGATCTCCATCCGGTCAAGCAGGGGCTGCGGCAGGTTGAGCGTGTTCGCGGTCGTGACAAACATAATATCCGACAGATCGAGATCCAGTTCAAGGTAATGATCCTGGAACTTGTTGTTCTGTTCGGGGTCAAGCACCTCCAGCAGCGCGGATGCCGGATCGCCCCGGAAATCCTGCCCCAGCTTGTCGATCTCATCGAGCAGGAACAGCGGATTGCTGGTCCCGGCTTTTTTCAGGTTGGCGACAATCTTGCCCGGCATGGAGCCGATGTAGGTGCGCCGGTGGCCACGGATTTCCGCTTCATCGCGCACCCCGCCAAGCGACTGGCGCACGAATTCACGGCCCGTCGCCTTGGCGATAGACTTCCCCAGCGAGGTCTTGCCCACGCCCGGCGGCCCGACGAGGCACAGGATCGGCCCCTTCAGCTTGTTGGTGCGCGCCTGCACGGCGAGGTATTCGATGATCCGGTCCTTGACCTTTTCAAGCGCGAAGTGATCGGCATCCAGCACTTCCTGCGCCTTGGCGATATCCTTCTTGACGCGGGATTTCTTGCCCCACGGCAGCCCCAGCAGCACATCGAGATAATTGCGAATAACAGTCGCCTCGGCGCTCATCGGCTGCATGCCCTTGAGCTTTTTCAGCTCGGCCAGCGCCTTTTCGCGCGCGTCCTTTGAGAGCTTGGTCTTCTCGATCTTGTCGGTCAGCTCGGTGATTTCGTTGCCGTCATCACCATCCGCCCCGCCCAGCTCGCTCTGGATCGCCTTCATTTGCTCGTTGAGGTAATATTCGCGCTGAGTCTTCTCCATCTGGCGTTTTACCCGGCCGCGAATCTTGCGCTCGACCTGAAGCACTGAGAGCTCGCCCTCCATAAAGGCCATCACCAGCTCCAGCCGCTTGAGCGGGTTGCCCTCGGTCAACAGCGATTGCTTGTCGGCAACCTTGGCGCTGATCGCGGCGGCGATCGTATCGCCCAGCTGGCCCGCATCATCGACATCGGACAGGTCGATATTGCTGTCCTCGCCCAGCTTCTTGTTCAGTTTGGCATATTCGCCGAACTGCTCGGTCACCTGCCGCATCAGCGCGGTGACTTCATTGCCGGCGACCGTTTCCGGCTCCAGCAGGTCGACTTCAGCAAGGACGTAATCGCCCTCTGCCCGGAGGCTGGAAAGTTTGGCGCGGTGCGACCCTTCGACCAGGACGCGAACGGTGCCATCGGGCAGTTTGAGCAATTGCAGCACCTGCGCAATAACACCGATGTCATACAGATCGATGCCCTCGGGATCGTCACAGGCGGGATCGAGCTGCGCGAGAAGGAAAATATCCTTGCTCGTTTCCATCGCCGCTTCGAGCGCAGCGACAGATTTGTCGCGCCCCACGAACAGCGGCACGACCATGCCGGGAAACACGACAATGTCGCGCAAGGGGAGAAGGGGGAAATGCTGGGTCATGTTCATCTATCCATGGCCGCCATCTGGGCGCGCCTTTGGTAGGAATATGGGAAGCGCGCGGCAGGCCCGCAATGGGCGGTTTCAGGAAGCTGTGGATGCGGCGGGATAATTTCGGATGAGACGCGGACACCCATTTCCAAATGTCCTGCGAGAGCCAGCGTGACTGCGCTGCTGCACCGAAGGTCCGCACAGCAGCCTCAGCAAAGCTATTCAAGAACGAGATCGCGGGCCGGGTAGCGCAAGCCAAGAACCGACCTTCGCCAAAGTCTAACCCATGCCTGGCAAATTGAACCCCGGCGGCAGGCCCATCGATCCCTGCATTTCCTTCATCTGTTCAGCAGAGACCCGGTCAGCCTTGTCGCGAGCATCGTTGAACGCGGCGGTGACGAGGTCTTCGACCATCTGCTTTTCGGCGAGCGTCATCAGGCTGTCGTCGATTTCGACCCTCAAAATCCGGCCCTTTGCAGTCGCGTGAACCTTTACCAGACCGCCGCCAGCCGCGCCCTCGACATGGATGTTGTCGAGCTTCACCTGCATGTCGTTCATCTGGTTCTGGATGGTTTCAGCGGCCTTTTGTGCGGCCTGCATCATTTCTTCCATGCTTTTCATATCGGGGGTGTCCTTTCAGTCAGTTTCAGTTTCCGCCCTGTGCCGTGCGCTGCGGGGCAGCATCATCGGCGCCAGGCGGCGTTTCAATGAGTTGCGCATCGGGGAATGCCTCGAATGCGGCCTTTACCAGCGGATCGGCAAGCGTGCGTTCGCGCGCGGCCTTTGCTTGCGCGTTGGCCTGTTCGCGCAAGGATGGCTGCGCATTGCCGGTACCTTTTTCGATCAGCCAGCGCCGCCCGGTGAGCTTGAACAGGGCATCGCGTACTTCGGGACCGGGATCGTCGGGGAAAGTATCGGCCTGTTCGTAAACCAGCCGTTCGGGCGCGCATTCGATGATGCGCATGCGCGAGCGCATAATCTCTGCAACATGCATGTGACCCGCACCGTCCATTTGATCGACCAGTGCTGCCCAATCCTGCGTGGCTGGCGCGTCATTGCGGCCTTGCTGCAAGGAAGGCTGCCCCGCGCCCTCGGCCTCGGGAGTGCCGGCTGGCGCAGCAGCAGGCTGGCTCGCGAGTTGTTCAATACGCCGTGCCAGCTTGCCCGGATCGGGCATATCGGCGGCATGCAGCACTCTCAGCAACGCCATCTGGAGCGACACCAGCGGATCGGGAGCGACGCGTACCTCATCATGGCCCCTCAGCAGCAATTGCCAAAGGCGATGCAGCTGTCCGGGCGAAAGGCGTTCGACAAAGCTGGCCAGCGCGGCGCGTTCATCTTCGCCCGGAGCATCTGGCTGCGTGCCGGAAACCTGCGCCACGGTAATCTTGTGCACCAGATCCATCAGCGTGCGGATCAGCGCAAGCGGCTCGACCCCCAGCGCGTACTGCTCGTCAATGCTGGCCAGCAGCCCTTTGGCATCGCCGCTCAGCAGGTGTTCGAGTACGGCGCGCTGGGCGCTCTTGTCAGCCAATCCCAGCATATCGCGCACGCGCTCTGCATTGACGCAACCCCCATCTTGCAAATCAGCATGCGCAATCGCCTGATCGAGGATCGAGAGGCCATCGCGCACAGAGCCTTCGGCGGCGGCGGCGATGATGTGCAAGGCTTCGGCATCGGCCTCCACCGCTTCCATCTGGCAAACCTTGCCGAAATGTTCGGTGAGCAATTGTGTGGGGATGCGCCGCAGATCAAACCGCTGCGTGCGGCTGAGCACCGTCACCGGCAGTTTGTCCACCTCGGTGGTGGCGAACAGGAATTTGACGTGCGGGGGCGGCTCTTCAAGCGTCTTGAGCATCGCGTTGAACGAGCTGTTCGACAGCATGTGGACTTCGTCGATGATGTACATCTTGTACCGAGCGCTGACGGCGGCATACATCACCCCGTCGAGCAGTTCGCGCATCTTGTCGACGCCGGTATTCGATGCCGCATCCATCTCGATCACATCGATGTGGCGCCCTTCCGCGATGGCGCGGCACGGCTCGCACTCGCCGCACGGGTCGATCGTGGGGCCGCCCTGCCCGTCTGATCCGATGCAGTTCAGAGCCTTGGCGATCAGGCGCGCAGTGGAGGTTTTGCCGACGCCGCGCACCCCCGTCATCAAGAACGCATGAGCCAGCCGGTCCCGCTCAATCGCATTGGCAAGCGTGCGGACCATCGGTTCCTGCCCGATCAATTCGGAGAAAGTCTGAGGACGATATTTGCGCGCAAGCACGCGGTAGGGTTGATTACCTTGCGGTGCGGGCGCGGAAGATGCGGCCTCTGGCGCTTCCTTGGGCGCGCGCTGGGCAGCGGGCGCATCGCCAAACAGGGCATTTTGCCCTGCAGCCTCAAGCTCAGCCACGCTCGGCAGAGCTTCGTCTTGGGTTTGGGGCAGTTCGGGATCGGAATCAGTCACGCGCTCAAGCTAGGCGCTCGCGCTGGATTTGTCATCGCGCTGATTGGATAAAAAGGAGCCGAGCGACCCGCCGCAATTCACCTGGGCTGCTTCCTTCCGGACCTGACCCGGTGAGCGAACGCAAACGTCCACCCGACTCCCGAAGCGCCATATGGCGATCAAAGCGCCACAAATCAACTCACTTGAAGTTATCAGCGTAGGCCTGAATTTTGAGGGTCTTTGGCGGGGTCAAATGCACGCGCGCCACAATGGCGCATTTTTCAGCATAGGCTTTCGCTGCGTCTTTCGTCGGGAAGGTCAACCGCACCTGCGCCTGCGTATCGCCGCTGCCGGTCCAGCCCATCAGCGGATCAGCCTTGCGCGCCTCGGACTGCTCGAATTCAAGCACCCATGTATCGGTCTTGGCCTTGCCCGATTGCATCGCGCTTTTGGGTTGCTGGTAAATCCGTGCGGTCATAGCTTGATCCCTTCTCTGACGGGCAGATAGTCCAAACTCAGCCGCGATTGAAGGCGTTTTTGGTCTTCAGGCTGGGCTTTTCCTGCCATGGCGCATCGGGCCAGCGGTGTCTGGGATAGCGGCCCTTCATATCCTTTACCACATCGCCCCAGCTTCCGCGCCAGAAACCGGGCAGATCGCGCGTAGACTGGATCGGGCGGCCAGCGGGACTGGTCAGCTTGAGCAGCAACGGGGTCTGCATTGCTGCATCGCGAGCGCCGATCATCGGGTGCATGTCCAACCCGAACAGCGCCTGCACGCGCACCTCTACGCTGGGGGCGTCATCGCCCGCGTAATCGATCGCGTGGCGCGTATCCGCCGGCGAGGTGAAGTGCGTGGGCGCGGCGCTTTCGAGGGTCTGGCGCGCGCTCCAGTCCAACTGCCCCAACGCGGCTTCGGCAAAGCGGTGAGACGCCAGATTGAGATCGCGCCTCCCCTGTAGCAGCGGCGCTATCCACAGGTCCGCTGTTTCCTTGAGAGATTCGGGCGAAAGCCCTGCCACTCCCGCGAATTCTGCCCGCGCAAGTAAGCCGGGCGGGAGTATTTCCCCCAGCTTTTCCAGAGCCTTTTCCACCAAGATATCCACAAGCACCTGCGTGTCAGGATCAGGGTCCGGGCCGCTGGTCAGAACGATCGCCCCCAGCCGCCTCTCCCGCCGCGCCTCGACCCGGTTCTTTGCGGCAATCCAGCGCGCCGTGGAGCGTTCCTGAAGTCGATCTGCAAACAGGCGTTCGACCTCGGCTGCGCTCAGTTCGATGCCCGCCGTGATCCGCGCCGAGCGCGCCGCGCCTTGCGCATCGCCGATGACGATCCATTCCGCCCGCGCCAGCGGGGATGCCGGGTCGAGCATGAATCCCCGCCCACCCGCGCTGATCCAGTGTTCGCCGCTGGCATCGCGGCGGCGCGCGACAAAATCGGGCCGAGCCAGCGCCAGCGCCTGAGCCGGAGCGTTCGCCGGGGACTTGATCGCCACATGCTCCTCGCCCGCTCTCCTCGCCCAGCCTTGCGCGATCCGCCGCGCAGTTTCGGCCCGCCCGGAACGGTCGCCCCTCCAGCGTTGGAGCCGCTGCGCCAGATCCTCGCTGCGCCCGCCCAGCCCGCGTTCCTGCAACAGCATGACCAATTGCGCGGTATCCCGTGCCGCTCCGCCTGCGTGTGCGTACAACAGCGCCGCCGCCTCATGCGGAGCCATCGGCATGGCGGCAATTGCCTGACCCAGCGGCGTGATCCGCCAGCCCTCATCCAGCGCCCCCATGCCAAGCAGATTGCTGCGAGCCGCCGCAACAGACGCCGCTGGAGGGGGGTCGAGCCACTGCAGATCGGCAGGTTCGGCCGCGCCCCACAATGCAAGGTTCAGCAGCAGCGCGGTGAGGTCTGCTACCTCGATTTCCGGCGGGGCAAATTCAGGGCGGCCCGCATGTCCGGCCTCCTCCCACAAGCGGTATGCAACGCCCGGCCCCTGCCGTGCTGCGCGTCCTGCCCGTTGCGCAGCCGCCGCCTGACTGGCGCGCCGCGTCACCAGCCGGGTGGTCCCCGCTGCTCGGTCAAACTCCGCCAGTCGCGCTAGGCCACTGTCGACGACAATCGCGACTCCATCGAGGGTCAGAGAGGTTTCGGCAATCGCGCTCGCAAGCACGATCCGGCGACGCCCTTGCGGATCGCGGCGGATCGCGGCGCGCTGACCGGCGGGGTCGATCTGGCCGTGCAGCGGCAGGATAGGTGTGTCTGGCAAGCGGCCCGTCAGTCGCTCCCGCACACGCTCAATCTCGCGCACGCCGGGCAGAAAGGCGAGCATATCGCCGCCCGGATTGTCGCGCCAAGCTGTCATCACGCAGGCCGCGACCCGATCCTCGATCGTCTGTACGGTATCGCCACCAAACCACTTGATCTCCAGCGGAAAGCTCTTCCCCTCGCTCTCCACAACCGGCGCGCTGTTACCCAACAACCGCGCAAAGCGGGTACCGTCGATGGTCGCCGACATCACCAGCACCCGCAGATCATCGCGCAGCACGTCGCGCGTTTCCAGCGCAAGGGCAAGCCCCAGATCGCTGTAGAGATGGCGTTCGTGCGCCTCGTCAAACAGGATTGCGGAAACGCCGGGCAATTCCGGGTCCGCGACCAGCCGGTTGACCAGTATCGCCTCTGTCACGATGCGGATGCGGGTTTTTGCAGAAACCTTGCTGTCCATGCGGGTCTGATACCCGACCGTCTCGCCTGCGGGCTCGCCCAGCATTTGAGCCATGCGTTCCGCCGCCGCCCGCGCGGCGACACGGCGCGGCGAGGTAAGGATGATATCGCCCGTGCACCAATCCTCTTGCAACAGGGCCGGGGCGACCGCTGTCGTCTTGCCCGCACCCGGCGGTGCGATCAGCACAGCGGCCCCGACCTCGCGCAGCCTTGCGCAAAGTTCGGGCATAACGGCAGTTATGGGCAAATCAGATTGCATCTGCGGCACATCGCAAATTTTGCGACGCCGAGACAGCGCCTTGTATAGATTAGCGGCTTTTGTGTTCCGGCCAATGGTGCTAGTGACGCCATGTCTGTTGCCCGTCCGGGGCACTGACCTGCGATGAGCGGCACAGCAGTGCGCTCTTGCAGAAACTGCGAGGGGTCGCGGTTTTTAGAGGAAATACCAATGAAACAGATGATGACTGCACTGGCAGCGGTGACGCTTGCTATGGGAATGACGGCGTGCGCCGGTGATGCCGACAGCGCCGATACCGCCGCCGATACGACCGCAAATGCAGAGGCAGGCTCAATCGCGGGCACTTGGAAGGCGAACCTCGATTCCGCCCAAAGCGAAAATGACACCAACAGCTATTTGCTGACCGGCGAGCAGTTCACCTGCAACAGCTGCCTCCCTCCTTATTCGATGACAGCCAATGGTGAGTGGCAGGATATGGATCGGCCCGGCGCCGATTCATCAATGATGGAGATTGTCGATGCCAACACGGTGAAGTCGGCAGGTCGGCTCAAGGGTAAGGAACTGGGCAATTCGGTCTGGACTATCAGCGCAGACGGCCAGACCATGACCCAGGCGTTTACCAACCTGGATGGCAAAGAGACAGTCAAAGGCAGCCGGGCCTACACCCGCGCAGCAGCCGGACCGGAAGGCGCGCACAAACTCTCGGGCGACTGGACCCCGGCAGCATACAGCGACATCAGCGACTCGGCGCTTACCTTCACCTATGCGATCGATGGGGACACGATCACATCCACCGGCAACAGTGGTGGATACACCGCCACGCTTGGCGGCGATGCTGTAACCCCGGAAGGTGACGAAACCGGTGGGACGCTCAAGGTTGAGAAGATCGGCGACAACATGTTCCGTGAAACCTACTCGCGCGACGGCGAAATCACCAATGTGATGGAAATGACCATTGCCGGTGACACAATGACAGCGGTCTCGACAGATCCGCGCGACGGCAGCGTTTTCCGCTATACGGCGACACGCCAGAAGTAATCTCGGATTGCGCCAAACGAACCCCGGCTCTGGCAACAGGGTCGGGGTTTGACTTGTCAGCAGGCCGCAAACAGCCGGATCAGTAACCGCGCGCGACCGCGAATTGCGCCGCTTCCGCCATGGCGCTGCGCGCCTTGCTGTCAGGAAAGATCGAAATCGCGTCGATGGCGCGCTGCGCAAAATAACGCGCCCGCTTGCGCGTGTCATCCACCGCATTGTGCTTCTGGATCAGGGTAATCGCATGGGCGAGGTCAGCGTCTGACGTACGGTGCCCGGTAATCGCCGCTTTCCAGAAGCTGCGCTCTTCCTCGTCCCCGCGGGCATGGGCGAGTATTACGGGCAGCGTCATCTTGCCCTCGCGAAAATCGTCGCCCTGGTCCTTGCCCATTTCCGCGGCGTCGGAATCGTAATCGATCGCATCGTCAACCAACTGGAAGGCGACGCCCAGATTGCGCCCGTAATCCTCCAGCGCGCGCTCCTGCTCTTCGCTGCATTCGGCCACGACCGCGCTGATCTGGCTGGCGGCGGCGAACAGCGCGGCGGTCTTTGCGCCGATGATGTGGAGATATTGTTCTTCGCTGGTCTTGATCTGGCGTTGCGCAGTCAGTTGCGAGACCTCGCCCTCGGCGATAACGGCGCTGGCATTGCTGAGGATGCCGAGGACGCGCAGCGAGCCGTCTTCGGTCATCAGTTCAAACGCGCGGCTGAACAGGAAATCGCCAACCAGCACTGTCGCCGGATTGCCGAATATGATGTTGGCCGCAGCCTTCCCGCGGCGCAATTCGCTGCCGTCGACCACATCATCATGCAGAAGGGTGGCGGTGTGGATGAACTCGACCGCGGCCGCCAGCTTGTGGTGGCGTTGCCCCTTGTACCCGACCAACTCCGCCCCGGCGAGCGTCAGCATCGGGCGCAGCCGTTTGCCACCACCGGAAATCAGATGCCCGGCAAGGCGTGGAATCAGCGGAATCTCACTTTGCATCCGGTCAAGTATGACGGAATTGACCGAATTCATGCCGGTTGCCGTCAGGGACAGCATCGGCTCGAGTGTCGGCCGTTGGCGTGGGAGGGGTACGACTTCGGCACTCATCGCGTTTGCCTTTGTGCCAGCTTCAATCGCTTGGCAAGCCTTCAATTGCTGCTAATTTGGGCAGCTATGTCGCATGAAACGCAAGCTTCCGCCGATCCGCAAAGCCCGGATATGACCATCACTGACCCGGTGTTGGCCGGTTATCGAAAGAGCATCGACAACATTGATGCCGCCCTCATCCACATGCTGGCTGAGCGTTTCCGGATTACGCAGGCGGTAGGAGAATACAAGGCGAAGGTCACCATGCCTCCGGCTGATCCCGACCGCGAAAAGCGCCAGATCGCTCGGCTTCGGGCCCTGTCCGAGGCGGCCGATCTGGACCCCGAATTCAGCGAAAAATTCCTGCGCTTTATCATCGACGAAGTGATCCGCCACCATGAAAGCGCCAATGACAGAGCGCGTGGCGCCTGACGGATCATTACGACACGGTTTCGGGCGGCGCGCCTGCGGAAGTGGTCGCCGTTCGGCAAGATCGGTCTTTTCGGGTCAGGTGATGCAGGCTGATACGCCGAGGGCCGACAGCAAGACTGCCGCAAATCGAGTTGGCGCGGGAAAGGTTTGGATGGCGGCGTATCCGCGATCGCGCAGCATCAACCTGCCCTTGATCCGGACACTAGCCCGATCTCGGCAGGCTAACCTCCACCAGCAGGCCGCCCAGATCCTCGCTTTCGTCGAGCCGCACGGTCCCGCCGTAAATCTCCACCACGTCGCGCACAATCGCCAGGCCCAGCCCGGTGCCCGGCTTGCCCGTGTCGAGCCGCGCGCCGCGATCGAAGATGCGCGTGCGCTCCTTTTCGGGGATGCCGCTGCCGTCGTCCTCGATCCACACGATGCACATTTTCGCATCAGGTTCGGCATCGACGGTCACGAACACGCTGCCCCCGCCATACTTGGCCGCGTTCTCGATCAGGTTGCCCAGGATTTCATCGAGATCCTGCCGCTCTATCGCGACCTCGGCATCCTTGCCGCCAGCAATGTCCAGCCGTCCTTCGGGATAAAGCCGTTCGACTGCGCGCCGCACAGCTTCGGCACTGGCGCGTACATTGGTGCGGGCGTGGCCCACCGCTCGGCGGCCCACGGCGCGGGCGCGGGCGAGATGGTGGTCGACATGGCGCTGCATCGTGCGCGTCTCGCGGAACACTGCCTGATTGAGATCGGGGTCGCGCGCGGTCGCGGCGTTGGTCAGCACCGTCAGCGGGGTCTTGAGCGCATGAGCGAGGTTGCCCGCATGGGTGCGCGCTTCGTCCGCCTGCCGCTCCGTATGGTCAAGCAGCGCGTTCACTTCCTCAACCAGCGGCTGTACCTCGCTGGGCAAGGGCTCGGTAATGCGGTTCGCGCCTGTGGTCCGCAGTTTCGATAGCGCCGCGCGCACCCGGCGCAGGGGTGACAGGCCATAACGAATCTGTAGCAGCGCCATGACCATCAGGCCAAGCCCTAGCACGGCAAAACTCCAGATCAGGATCAGCCGCAGCCGTTGAAGCTGCTCGTTGATCTCGCCTGTCGCGCTGGCGACTGCAAAGGTCCAGCGCGTCTCGCTGCCGGGCAGGATAACGGTACGCTCTGCAATGCGCAGGGGCTCTCCGGGGATTTGATCGGAATTGTAGAAGACGACATCGCTGTCGAAACCGTCACCCTCGGCAACCACGCCGCGCACCTGCAATTCGCGGTCCCACAGACTGCGCGAGGGGTAGGGGATCGAATCGCCGCCGCTGACCTGGTAATAAAGTCCGCTGTTGGGCTCCAGAAACCGCTGGTCACCCAGCCGCAGGTTGAAATAAACCTCACCAACCGGGTCTATTTCCGCCGAAGCAATCATCGCAGTGAGGATATATTCGAGCTGTTCGTCGAAATTTTCCTGGACCTGCGCGTTCAGCGTGCGGTCGAGCGCGATGCCTCCGCCCAGCAACAGCACCGAAATCCAGATCGCGGCGATCATCCCCATACGCCGGGCGAGACTGCCGCGACGCGTGGGCTTTTCTGACGCAGGAGCAGTGGATGCAGACGGCGTAATCGTCAGAGCCTCCCCCGCAGGCGTGACCCCTGCCCGCGATCCGGGCGAACCCGTTGATCCGGACAGACCGTCGCGCGCGTGATTACGCTCTGGGAGCGTCTGCGGGGTCGTCGAGGCTGTAACCAAGTCCACGGATTGTCGTTATCACTTCTGCGCCAAGTTTCTTGCGAATGCGGGTAACAAAGACTTCGATCGTATTGGAATCGCGATCAAAGTCCTGGTCATAGATATGTTCGATCAATTCTGTGCGGCTGACGACCTTGCCCTTGTGGTGCATCAGATAGCTGAGCAGCTTGTATTCCTGCGCGGTCAGTTTCACCGGCTCACCATCGAGTGTCACCCGGCCCGAACGCGTATCAAGCCGCACCTGCCCCGCCGTCAATTCAGATGAAGTGTTGCCCGAAGCGCGTCGGATGAGCGCGCGCAGGCGGGCGATCAGTTCTTCGGTCTGGAATGGCTTGGCCAGGTAATCGTCCGCACCCGCGTCCAGCCCTGCAACCTTGTCGGACCAGCTGTCACGCGCAGTGAGGACCAGCACCGGAAAGTCTCGGCCTTCCTTGCGCCACATTCCCAGCACGCTCAACCCGTCAATCTCGGGCAAACCAAGATCGAGCACGCATGCGTCGTAATCCTCGGTACTGCCAAGGTAATGCCCATCCTCACCATCGGTGGACAGGTCAACGGCATAGCCGGTCTGTTCCAGCGTCGATTTGAGCTGTTGGCCAAGAGTGGGTTCGTCTTCGACAATCAGGATGCGCATGGGTCCCCAATTCGCTGTATATTCCTGCGCCGCTTGGTGGGCGCTTCACGGCGCAAGGTCAAGCAAGCGGGGTGGTTCATCATTCGGGCTTTTCCCCGGTTCGACATGACGTTATCGCTCAGCGCGAACGGTTGATGATGCGGCCAGAGCGCGCGTCGACATCGACATAGGTCACACGGCCATCCTTGATGAACTTCAGGCGATAGGCATGCGCGACGGCATCATAGGCGGGGCCAAGATACTCGCTGTTCTGCATTTGCGGCAGGATCCGACGCTCAATCTCACGCAGGGAAAGCTGGTTACCCGCTTGCATCTCCTTGCGCGCCTCGCCCTGATCGGTGCGCGACTTGTCCTGCGCGGCGAGAGCCTGATCTGCCGTGGCAGACAGCCCGCCACCGGCAAGTGCCAGCAAGGCAAGGGAAGCGGAAATCCAGAAGCGGTTGCGTTTCATCACAATCCAGTGCCTATCGCCAATGCGTTGAACAAGCTGTGAATGCCGCCGCACCAAACCATTCAGGCCTGTATCGCAGCGGGTTTCATCTCTGGCTGCGCCTTATTCCTCTGCGCCGCCCGCTTCCTCGTCATCGACCAGTTCATATTTGATCGTCAACGATACGCCGGTGCTGACCATGCCCGGTTGAACCGGCGACTTTGGTGAAGCGGTCAATTGAATGTCGGCAGAGCGCATCGCAGTCTCCACCATTGGCGCACCATTGCCGGAGATCGATTCGTTGATTTCCAGCACTTTGTATTCGTCATGACCCAGCATTGCGGCATATTCGGCAGCGCGCGCATTAGCCCGCTCGATCGCGCGCTTACGGGCGGTCGTCTTGGCGGCGGTATTATCCTCGATGCTGAAGCTGGGGCCCGAAAGATCGGTCGCGCCCGCCACCACCAGCGCATCGAGCACCGCGCCGGTCTCCTCGATCTTGCGCAGTTTCACGCTCACCCGGTTGGAAACCTGATACCCGGCGAAGACGTTTTGCTCCGTTGTGCGGTTGTAATCGTACCGTGCGTTAAGATTGATGCCCGAAGTCTGGATGTCCTTTTCCGCCACGCCCAGCCGCTTGATCCGGTCAATCACACTCTGCATCTGGACCGCATTCTGCCGCATCGCTTCCACGGCGGTCGGGGCAGTCGTGCTGACGCCAGCGCCGATTTCGACGATATCGGGCTCTGCCTCGATGCTTTCATAAATATTGAGTTCGATGACGGGGCCTTCCGCCTCGATCTCGATACTGGCGGCGTGGGCGGGTGCTGCAACGAACACCGGAACGGCAAAAGCGACGCCAGCGACAACAAGAATGCGTTTCATGAAATATTCCTCCAATGGCGCTCAAATGGGTTGTCGCGCCTTTCGCCGCACTGAACCGACTTGTGAGCGCTGGCGCAAGCCCCTACTTGGCGGCGATTATGGCGCAACCACCGATCCTCAGCCTCGAAGGGCTTGGCCTGCAACAGGGCGGCCGCTGGCTGTTTGGCGGACCGCAGCCCGGACAGGGTGCAGAACCGATTGATCTCCACATTCTGCCCGGTGACCGCCTGGCGCTGATCGGGCGCAATGGCGCGGGCAAGACGACGCTGCTCAAACTGATCGATGACCGGATCGAGATGGATCGCGGCACTCGGCGAGTAAAGCCCAACATGCGGATCGTGTTTCTGGAGCAGGATCCCGATTTCTCCCAATACGACACACTGATGGATTTCGCGCTGGCGGGTGACCATCCGCCCGCCGTGCACGAGGTAGAAGCGATCGCCGGACAACTTGGCATCGACATGACGACCGACGCGGGCACCGCCAGCGGGGGCGAGCGCCGCCGCGCCGCCATCGCGCAGGCGCTGGCGCAGGACCCCGATCTGCTGATGCTGGATGAGCCGACCAACCATCTCGATCTTTCCGCGATTGACTGGCTGGAAGACTGGCTGACCCGGTACAAAGGCGCGTTCGTCACAATCAGCCACGACCGAACTTTCCTTAAACGACTGACCCGCGCGACGCTGTGGCTGGACCGGGGCAGCTTACGGCGCAAGGAGGTTGGCTTTGGCGGGTATGAGGCGTGGGAAGAGCAGGTCTATGCCGAGGAAGCGCGCGCCGCGGAAAAGATGGATGCCAAGCTGAAACTGGAGGCGCACTGGCTCGAACGTGGCGTTACTGCGCGGCGCAAGCGTAATCAGGGCCGCCTCGAAAAACTGTGGCAGATGCGCGCGACCCGCGCCGCGATGATTTCCGACAGCGGCTCTGCCAAACTCAAGCTGGCGAGCGACGATGACTTCAAATCGAAGTCCGTGATTGTGGCCGAAGGTATCTCCAAGGCATTTGGCGAAGGCGCGGAGCGGCGCGAAGTGATCAAGCCGTTCAGCCTGCGCATCCAGAACGGTGATCGCATTGGCATCGTGGGTTCGAATGGTGCGGGCAAGACGACGCTTCTGAGAATGCTGACCGGCGATCTTGAGCCCGACACCGGTACGATCACGCGCGCATCCACGCTTTCGGGCGTGATGATCGACCAGCAGCGCAAACTGCTCGAACCCGGCGCCAGTGTGCGCGACATTTTGGCCGAGGGCGGCGACTGGATCGACGTGCGGGGGGTGCGCAAACACGTGCAAGCCTACCTCAAGGACTTCCTGTTCGATCCCAAGATCGTCGACACCAGGGTCGGCATCCTTTCGGGCGGGGAACGCTCTCGCCTGCTGCTCGCCCGTGAATTCGCGCGGACCGCAAACCTGCTCGTGCTGGATGAGCCGACAAACGATCTCGATCTCGAAACGCTCGATCTGTTGCAGGAAGTGATCGCGGATTTCGATGGCACAGTGCTGATCGTCAGCCATGATCGCGATTTCCTCGACAAGACGGTGACGGTGACGCTTGGCCTTGATGGATCGGGCAAGGTCGATATCGTCGCAGGCGGTTACGAGGACTGGGAAGCCAAGCGTGAAAAGCGCGTCGTCGGCAAATCGAAACCTGCCGAAAATTCCGCCGCCGCGCCGGCTCCTCCCCCGCCGAAATCGGAGAAGCTGTCGTACAAGGATCAGCGCGACTACGAATTGCTGCCTGCCCGGATCGAGGAGTTGGATACAGCGATCACGAAGGGCGAGACGATCCTTGCCGACCCCGACCTTTTCGCCAGCGATCCGCAGCGATTCGCCACTATCTCCAAGGGGATCGAAAACGCGCGCCGTGAAAAGGACGAGGCGGAGGAACGCTGGCTCGACATCGCAGAGCGGGTCGAGGGGTAAGCCGTCCGAATTCTGACATCATCGCTTGATACAATCGCCCTTCTACGCAGGAGGCAGCAATGGATACACGGGAACTGGCGCGCGATTTCGTGAAGCTGATGATCGAGGAGGATCAGGCAGGCTATCAGGCATATTGGTCCGACGATATCGTCAGTCTTGAACCGCAAGAGGGCGAAATGGCTCGGGTCGAGGGGCGCGATGCGCTGCTGCAAAAACACGCATGGTGGGAAGCCAACACTGAAATGCACTCCAGCTCGATTCAAGGGCCCTATGTCTTTGGCGATCAGTTCGCGATCCGATACACGATGGACGTGACGATGAACGGCGAACGCACCCAAACGACCGAGGTCGGGCTTTACACCGTGCAGGATGGCAAGATCGTCGAGGAACGCTTCTTCTACGATGCCGAGGACTGACGAAACGCGGCTGGAATTGTCCTCAAGCGAAGTTGACACATTTGACACCCTGTCACCCCCGCCAATCCGCCCCGAACCCCGCAGAAATGCTCGCGTTCAGGCTGGATTGGCGAAGTTGACACTTTGCGGAATCGCTTTCACCTGATCCGGTAGTAATCGGCCACCCGGTCCAGCGCGAGGCGCAGGACCAGCTTGCCACTGCGCGCGGGCCAGCCGAGCGATTTTTCCGCCTCTGGCAGGCCCTCGCCAGCGCATACGACGCGCCACAGAATGTCCTCCAGCCCCTTGCCCGCTTGCGCCAGAGCCTCGTGAAAACGGCGCTTGGCTGCGATCTGTTTCTCTGTCGGGGACAGGCCGTGGTCTCCGGTCGATTTGATCCGCACCGCATCCCAACGCATCGTCACATTGGGTGACAATTGCGCACGCTCGTAATCACTGCGGAGCGCCTCGCCCGCGTCGAACAGGCGGTTGTCGAGATGGCCGCGCGCATGCAGCCAGGCGATCGGCGATTCGCCGATATTGACAGAGACGCTGCGCGGTTCGCCCTTTGCGTTCGCCGCGGTGCCGCTGCGAACCGGCCCTTCGGATGTCAGTTCGCGCTCAACCATTTGCCGTTTCATCATGCGGTATCCCTTTCGACGCGCGATAGAGCGCGGAGACGCTGCCTTGCCAAATGTGCAAATCTGTAGGAAAGCTAAAACCGATTTGGTTAAATCGCATTCGCAGCCGGAGACCCACATGATCAATCGCATCCGCGAAATCCGCAAGGCCAAGGGGATGACGCTGGCCGAGCTGGCAGAGGCCTGCACCCCGGCCACCACTGCGCAGACGATCGGGCGCCTGGAAACCGGAACGCGCACGCTTTCGGTCAATTGGATGGACCGCATCGGCGCCGCGCTGGGCATCGATCCGCAGCATCTGGTTCGCTCCGATCAGCAACCCCGCCCGCAAGTGGTCGCGGAACTTGGCCTTGCCGAGGCACAGGCGCTGCCCACCCCGCGCGAGGCGGTGCTGCCGCACGAGCTCGCACAGGGCAGCAACACTACAGCGATGATGGTATTGGAAGTGACCGCCGCCGTGGGTGAATACCGCACGGGCGACCTTGTCTGGCTGAGCCGGATCGACCCGGCGCAGGCGGCGAGCGCGATCAACCGCGACTGTCTGGTGCCGCGTCCCGGCGGGCGTTATGTGTTCGGACGCCTGATTGACCATCGCGGCACTCTGGTGGGTGTGCTGCCGGTGCAAAGCGGGACGAAACAGCAAGTTATCGACAATCCCGCCTGGATCGGGGTGACGCAAATGCTGGTCCGCAAATTATGAGCCGCACCTCGTCATATATCTTACGCTCCGCTGCCATACGGAGCGCGGCGTGAAGCACGTTCTGGCGCTCAGCACGATCTATCCCAACGCGGCCAATCCGCGCTTCGGCACGTTCGTTGCGCGCTCGCTCGAAGGGCTGGCGCGTCGGCGGCTGCCACCTGAACGTGCGGACGAGGCGTGGCGCGTGAGCGTCATCAATCCGATCGGCCTGCCGCCTCTGGGGCTTGCCACCGCCCTCCCCCGTTACAAGGCGCTGAGCGAGCTGGAGGAGCGCGGCAATCACGGTGGCGTCGAGGTGTACCGCCCGCGCTTCACACTGATCCCCAAAATTGGCGCGCGCCGCAATGCCGCCACCATCGCCCGCGCTGCGCTGCCCATCGCTCGCGCGATCCATGCCGAAACGCCGATTGATGTGATCGACGCACAATATTTCTTTCCCGATGGTCCCGCCGCCGCGATCATCGCGCGCGAACTTGACCTGCCATTGTCGATCAAGGCGCGTGGCAGCGATATCAATTACTGGGGCGGGTTCGATTTCGCCCGCGAACAGATGCTGGATGCAGCGCGGCAGG